>CAZIRD010000125.1:0-7575 GCA_964541625.1 uncultured Acidibacter sp.
ACGGCCTGCGCGACGAGTCCGACAAGGACGGCATGCGCATCGTCATCGAGCTGCGTCGCGGCGAGAACGCCGAGGTGGTGCTCAACAATCTCTACGCGCAAACGCCGCTCGAGACCGTGTTCGGCATCAACATGGTGGCGCTGGTCGACGGCCAGCCGCGGCTGCTGTCGCTCAAGGAAATGCTGGAGGCGTTCCTCCGTCACCGGCGCGAAGTGGTCACGCGGCGCACGGTTTACGACCTCGCCAAGGCGCGCGATCGCGCGCACACCCTCGAGGGTCTTGCCGTCGCGTTGGCCAACATCGACGAGGTGATTGCGCTCATCAAGGCCTCACCGACCCCGGCCGAAGCGAAGACGGGGCTCTTGTCGCGAACCTGGGCGTCTGGCGCGGTGCCCGAGATGCTGGCCCGAGCCAACAACATCTCGACGCGGCCCAAAGATCTCGCCGCCGAACTCGGGCTGCAGCGCGAAGCGGGCGGCTATCGCTTGAGCGAGGTGCAGGCGCAGGCGATCCTCGACATGCGGCTCAACCGCCTCACCGGCCTCGAGCAGGACAAGATCGTCGGCGAGTACGGCGAGTTGCTCGCGCTGATCACCGACCTGTCCGACATCCTCGCCCGGCCGGAGCGGTTGACGCAGGTGGTGCGCGACGAGCTGATCGCCATCCGCGACGACTACGGCGACGCGCGGCGCACCGAGATCAATCGCGATCACATCAACCTCGCCACCGAAGACCTGATCGAGCCGCAGGATGTCGTCGTCACGCTCTCGCACGCCGGTTACGCCAAGAGCCAGCCGCTCGGCGAGTACCAGACGCAGCGGCGCGGCGGTCGTGGCAAGACGGCGACCACCGTCAAGGACGAAGATTTCATCGAGAAGCTGTTCGTGGCGCATACCCACGACACGCTGCTGTGTTTCTCCAATCGCGGTCGGGTCTACTGGCTGCGGGTGTTTGAGTTGCCGCAAGCCGGGCGTGGTGCGCGCGGCAAGCCGCTCGTCAACCTCATGCCGCTGGAGGAGGGCGAGAAAATCAACGCCCTGCTGCCGATCAAGCAGTTCGACGACGAGCATTTCGTGTTCATGGCGACCAGCCATGGCACGGTCAAGAAAACGCCGCTGTCGGCGTATTCGCGACCGCGTCCCTCGGGCATCATCGCTGTCGACCTGCGTGACGGCGATCGCCTGGTCGGTGTCGGACTCACCGACGGCCGCCGCGACATCATCCTCTGTTCAAACGGTGGCAAGGCCATCCGCTTTCGCGAAGACGAAGTCCGCCCGATGGGACGCGATGCGACGGGTGTGCGCGGCATCAGGCTGGCGGAGGGCCAGGAGGTCATTTCGCTGGTGGTCGTCGGCGACGGCCTCATTCTCACCGCGAGCGAACAAGGCTACGGCAAGCTCACCCCGCTCGATGACTTCCCGCTGCATGGGCGCGGCGGGCAGGGCGTGATCGCCTTGCAGACCACCGAGCGCAACGGCGCCACCGTGGCGGCGCTGCAAGTTCAGGCCGATCAGGAAATCATGCTGATCAGCTCCGGCGGGACGCTGGTTCGTACCGGAGTCGCCGAGGTTTCGGTCGTCGGTCGCAACACCCAGGGCGTACGCCTGATTCGTCTCGAAGAGGGCGACCGGCTCGTCAGCGTCGAGGGCATCGCCTCGCTGGGGGCGAACGATGAGCCGGTTGCGGCAGGCGGCGAGACGGTGTCGTCCGCGCCCGAGGGCAGCGACGTGGACGCCGCCGGATCCCCCGGCATCCACTGACCGCGGTTACCCGACTGCCGTCCGGCGCCGTAGCCCGAGCAAATTCTTCGATCTTTTCCCATGAGGCGATGACAGTGCGCGTATTCAATTTTGCTGCCGGGCCGGCCACCTTGCCCCTCGAGGTGCTCGAGCAGGCTCGCGACGAGATGACCGACTGGCAGGGCAGCGGCATGTCGGTGATGGAGGTGAGTCATCGCAGCAAGGCCTTCGTGGCCGTCGCGCAGCGCGCGGAGGACGACCTGCGCGAGCTCATGTCGATTCCCGCGAACTACAAGGTTCTCTTCCTGCAGGGCGGGGCGACCGGGCAGTTCACGGCGATCCCGCTCAATCTGACGACGGTCGAGTCGACGGTCGATTACCTCAACACCGGCGCCTGGTCAAAGAAAGCCATCAGCGAAGCCAAGCGCTACTGCAAGGTCAACGTGATCGCCGACGAGGCGGCTTCGAATTACTCGACGGTACCGGCGGCAGCGGCCCTTCGGCCGACACCCGGCGCGGCCTATCTCCATTACACGCCGAACGAAACCATCGGCGGAGTGGAGTTCCCCTACATTCCGGACGCCGGCGCTGCGCCGCTGGTCGCCGACATGTCCTCGACCATCCTTTCGCGGCCGATCGACGTCAGCCGTTTTGGCCTGATCTACGCCGGCGCGCAAAAAAACATCGGTCCGTCCGGTCTCGTGGTGGTGATCGTGCGCGACGACCTGCTCGGCAAGGCCCGTGCGGGGACGCCGCCGATCTGGGACTACGAAGCGATGGCGAAGGAAGGCTCGATGCTCAACACGCCGCCGACCTTCGGCATTTACATGGCCGGTCTCATCTTCCAGTGGCTGAAGCGTCAGGGCGGGCTCACCGTGGTCGGCGAGCGCAACCGCAGCAAGGCGACGCGTTTGTACACCGCGATCGACGGTTCGGGCTATTACCGCAGCCCCGTCGCGCCGGACTGCCGTTCATGGATGAACGTGCCGTTCACCATTCCGAACCCTGAACTCGAAAAGACTTTCTGCGCGGAAGCGGCCAAGGCCGGACTCGCCAACCTCGAGGGCCACCGCAGTGTGGGCGGCATGCGCGCCTCGATCTACAACGCGATGCCAGTCGAGGGTGTGGACGCCCTGATCGCCTTCATGGCGGATTTCCAGCGTCGCCACGGCTGAAATCGCCATGACCTATCGCATACAGACGCTGAACAACATCAGTCTGCGTGGCCTCGAGCGCCTGCCGCGCGACCGCTACGAAGTCGCTTCGGCCATCGCCGATCCGCACGCGATTCTGCTGCGGTCCGCCGACATGCATGCGCTCGATATTCCGCGCAGTGTGCTGGCTGTGGCGCGTGCGGGCGCGGGTACCAACAACGTGCCGGTGGCCGCGCTCTCGAAACGCGGTGTGCCCGTGTTCAATGCGCCGGGCGCGAATGCCAATGCCGTCAAAGAACTGGTAATCGCGAGCCTGTTCCTCGCCGCGCGCAACATCGTGCAGGCCTGGGACTTCGCGCGTTCGCTGCAGGGCGATGACAAGGCGATCGACGAGGCCACGGAGAAGGGCAAGAAGGACTTCGCCGGGTTCGAGTTGCCGGGACGTACCTTGGGCGTGATCGGCCTCGGCGCGATTGGCGTCGAGGTGGCCAATGCTGCCGAGCGCCTCGGCATGCGGGTGATCGGCTACGACCCGCAGATCACGGTGCAGCGTGCCTGGCAACTCTCGGCGAGCATCGAGCAGGCGTTGTCGCTCGATGACCTGTTCGCACGCAGCCAGTTCGTTTCCGTGCACGTACCGCTCGGCGAGGCCACTCGCGGGCTGGTCAACGAGGCGCGTATCCGTCTCATGCCGAAGGATGGCGTAGTGCTGAATTTTTCGCGGGCGCCGATCGTCGATGATGCCGCGGTGATCGGCGCGCTTGATGCCGGGCGTTTGCAGGCCTACATCTGCGACTTTCCGAAGAACGCACTCAAGGGCCATCGGCGCGTGATCGCGCTGCCGCATCTTGGCGCCTCGACCGGCGAGGCCGAGGAGAACTGCGCCGTCATGGTGGCCGACACGCTGCGCGAGTACCTCGAGAACGGCAACATCCGTCACTGCGTCAACTTTCCCGACGCCAGCCTGCCGCGACCGGCGGGAACCGTGCGGCTCGCGGTGGCCAACAGCAACGTACCGAACATGGTCGGGCAGATGTCCACCCTGCTGGCCGCAGCGGGCATCAATATCGCCGAGCTCCTCAACAAGTCGCGCGGCGAGCTTGCCTACACGTTGATCGACGCCGAGGGTCCGTTGGATGCGGCGCTGCTCGATCGCATTCGCGCGATCGACGGCGTACTCTCGGCGCGTTGGCTGCAGGAGGCGCGTTGATCGTCATGGCAAAGCGCAAAGCGAAGGCGGGCAAACCCGCGGCGACACAGCAAACGAGAGCCACGACCCGTCGGCGGGCGAAGCCTGCCGCCGCGACGGAAATATCCGGGCTGCGGGGGCGAATCGACGCCGTCGACCGTCGGCTGCACGACTTGCTGAACGAGCGGGCACGACTCGCCCGCGAGGTGGGCATCTCCAAGGGCAAGGAAGGGCGGCTGGTCGACTTCTACCGCCCGGAACGCGAGGCCGAGGTGCTGCGCATGGCGCTCGAGCGCAATGCCGCGGCGCGCGCCACGGGAGCGCTGCGCGACGAGGAGATCGTGCGTCTCTTTCGCGAGATCATGTCTGCCTGTCTCGCGCAGGAGGAACCGCTCAAGGTCGGCTTTCTCGGACCGGAGGGCACGTTCTCGCAAGCGGCCGTCTACAAACACTTCGGCCACTCGGCGCGCGCGCTGTCGCTGACCACGATCGACGAGGTTTTCCAGGAAGTCGAAGCGGGTCATGCCGATTTCGGCGTGGTACCGATCGAGAATTCCACCGAAGGCAGCGTCAACCACACGCTCGATCGTTTTCTCACCTCGCCGCTGCGTATTTGTGGCGAAGTCGAATTGCGGATTCGTCAGAACCTGCTCGGCAAGATGCGCAGCCTGCGCGAGATCAAGCGGATCTGCAGCCATCCGCAGTCGCTGGCGCAGTGCCGGCAATGGTTGCGCGAGCATCTGCCGGAGGTCGAATTGATCGCCGAGTCGAGCAACGCCGAGGGTGCGAGGCGGGCGCGTGACGAGAAAGGTACCGCCGCCATTGCCGGGGAGACGGCCGCCGAGGTCTACGGACTCAACGTGATCGCCGCCGATATCGAGGATCGCCCCGACAACACCACGCGTTTCCTCGTCATCGGTCGACGCAGCTTTGGTCGTAGCGGCCGTGATCGCACCACGTTGCTGGTGTCAACGGGACATACCGAGGCGCCGGGTGCGCTGCACCGGCTGCTCGAACCCCTGGCGCGAAACCGCGTCAGCCTGACGCGTATCGAATCGCGGCCCTCACAGCGTCGCAAGTGGGACTATGTGTTCTTCATCGACCTCGAGGGTCATACCGACGATCCGCCGGTGGCCCGCGCGCTCGAGCGGCTGAAGTCGCGGGCCTCGCTATTCCGCGTGCTCGGCGCCTACCCACGCGCCGTCCTGTGAGCGCAGCGTCGGCAGCACGCTGGTCGGTTGCGCCGGGTTCCGCCGTCGCCGGCGAGATCCGCGTGCCGGGTGACAAGTCGGTCTCGCACCGTGCGCTGATGCTCGGCGGTATCGCCGACGGTGTGACCACCGTCGAGGGTTTCCTCGAAAGCGAGGATTGTCTCGCGACGCTCAAGGCGCTGCGCGCGCTCGGCGTAAAGATCGAGCGAACCGGCCCGGCGGGGCTGCGCATCGTGGGCGTCGGCGCCGAGGGTCTGCGGGGGGTCGATCATCCGCTCGACATGGGCAACGCCGGGACGGCGATGCGGCTCTTCATGGGGCTGCTGGCAGGACAGACCTTCAACTCGACGCTGGTCGGCGATAGCTCGCTGATGCGCAGGCCGATGGAGCGGGCGGCGGCGCCGCTGCGCCTGATGGGCGCGAAGATCGACACCCGCGAGGGCAAGCCGCCGGTGATCATCCACGGCGGTCAATCTTTGCAGGCCATCGATTTCCACATGCCGGTGGCCAGCGCGCAGGTCAAATCCGCCGTGCTGCTGGCTGCGCTGCGCGCGCACGGCACCACCCGGGTGACCGAGCCCGCACCGACCCGCGATCACACCGAGCGCATGCTCGCGGGTTTCGGCGTCGAGATCAGCCGCGAGGGAGCAACCGCTGTCTTGCGCGGCGGGCAGTCACTACACGGTACGCATGTCGATGTGCCGGCGGACTTCTCCTCGGCGGCGTTCTTCATGGTCGCCGGCTGCATCGCCGGCAGCGGCTCGCTGTTGCTGCGCGGTGTCGGCATGAATCCGACACGAACGGGACTCCTCGACATCCTGAATGCGATGGGTGCCGACATCACGGTACAGCAGCTCTCGACCCGTGGTCCGGAGCCGATCGCCGACCTGCTGATTCGGCCTTCGCGACTCCGTGGCATCGAGGTACCGCTCGATCTCGTACCGCTGGCGATCGATGAGTTTCCGGTGTTCTTCATCGCGGCAGCCTGCGCCGAGGGCCCCTCGCTGCTCCGCGGCGCCGAGGAATTGCGCGTCAAAGAAAGCGATCGCCTTGCGGTGATGGCTGCCGGCCTCGGGTCGCTCGGGGTCGAGCATCACTTGCTGCCGGACGGCATGCGCATCGCCGGGCGCAGCGCGCCGGGAGCGGTATTCCGTGGTGGCCGCATCGACAGCCACGGGGACCACCGGATCGCGATGGCCTTTGCAGTGGCCTCCCTGCAGGCTGCAGGGTCGATCGAGATCGGCGATACCGCCAACGTCGCCACCTCCTTCCCGGGGTTTGCCGAGCTGGCGCGGACCTGCGGACTGCGCCTGCAGGAGTCACCCCCCGGAGGCGCCGGCCCGTGAGCGGGGCGGCAACCGACGTCCAACGGATGACCGGGGCGCAGGTCGCGGCGCCTGTGGCGGCCATCGACGGGCCCTCAGGCTCCGGCAAGGGTACGGTCTGCCGACTTCTCGCGCAGCGCCTCGGTTGGCACCTGCTCGACAGCGGGGCCTTGTATCGACTGGTTGCCATTGCCGGTCAGAAAGCGGGACTCGCTCGCGAGGACGTCGGCGGCCACGCGCGGCTGGCTGGCGCCATGGATGTAGTGTTCGGGGTCCGGGATGATGGTGGCGAGCGCATCCTGCTCGAAGGCGTCGAGGTGACCGACCAGGTCCGCGCCGAGCAGACCGGGCAGGGGGCTTCGCGGGTCGCCGCCTGGCCGGAAGTGCGTGATGCCCTGATGGCGCGGCAGCGGGCGTTTGCCAAGCCCCCGGGGCTGATCGCCGACGGTCGCGACATGGGGACGGTCGTGTTCACCGCCGCGCCGCTCAAGATCTTCCTCACGGCGAGCGCTGACGAGAGGGCGCTACGACGTCATAAGCAGTTGAAAGACAAGGACTCTGGTGTTAGTCTCGCCGCCCTTTCGCGGGAGATCGCCGAGCGCGACCTGCGGGATTCAACCCGCAGCGTGGCACCGCTCAGGCCTGCGTCCGACGCGTTCGTCATCGACTCCACCGGCATCCCGGTCGAGGCGGTGCTCGAACGGGTGATCGAACTCGGACGCGCGCGCGCCCTGTGGCGCTGACCCTCCGTTGAATTTCGATCGGCTTTTGGGTTGGTCGCGCAGGGATTGCGTGGCCTTGTGCAGCAACTCCCGTGCGTCCACGGAACGTGGCAAGCGGGGCAACAGGCGCGGTGCCCTTTGCATCGCTCGAGTGAAAAACCAATGACTGAAAGTTTTGCGCAACTGTTCGAACAGAGTCTGGCCAGCCAGCGTATCCGCCCGGGCCAGATCCTCT
>CAZIRD010000126.1:0-7575 GCA_964541625.1 uncultured Acidibacter sp.
TGAACGCCTGCAGTTGCGGATCGCGCGCGCCGGCGGCCAGCGCCAACGGATGCTCCGCGGCGATCGCCATGAAGCTGACGCCGAACAGCGTATCAACGCGGGTGGTGAATACCTTGAGTACGGGCGGCGTCGCGGAGTTTGCCGCGGCGGTCTGTCCGGATGTGCCAACCTGACCGCCGGCGGCGGCCAGCACGGCGCGAGCGTCATCGGCCAGCGGAAAGGCCACCTCCGCGCCTTCGCTGCGACCGATCCAGTTCGCCTGCATGGTTCGCACGCGCTCCGGCCAGCCGTCGAGGCCCGCCAAGGCACCGAGCAACTCGTCGGCGTAGGCGGTGATGTTGAGGTAATACATCGGGATTTCGCGCTTCTCGACCAGCGCGCCGGTTCGCCAACCGCGCCCGTCGATCACCTGCTCGTTCGCCAACACGGTCTGGTCGATCGGGTCCCAGTTGACCACCCCGGTTTTTTTGTAGGCGACGCCCTTCTCGCGCATGCGCAGGAACAACCACTGGTTCCAGCGGTAGTAGGCGGGATCGCAGGTGGCGAATTCGCGCTCCCAGTCGAGCGCGAAACCGAGCGACTGCAGCTGCCGCTTCATGTACGCGATGTTGTCGCGTGTCCATTTGGCCGGCGCGACGCCGTTTGCCATGGCGGCATTTTCCGCCGGCAAGCCGAAGGCATCCCAGCCCATCGGCTGCAGCACGTTGCGACCTTGCATGCGCATGAAGCGCGACAGCGAGTCGCCGATCGTGTAATTGCGGCCATGGCCCATGTGCAGCCGCCCGGAAGGGTACGGGAACATCGACAGGCAATAGAACTTTGCCCGCGACGGGTCCTCGCTGGCGGCAAAACTGCGCGCACCGTCCCAGTATTGCTGCGCGGCGCGCTCCACGGCTGCCGGGTCGTATCGCTCGTCCATGTGAAAGCCCGTGATCAAAAAAACCGGGGCCAACCGCTGCTGCAGCACCGCGCTGCCGCGGCGCCGCGGCGAGCGGCGATGGTACACGACGGCGTCAGCTCATGCAGGAACGGCAAAAAAGCGCAATCGACAGCCCGTCGCGGTGGCGAGCGGCGTTTCGATGACGGTCTGCGGCGGCCCATCGACCGCCGTCTGCACAGTTTCCTCCCGGGCAACACCGGCACCCGCAAGGCATGCGCGCAAGGCGTCGAGATCGCGCGTCAGAAACTCGACAACGGCGATCCGTCCGTCCCTGACCTGCAGACCGCGCAGCGCGCAGACCGCATTGGGATGCCGCTGGACGGCCGGCTGGAAGACGAGTTCGGGACTGCAATGCTCGACCACGCACTCGAGTGCCATGGGCGTCAGCGCGGGATCGCGCATGCACCAGCGGAAGCGAGCCGCGCCACGCAGGCTGCCGGGCACGCCGTAGTCGATGTCGCGGGTGGCCGTCATCACCGCGGACATCGTTGGCTCGCCGCAGTCGGCGCGCCAGGCCTCGGCATCGGGCACGCCATAGGCGACGATGCACAGGCCGGGTCCACGCGCGAGCCAGGGCGCAAGGTGATGATCCTTCGCGTCACTGCGAACCTCGGTCAGTTCCACATAGCCATGCTCGAGCATGACGTGGCAACTGCGCTGGCCGAGATCGGCTACCTCACCGGTCGAGTCGACTGCGCGCAAGGCCTGCGGCAATGTCGGCTGGAAACCGAGTCGCTGCCACTCGGCCCTCATGGCTTGCAGATCGGGGCCGACGAAGCCCACATGATCGAGAACCTGTCCCAGCATCGGCATGCCCCGCGGTTCGGACGGAAACGAACAGCCGATTGTAGTGCCCCGGCGGATTTGCTCCACTACACCCATGGCAAGACCGCACATCATGTTCGTCCAGTCGCAAATGATCCCTTGGCAGCGGGGTTTGCAGGGTGATTCACGACCGGACGTCGACCACAAACTGCTCAGCGTTGACGACACCGACGGCAGTTCGACCTGCATCGTGCGCTATCCGGCGGGCTGGCAACGCTCGACGCCGCAGGCCCTGACCACCCACGAGGAGTTCCTCGTCCTGGAGGGCGCACTGCGGATCAACGGCCGTTGCTACGAGCAGCATCACTACGGTTTCCTGCCTGCCGGCTTCCCGCGCGAGCAGGCGGAGAGCCTCCACGGCGCCGTCCTGCTCACCATGTTCTATGGACCGCCGAGGCTGGCGGTCGGCGCCGCTCCGGACTTCGACCCGCGCCTGCTGGTCGAGCATGTCGATCCGCTGCAAATGGAGTGGGATCCCGGACTCGTCGATCCGCAACTCTCGCGCGGGGTCGCCATCAAACCGCTGCGCACCAACCCTTACACGGGTGAAACCTCGTTCCTTTATTGCTCCCCGCCGCACCGCGTGCCGCCCGGCATGGCCAAGCCGCAGTGGACCCACCCGATGGTCGAGGAGCTGTACACCATCGAGGGCGACTACGTCTGGGGCGATCTCGGTCGCATGCAGCGCGGCGGCTACTGCTGGTGGCGCGAAAACATGTGGCACGGGCCAGCCGGCACCGACACCGGCTACAACCTGTTCGTGCGAACCGTCAACGGCCCGCTGGTAAACGAGTTCGCTACCGAAAAGAAACCCTTCTCCTGGAACCCGCCGCATCGGCCGATCCTGCCGCCGGAGCTCGCACCGTACGGGCAGCCCCTGCCCAAGACGCCGAACTACTGACGGCAGGCTGCGCTCGATGCAAGCCCACAATTTTCCCGAGGCTGCCGTCGCGCGCCGGGCAACGATCGCGCTCATGGTCGCGTACCTCTTTTCCTACGTCGACCGCCAGATCCTCTCCATGCTGGTCGGCCCGATCCGCGCCGACCTCGCACTCAGCGATACCGAAGTGAGCCTGCTGCATGGGCTCGCCTTCGCCATCTGCTATACGTTGCTCGGCGTCTGGCCGATCGGCAGCTGGGCCGATACCGGCAACCGGCGCAACATCGTCGCCGGCGGGATATTTCTTTGGTCGCTGATGACGGCGCTGTGTGGTCGCGCCACGAGTTACCTCGGCCTGTTCGCCGCACGGGTCGGTGTGGGAATCGGCGAAGCAGCGCTCACGCCGACCGCCTACTCCATGATCGCCGACCTTTACCCGCCGCGGCAGCGCAGCCGCGCACTGGCGCTGTTTTCGATGGGCATTTATTTCGGCATCGGCGTCGCCGTCATGATCACTGGCGCGCTGGTCGCGGTGATCGCCGCGGCGGGTACGTTTCACCTTCCCTTGATCGGCGAAGTGCGGCCGTGGCAGTTGCCGTTTCTCATTCTCGGCCCGCTCGGCATGCTGGTCGCAGGCTGGATGCTGCTCATTCCCGAGCCTGCGCGCCAGCCGACCGTCGCCGGCGGTACCAACGGCTTCGCTGACGTCGTGACCCTGATGTGGCGTGAACGTCGCTTCTACGTCAGCCATACCTTCGGGGTATCGATGCTGACCCTGATCTTCAACGGCGTGGCCTTCTGGATCCCCGCGCACTTCATGCGCGTGCACGGCTTCAGCCCCCTCGAGGTGGCGTTCAGCTTCGGACCGATCATGCTGGTGGCTGGCTCGGCGGGGATCATGGCCGGCGGCATGCTGGCTGATCGCTGGCGATCGCGAGGCCAGCAGGATGCCGAGATGCGCGTCGTACTGCTCGGCGCCGTGGCGATTGCGCCGCTGGTAGCGGCCACCTTTCTCGTGCGTGACCCCACCCTGGCGGTGGCGCTGCTGGCACCGATGCTGTTCTTTTCCAGCTTTCCGTTCGCCGCAGCCTCGGCGGCACTGCAGCTCGTCACCCCGGGGACCCTGCGTGCCCGCGCCTCCGCCGTCTATCTGCTGGTGATCAACCTTACCGGCATCGGCTTCGGCGCAACCGCCATGTCGCTGGTGTCCGACTACGTGTTGCGGGACGAGCAGCGCATCGGCGACGGTGCGACTGCCGTCACGGTGGTCGCCGCGCCGCTCGCGGCGCTGCTGCTGGCCTTCGGGCTGCGGCGGTTCAGGCAGCTCGCCGAAAACGGCCGCTGACCGCCGCCGGCGGCGACCGTCCGCGCCTACTCGGCGCGGACCGGGATGAAGATTTGCGACCCACCGCGCTGTACCAGCAGCGCGACCGCCTTGCCCGCCTTGCCGACCGCCTCACGAAATTCTTTGACCGTTTTCACCGAGCGGCCATTGACGTTGAGGATGAAGTCGCCGCGCTGTACGCCGGCGTCGCGGGCCACCCCCTGGACGCGCTCCACGAGCACACCCTCGGGCAGCGCTGCACGTGCGCCGCGCTCGTCGCGCTCACCGCCGCGGCTGCGCTCTTCGGCAGTCAGTTCCCGCACTGCAAGCCCGAGTCGGTCAACCGCGTTGGTAGGCTCGGCCTTCTCGGAATTCGCCGCAGTCGCCTCGGTCGGCTCGAGTTCACCGACGCGGATCTTGATCGTGCGCTTCTCGCGATCGCGCCAGACCTCGAGCGCGACCTCGGTGCCTGGCCGGATCGCGCCAATGACCGTGGGCAATTCCTCCGAGCGTTCAATGATCCGTCCGTTGGCGGACAGGATGATGTCGCCCTGACGCATACCGGCCTTGTCCGCCGGACCATCCGGCTCGACATTGCCGACCAGCGCACCGCGCGGCCGGTCGAGACCGAAACTTTCGGCGAGCGTCGCATCAACCTGCTGGATCGCCACGCCGATGCGGCCACGGCTGACGCGCCCCTTGGCGATGATCTGGTCGCGTACACCCACCGCGACGTCGATGGGGATGGCGAACGAAATACCCATGTAGCCGCCGGATCGGCTGTAGATCTGCGAGTTGATGCCGACCACCTCGCCAGCGAGGTTGAACAGCGGGCCACCGGAATTACCGGGATTCACCGCCACGTCGGTCTGGATGAAGTTGACGTAGTTGCTGTCGCCACCCGGCAAGCCGCGCGCCGTCGCGCTAACGATGCCGGCCGTCGCGGTGTTGTCGAAGCCGAACGGCGAGCCGATCGCGAGCACCCACTCGCCCGGACGCAGCTTCGAGGGGTCACCGATACGCACAACCGGCAAATTCTTTGCCTCGATCTTGAGTACTGCCACATCGGTGGGCTTGTCGAGACCGATGATCTTGGCGACGAACTCGCGGCGGTCGGTCAGCCGGACGGTGACTTCATCCGCCTCGTCGACCACGTGCGCATTGGTGAGAATGTAACCGTCGCTGCTGACGATAAAGCCCGAACCCTCGCCACCCGGGCGTCGCATGCCCTCGTCATCACCGCCCTGCGGTCCGCTGCGGCCACCCGGTGCGCCAGGCACGCCGAAGCGGCGGAAGAACTCGAAGAACGGATCGTCCGGCGACATGCCCTGCGCACCGGCACGCACGCGCTTGCCCTTGGTGGTGATATTCACGACCGCAGGACCGTGCTGCTGTACCAGCGATGCGAAATTGGGCAGCGTCACTCCGGGCGCAGGGACCGAAGCCGTACCGCCGGCGGGTGCCTGCGCGAGCGTGGCGAGCGGCGCCCCAGCGGCCTTCGATGCATCGGGCTGGCAAGCGGCGAAGACGAGAACAATCGATGCCGCAGCGATGCTGCGACGCACAAAAGGACGACGTGACATGGCGATGATCCAGTGCATGGAGACGAGTTCCTAGACCCCTGACGATGGGGAAAGTTCACGCTGGCGGCCGTCCTCGCCCGGGCCGCGAGAGGCCCGCCAGCCCGCCCGCAGGGCGAGCAGGAGTCCGACGAAAACGAGCAGCAGTAGCGGAATATTGCCGTAGCGGATGTAGGGTGGCTGTCCGCTGCGCGGCAGCACTTGCGCCTTGAGCACGGCCTGTTCGAAGTCCGGCGCCCGGGCAACGAACTCGCCGCGCGGACCGAGGACAGCGGAGATGCCGTCGTTCGCAGCCCGTATGAGATAGCGCTGTGCCTCGATCGCACGCATCCGCGAGATCTGCAGATGTTGGTGACGCGCAGTTGATCGGCCGAACCAGGCGTCGTTAGTGACGTTGACCAGCGCGTTGGATGCGCGCACCGCAGCCAGTTGCGAACTGGCGTAGGCATCCTCGTAGCAGATACTCGCCGAGAGACTCAGGCCGGCGGCCTGCAGCGGCGGCTGTGTGGCCGCACCGCGCGTGAAATCCGAGTACGGCAGGTTCATGAGCCGCATCCAGCTGCGCACCGCTTGCGGCACCGGGAAGAACTCGCCGAAGGGCACGAGGTGATGTTTGTCGTACCAGGTGACATCGGTGCCGAGCGCAAGAATCGAGTTGAAGTATCCGGTTGCCGACTCGCCACCGCTGCGCGACGGCTCGGCGCGAATCAAGCCGAGCAACAAGGTGGAGCCGCGGCTGTTGGCCGACTCGGCCAGCTCGCGCAGGTAGGGCACGACGTTGTTGGCAAGATCGGGAATTGCGGCCTCCGGCCAGACGACAAGCGGGGTGCCGAGCGCCTCCAGCGTCAAGTCCCGATAGCGGCGCAGCGTGTTGTCGCGATTGTCGGCGAGCCATTTTTGGTCTTGCGGAATTGCGCCCTGGATGATGGCTACATCGACCGGCGGCCCGCTGACGCGGGTCCACTCGATACGGCCGAGGAGCAGTCCCGCGACCCACGGCAGAACCAGCACCGCCAACAACAGGGCTGACGTGGCCGCTGGCGGCACGATGATCTGCGCAGCACCGACGCGTCTGCCCTCGAGACGCCACATCACCAGCGCACCCGCCATGACCGCGAGCAGCCAGGAGAGCAGATAGACCCCGCCGACCGGTGCCCAAGCGGCCAGCCAGCTGTCGGTCTGCGAATAGCCGAGAGACAGCCAGCCGAATCCCGAGAGGAACCAGCCACGCACCCATTCGAGCAGCACCCAGCCCGCAGGCAGCCCGACGAGCCAGCGCAGTGCCCCCCGCCGCGGCAGGAAACGCGCACTGAGATAGCCGAGCAGGGCGCTGTAGCTCGCCATGATCGCAACGAGGCCCAGCATCAACGTCAGCGCCAGCCACAGCGGCGCCTTGCCGAAGCCGTGGATGCTGACGTACAGCCAATAGGTGCCGGCGGCGAACGTACCGCAGCCGAAACTGAAGCCGAGCGCCGCCGCACGGCGCGGCGAGACGCCGTCCCAGAGCGCGAACAGCAACGCCGGACAAAGAATTGCCAGCGGCCAGGCGCCGAAAGGCGAGAAGGCCAAGGCGAGCAACGCACCGCCTGCCAGCGCAGCGGGATGCGCCCAACGTGTCAGCAAGGTCTTGCTGGCGCCGGCGGCGTAAGCGGCCTGCGGCAACGGACCCGCGTTCAGTCGCCGCTCCCCCGGTCCTCGAGCGGCACCACGTCCGTCGGCGGGATCACCTTCAGCGCATCGACACGACGCCGGTCGGCGCGGAGCACGCGCATCTCTAGATCGCCGATCAGTACTGTTTCGCCGCGACGGGGCATGTGGCCGAGCTGCTTCATCACGAGGCCCGCGACCGTATCGAACTCGGCATCCGGCAGCTCGGTGCCGAAATACTCGTTGAACTCGGCGATCGGCGTGGCGCCGCGGACCATGAACTGTCGCTCGGCCTCCTTGCGGATGTTCTGGTCGTCCTCGACGTCGAACTCGTCGTCGATGTCGCCGACGATCTGCTCGATCGCATCCTCGATGGTGA
>CAZIRD010000127.1:0-7443 GCA_964541625.1 uncultured Acidibacter sp.
TTTCCATCTGGTCGCGCGACAGGAACCACAGGCGCCAGTCGCCCTTGGCGATGTACTCGGAGAGACCGAGGCCGACCCGATCGCTGTTGTTGTAGGTCTGCTCAAAGAAACTAAGGAAGCGGTTCCGCGCGCGCTGCACTTCCGCGTCGGTCACCGGCTGCGACTTCATGCCATCGAGCACGGCGAGCATGATCTGCGTGGCGTCGGCAACTGGCTTGTCCTTGAGCACCTCGGCCGCGAAATACATGTAGCCGGGGTCCTTCAGGCTGAAGGCGATGCCGTCCACGCTGCTCGCCTTGCCGCTCTCCACCAATGCCTTGTAGAGGCGGCCGGAGGGCTCGTTGGTGAGCACGTCGGCGAGCACCTGTACGGCGGCGAAGTCCGGGTGGCCGCCCGGCGGGATGTGGTAGCCCGCGGCGGTCACTTGCACATCACCGACGCGGCGCAGCACCACGTGGCGCTCGCCGTCTTGCACCGGTTCGACGGTGTAGGTCGGCTGCAGCAGCCGCGTCGGTCGCGGCAACTTGCCGAAGAATTCATTGACCCAGCCGAGGGTCTTGGCTTCGTCGATCTTGCCCGCGACAGTCAGCACCGCGTTGTCGGGCTGGTAATACTTGCGGTAGAAGGCGCGCAGGTTGTCCACCGGCACGCGTTCGATGTCCTCGCGCGAGCCGATGGTCGACTTGCCGTAGTTGTGCCAGAGGTAGGCGGTCGACATCACCCGCTGCAGCATCACGCGGCCCGGGCTGTTCTCGCCCGACTCGAATTCGTTGCGCACCACCGAGAACTCGCTGCGCAGGTCTGCTTCGCGGATCAGCGAGTTGACCATGCGGTCGCTCTCGAGATCGAGCGCCCAGCGCAGGTTGTCGTCGGTCGCAGCGAAAGTCTCGAAATAGTTGGTGCGATCGTACCAGGTGGTGCCGTTTGGCCGCGCGCCGCGCGCCGTCAGTTCCTGCGGGATGTTCGGGAAGCGCGGCGTGCCCTTGAACACCATATGCTCGAGCAGGTGCGCCATGCCGCTCTCGCCGTAGCCCTCGTGTCGGGAACCGACGAGGTAGGTGATGTTGACGGTGATCGTGGACTTCGACGGGTCGGGGAACAGCAGGACCCGCAGCCCGTTGGCCAGCCGATACTCCGTGATACCCTCGACCGAAGTGACTTTTTCCGGCGGTGCCAGCCGTGCCGGCGCGGATTCCCTGGCGGATCCCTTGACGGCAGCCGGTTGATCAGCCGCCAGTCCCGCCGGAACGGCGAGCATCAGGGTCATGGTCAAGAGCAGCGAAGACATGCGTGGGAACAGCTTGCGCACCGGAATTGCTCCGTACTTCGGGAAGAGGGCGGGCAATGTAGCCTGCCGGGCGGGCTTTTCAAGGCTTTTCGCCACGGTGCTGTTGGCCGCGTGCGGCATCGTGCTCGGCCCGGCCATGGACGAGGCCATGGGCCAAGCCAAAGGCCAGGCTACGGGTCGCGTAACCGAGGTCGCGCCGACCCCGCCGACCCCGCCGGCGCCGCAGGCACCCAAACCGCTCGACCTGCGGCTGGGACCGCTGCGGGAATTCATGGCACCCCCGGAGTGGTTCAGCCCGCTGCCGCGCGAAGTCGATGAGGTCATCGTTCGCGGACGTCGCCAGCCGGCAGAGATCCCGGATCGCAAGGCCGTCCCGCAAGGCCTCGGCGGGCTCTGGTGGGGCGTACGCAACCCCACCGAGGCGTGGCGTCTGCTGGTGCCCGATCCGAACGTGCAGCTGCCGCCGCGCGATGCCGATTCGCCGCGTGAACCCCCGGGCGCGTACCGCACGCGCATCGGCGAATCCGGCAAGATCTTCTAGACGCGCACCGCGCGGCATGCGGCTGTACCGCCGCGGGCATGCCAAAACCGGTACCGCAAAAAAGAACCCCGGCAATCGCCGGGGTTCCCAGTGTCAATCGCGTCGAGCGGTGGCTTACAGCAGCGGCACCAGCAGCAGCGCCACGATATTGATGATCTTGATCAGCGGGTTGATGGCCGGGCCCGCAGTGTCCTTGTACGGATCACCGACGGTGTCACCGGTGACCGCGGCCTTGTGGGCCTCGGAGCCCTTGCCGCCGTAGTGGCCTTCCTCGATGTACTTCTTGGCGTTGTCCCAGGCACCGCCGCCGGTGCACATGGAGATGGCCACGAAGAGGCCGGTGACGATGGTGCCGATCAGCAGTCCGCCGAGCGCCTTGATGCCGGCGCCGGGGCCCATCAGCGCGTTCATGCCGAACGCAATGACCACCGGCACGAGGATCGGCAGCAGTGACGGCACGACCATTTCCTTGATCGCCGCCTTGGTGAGCAGGTCGACGGCCTTGGAGTAGTCGGGCTTGGCGGTGCCTTCCATGATGCCCTTGATCTCGCGGAACTGGCGGCGCACTTCGGTGACCACCGAGCCCGCGGCGCGACCCACGGCCTCCATCGCCATGGCGGCGAAGAGGTAGGGCACGAGGCCGCCGATGAAGAGGCCAATGATCACGGCCGGATCCGACAGCGAGAAGTCGACCAGCTTGCCGGCGTCTTCGAGCTTGTGGGTGTAGTCGGCGAACAGCACCAGCGCGGCGAGGCCAGCCGAACCGATCGCGTAGCCCTTGGTCACCGCCTTGGTGGTGTTACCGACGGCGTCGAGCGGATCGGTGATGTTGCGCACCTTCTTGTCGAGACCGGACATCTCGGCGATGCCGCCGGCGTTGTCAGTGATCGGACCGTAGGCGTCGAGCGCGACGATCATGCCGGTGAGCGACAGCATGGAGGTTGCGGCAATGGCGATGCCGTAGAGGCCGTGGCCCGCCTCGCCGCTTTCGCCGAGCGTGTAGGCGCCCCAGATCGCGGCGCACACGGCAAGCACCGGCAGCGCGGTCGACTTCATCGACACGCCGAGGCCGGCGATCATGTTGGTCGCGTGGCCGGTCTGCGAGGCTTCGGCCACCTTGCGTACCGGGCTGTACTCGGTGGCGGTGTAGTACTCGGTGATGACGATCATCGCCGCCGTCAGCGCAAGGCCGATCAGGGTGCAGCCGAACATGGCCGCGAAGTGCTGCGGCATCAGCGCATCGGTGATGAACCAAAAGGCGATGGCCGACACGATGCCCGAGACGATCACGCCCTTGTAGAGCGCGTTCATGATCTTGCCGCCGTCGCTGACCTTGACGAAGAAGGTGCCGACGATGGAGGAGCCGATGGAGGCGGCGCCGAGCGCGAGCGGGTACATGATCGCCGCGCCGTCGCTGCTCGCGATCATCAGGCCACCGAGCAGCATGGTGGCGACCAGCGTGACCGCATAGGTCTCGAACAGGTCGGCCGCCATGCCGGCACAGTCGCCGACGTTGTCACCGACGTTGTCGGCGATCACTGCGGGGTTGCGGGGGTCGTCTTCCGGAATGCCGGCCTCGACCTTGCCGACGAGGTCGGCGCCGACGTCGGCGCCCTTGGTGAAGATGCCGCCGCCGAGGCGGGCGAAGATGGAGATCAGCGAGCCGCCGAAGGCGAGGCCAACCAGCGAGCGCAGCGCGTGCTCGTCACCGACCAAGCCGCGCACGGCGAGGTAGTAACCTGCGACGCCGAGCAGGCCGAGGCCGACCACCAGCATGCCGGTGATGGCGCCGCCCTTGAAGGCGACCTGCAGCGCGGCGTTGAGACCGTGGTTGGCCGCTTCGGCGGTGCGCACGTTGGCGCGCACCGAGACGTTCATGCCGATGTAGCCGGCGATGCCGGAGAGGATTGCGCCGACGGCGAAACCGCCCGCGGTCACCCAGTCGAGGGCGATGCCGAGAATCAGGCCGAGCACCACGCCAACGACGGCGATGGTGGAGTACTGCCGGTTGAGGTAGGCCTGGGCGCCTGCCTGCACGGCGGCGGCGATTTCCTGCATACGCGCGTTGCCGGCGGGCAGGGCGTTGATGGCAGCGGCCGAGACCGCACCGTAAATGACTGCGAGTGCTCCGGCGCCCACGGCGATCCAGAGCCAGAGATTGACGTCCATCTTGAGTTGGTCCCCCTGAAAGAAAATCGACAGCAAGCCTGCCGAATACGTATGTAAACGGCGGCGAAATATAGCACAGCGCCTCCGTCATCCCGGCGGCGCGCACCGCCGTCGGCGACGGCCGGCCGAGCGCGACGGCCGCCCGGCTAGACCTTGAACGGCGGCAGCTTGCGGCGGACGGCCACGCCCTTGAGCTTCACGTACACCGGCAGGCCGTCCTTGTAGGGCGGCGGGTCGCCGCCGCCGATCAGCGGCTGCAGGTAGCGGCGGCACTTTTCGGTGATCCCGAAGCCGTCCGGCGTGATGAAGTCGCGCGGCACCTTTTTCTCGACGTTCGCCACCTTGGCGAGCGGCACGTGGCCGACGCTCCAGCGATAGGGGCGTGAGGATTTGCGCACCACGATCGGCATCACCGCGTTGTGCCCGCGTACGGCGAGTTCGACCGCCGCCTGACCCATCGCATAGGCCTGATCGACGTCGACCTTGGAGGCGATGTGCCGTGCAGCGCGCTGCAGGTAATCGGCCACTGCCCAGTGATACTTGTAGCCGTGCGCCTCGCGCACCATGTTGGCAACCACCGGACCGACGCCGCCGAGCTGCGTGTGGCCAAAAGCGTCCTTGGTGCCGGCATCGGCGAGGAAGCGGCCCTCGGCGTCATGCGTGCCCTCGGAGACCACGATCACGCAGTAGCCGACGCGCTCGACGGTTTCCTTGACGCGGGCGAGGAAGGCGGCGCGGTCGAAGGCGATCTCCGGGAACAGGATGATGTGCGGCGCGGCGTCGCGGCCCTTGCCGGCGAGCCCGCCTGCGGCGGCGATCCAGCCGGCGTGCCGACCCATCACCTCCATGACGAATACTTTGGTCGAGGTGCGCGCCATCGAGGCCACATCGAGCGAGGCTTCGAGCGTCGAGATGGCGACGTACTTCGCCACCGAGCCGAAGCCCGGGCAGGCGTCGGTGAACGGCAGGTCGTTGTCGACAGTCTTCGGCACGCCGATGCAGGTGATCGGGTAGCCGAGCGCCTCGCCCATCTGCGCCACCTTGTGCGCGGTGTCCATCGAGTCGTTGCCGCCGTTGTAGAAAAAGTAGCCGATGTTGTGTGCCTTGAAGACCTCGATCAGCCGTTCGTACTCCGCACGGTTCTTGTCGAGGCCCTTGAGCTTGAAGCGCGCCGAGCCGAAGGCGCCGGAGGGCGTGTGACGCAGTCCGGCGATGGTGGCCTTGCTTTCCCTCGAGCAGTCGATGAGATCTTCCTCGAGGGCGCCGACGATACCGTGCCGACCCGCGTAGACCTTGCCGATGAACTTCGGGTACTTCGCCGCCGTCTCGATGACGCCGGCCGCCGAGGCGTTGATCACGGCGGTCACGCCGCCCGACTGGGCGTAGAAGGCGTTGCGCGGTGCCGGCTGCAATCTCGCAGCCTTGGCGGGCGCCGGCTTTGCCCGTTTGGCCTTCGTCGCGGGTGGCTTTTTCATGGGCGGCGAGCATACCCGACGGTTTGACCTGCCGGAATCTGCCGGTTACCGTGCGCGCCATGAGAATCGTCTTCCTCGGGGCCCCCGGGTCCGGCAAGGGTACCCAGGCGCAGCGGCTGGTCGAGCGCCACGGCATACCGCAGATTTCCACCGGCGACCTGCTGCGGGCCCACGTCCGCGACGGCACCGAGCTCGGGCGCCGTGCGAAGTCGATCATGGATGCCGGTCAACTCGTCGATGACGTCACCATTCTTGGCATGGTGCGCGAGCGGCTCGCCGCGCCTGATACGGCGCGTGGCTTCATTCTCGACGGTTTCCCGCGCACCATCCCGCAGGCCGAAGGGCTCGATGTGCTGCTTGCCGAGATCGGCAAACCGCTGAAGGCGGTGATCCTTTTCGACGTCGATCCGCAATTGCTGGTCAAGCGCATCTCCGGTCGGCGCAGTTGTCAGGACTGCGGCCGGGTGTTCAACGTGCACACGGCCCCCGTGCCGGTGCCGCCGCCCTGCGGCGGCCAGTGCGAGACGCCGCGGCTGATGCAGCGGCCCGACGACGCCGAGGCGACAGTGGCCAAGCGGCTCGCGGTGTATGAGGAGCAGACGCAACCGTTGATCGGTTTTTATCGTGGTCGCGGCCTGCTGAAGACGGTTGCTGCTGACGCGCCGCTCGAGGCGGTGACCGAGCGCGTCGAAAACGCGCTCGGCTGACAGCGCCTTCAGGTTGCGCTGGTCGGCTGCGCTCAGCTCACCGCGCGCAGCCGCTCGCCAAGCAGCGTCGCCCGCCAGCCGCGCAGCGCCTGTACGGCCTCCGTGCCGCGCGCGATCTCCTCGAGATCCCTGCGTGTCGCCAGCACCTCGGGCGCGATCGCGAGCTCGGTGGCGGCCGACTGAACCACCTGCGAGAGCCGCTTGGTGCGCGCGACGAACAGCGGATCCGGACGCTCGCGGCGCGGCAGCGGCGGCGGCGGCGAGGCGATGCGCGCCGCGTCGATCAAGGCGAGCAATTCTTCGCCCGAGTGTTTGATCACGCCCTCGGGCATCTCGGGAATCTGCGCGAGTTCACTGCGGTCGCGCGGCACGCGCTGCACGATCTCGCGCAACACCGCATCGTCGAGGATCCAGCCGCGCGGGCGGTTGCGGGCGATCGCCCGGCGTTCGCGCCAGGCGGCGAGCGACTGCAAGAGCGCAAGCCGGCCTTCGTCCCAGCCCTGCACGCCCTTGAATCGCTGCCAGGCCTTGTCGGGGTCGACGGTGAGCGTCCGCGGATCGCAGAGCGCAGCGAGCTCCTCGTCCAGCCAGCTGCTGCGGCCGAGTTTCGCGAGTTGCTCGAGCAGAGTGTCGCGCAGCGGCAGGAGGTAGCGGACGTCATCGAGTGCGTACTCGACTTGCGCGGAAGACAGGGGCCGCCGCGACCAGTCGGTGCGCGTCTCGCCTTTCGGCAGTTCGCGGCCGAGCAGCCGGCGGACGAGTTCGCCATAGCCCACCTGCGCCGGAAAGCCGGCGAGGGCGGCAGCGACCTGGGTGTCGAACAGCGGGCCAATCGCGCCGACCACTGGTGCGAGCACCTCGAGGTCCTGCCGTGCCGCGTGCAGCACTTTGACCTGCCCCGGACGACCGAACAGGCTGCGCAGCGGTTCGAAGTCGGCGAGTGCGAGCGGATCGACGCAGGCGGCGGCGCGCGCCGAGGCCAGCTGCAGCAGGCAAAGCTCGGCCCGATAGGTGCGCTCGCGGAGAAACTCGGTGTCTAGGCCCAGCGCATCGCCATCCAGCTGACCGATCAGGTCCTCGAGGGCCGCGTGGGTCGCGACCAGGACGGTGGACGACGACATCGTGCGACTATGCAAGAATTCGCCGCCGAGGGGAACGGACTCCTGCATGACTGCCACGCTCAAGACCTTGTTCGACATCCTGCTGCTGCGCGCGGGCCCTGCAGACCTGCCGGCCTCCAGCCGTCTCCTGTGGGGGGCGTTC
>CAZIRD010000128.1:0-3381 GCA_964541625.1 uncultured Acidibacter sp.
GCGGCCAAGGTGATGGCGGGGCAGGGCATGGCCGCGATCGGTGGCGGCGTCGAGAGCATGTCGCGGGTGCCGATGGGCACGGGCGGCGGCGCCTGGGCCACCGATCCGGAAGTCGCCTTCCGCACCTACTTCGTGCCGCAGGGCGTGAGCGCCGACCTGATCGCCACGCTGCATGGGTACAGCCGTCAGGATCTCGATGCCTATGCGGTGAGCAGCCAGCAGCGCGCCGCGCAGGCCTGGGCCGAGGGGCGCTTTGCGCGCTCCGTCCTGCCGGTCAAGGATATTCTCGGCGTGACCCTGCTCGAGCAGGACGAGACGGTGCGCGGTTCGGTGACGCTCGACTCGCTCGCCGGTCTCAAGCCGTCGTTCGCCGAGATGGGTGAGAAGTACGGCGCCGATGGCGTGGCGCTGCTGCGCTACCCGCAGCTCGAGCGCATCGAGCATCGGCATCATCCGGGCAACTCCAGCGGCATCGTCGACGGTGCAGCCGCGGTGCTGGTGGGCAACGCTGCCTTCGGCCGCAAGAGCGGCCTGAAGCCGCGGGCGCGGATTCGCGCCTTCGCCTCGATCGGCTCCGAGCCGACCATCATGCTCACGGGCCCGACTCCGGCGACGCAGCGGGCACTGAAGCTCGCGCGCATGGACGCCGGTGACATCGATCTCTTCGAACTCAACGAAGCCTTCGCCTCGGTGGTGCTGCGCTACATGGAGGCGCTGTCGATCCCACACGACAAGATCAATGTCAACGGCGGCGCCATCGCCATGGGCCATCCGCTGGGTGCCACCGGGGCGATGATCCTCGGCACGCTGCTCGACGAAATGGAGCGGCGGAATCTCGGCACCGGTCTCGCCACGCTCTGCGTCGGCGCGGGCATGGGCACGGCGACCATCATCGAGCGCGTTTGACAACGCATCTCCCGAGGAACAGACCATGAACGTGATCCGCTACGAACTCGACGGTGACGTCGCCCTCTGGGTGCTCGATAACCCGCATAAGTCCACCAACACGATCGACCAGGCGTTTCTTGACGATCTCGACGCCTGTATCCAGCGCCTGCAGTCCGAGGCCGGCACGCGCGGTGCGGTGATCACCTCGGCCAAGAGTCTGTTTCTCGCAGGTGCCGACCTCAATGATCTCGAGCGCAACGACGCGGCGATGTCGCGTTTGCCGCCGGGCGAGATGTTCGAACAGGTCTTCTCGCTGTCGCGATTGCTGCGCAAGCTCGAGACCTGCGGCAAGCCTGTCGCCTGCGCGATCAACGGCACGGCCATGGGTGGCGGGCTCGAGATCGCGCTCGCCTGCCACCAGCGCTTCATCGCCGATCTGCCCGCCCTGCAGATCGGTCTGCCCGAAGTGCAGATCGGACTGCTGCCCGCTGGCGGCGGTACGCAGCGGCTCTCGCGCATGCTGGGTATCCAGGCAGCCATGCCTTATCTGCTGGAGGGCAAGTCGCTCGATCCGCAGGCGGCGCTGGCTGCACGTATCGTCGATGCGGTCGTGCCACCCGCAGAGCTCCTCGAACGTGCCAAGGCTTGGGTGCGCTCGTCTCCTGACTGCACCAAACCCTGGGATCGCAAGGATTTCCGCATGCCGGGCGGCGCAGGATCGATGGATCCGCGGGTCGCCGGCCTGCTCGTTGCCAGCAACTCGATGGTGCACGAAAAGACGGCCGACAATCTGCCGGCACCGCAGGCGATCCTCTCCTGCCTCTACGAAGGTCCGCTGCTGCCGATGGATCTCGCGCTGCGGCTCGAGTGCAAATACATGACGCGGCTGCTCATCGACGGCACCACGCGCAACATGGTGCGCACGTTGTTCGTCAACAAGACACGCTGCGAGAAACTGGTACGGCGCCCGGCCGGCGTGCCGGCCACCGAATTTCGCAAGGTCGGCGTGATCGGTTCGGGTCTGATGGGTGCCGGTATTGCGCAGGTGGCGGCCAGATCGGGCCTCGAGGTCGTGCTGCTCGACGTCGATCTCGCCGCTGCGGAGCGCGGCAAGGCGGGCATCGCCAAGCGCCTCGGCGACTCGGTGGCCAAGGGCAGACTCGCTGCCGACAAGGCCGAGCAGACGCTGGCGCGCATCCTGCCTGCCGCTGACCATGCAGCGCTGCGCGGCGCACAACTTGTGGTCGAAGCGGTTTTTGAGGACCGTGCCGTCAAGTCGCGGGTCATCGCCGCGGCCGATGCGGCGCTCGGCGCTGACGCCGTGCTCGCGTCGAACACGTCCACCCTGCCGATCACCGGTCTTGCGGCGCTGTCGAAGCGGCCAAAGAATTTCATCGGCTTGCACTTCTTCTCGCCGGTCGACCGCATGCCGTTGGTCGAGGTCATCCGCGGCAAACGCACTTCGGACGCCACGCTCGCCCGGGCCCTCGATTTCGTGCAGCGACTGCGCAAGACGCCGATCGTGGTCAATGATTCGCGCGGTTTCTTCACCAGCCGGTTCTTCGGCAGCTACGTCAACGAGGGCATCGCCATGGTCGGCGAGGGCGTCGCTCCCGCGCTGATCGAGAATGTCGCGCGCATGCTCGGCATGCCGGTGGGTCCGCTTGCCGTGCAGGACGAGGTCGGCCTCGATCTCGCCGTCAGCGTCACGCGGCAGACCCAAGCCGATCTCGGCGAGGCCTGGCAGCCCGGCCGTTCTTATCCCATCGTCGAGAAGCTGTCGGTGGAACTCGGGCGCCAGGGTCGCAAGAGTGGCGGTGGCTTTTACGATTACCCGAGCGGCGGCCGCAAGCGCCTGTGGAGTGGTCTCGGCGACATCTGGCCGCAACACGATCCGCAGCCCGCGGCCGGCGAGGTTCGCAAGCGACTGCTGCACATCCAGCTCCTCGAAGCCATCAAGTGCATGCAGGAAGGCGTGATCGACGATCCGGCCGACGGCGACGTCGGCGCGGTGTTCGGCGTCGGCTTCCCGGCCTACACGGGCGGGCCGTTCTCCTGCATCGACCACCTTGGCGCCGCCCGCGTGCTGCGCGAGTGCAACGAGCTCGCCAAACGGCATGGCGAGCGCTTCAAGGCGCCGCGCCTGCTGCGCGAGATGGCCCGCGACGGCCGGCGTTTCTACCCCGCGGGTGGCCGCTAGCGGATGTCGATGCTGACGTCGCGGATCGCGCCGTCGAACGGCGTCTCGGCGGCGTAGTCCGCGGTCACGGGCCCGCCGAGGTCGATGCCGACGTCGAGGGTCTCGTGGATCGAGAACAGGAACGGCACCGTCCGACCGATGCGCACGCGACCCGTCTCGCGACCGTCCACCTTGAGCACCGCGGTCGCCGGAGCTCCGGTCATCGGCTTGTCGTAGTCGAGGCTCAGTTCGATCGTCGACGCGCCCACGGGCAAGGGTCGATCACCGACCACGCGGAACAGGTCGGCGTCGGC
>CAZIRD010000128.1:3481-7433 GCA_964541625.1 uncultured Acidibacter sp.
TTGCGTCCGGCCTCGTGCCAGAAGAGCGCCTGCAGTTCGGCGAGCTTGGCGGGTTGCTCCGCGGCGAGGTCGCGTGACTGCGAGAAGTCGGTGCCGAGATCGTAGAGTTCCCAGCGGTCCTGCAGCGTCGAGCTGGTGATGGGCTTGCGCACGTCCCAGGGTGCCCGACCACGAAACGCGGAGGCCATCCAGCCGTCATGGTAGATCGCACGGTTGCCATAGACGTTGAAATACTGGGTGCGCCGTGGCGAGGGCACTTTGGCGTCATCGAAGGTCGGCAGCAGGCTGAGGCCGTCGATGGGCTGCTGTGCGACGCCGTTGACCACGGCCGGCGCGTCGACGCCGGCCGCTTCGAGTACCGTGGGCATCAGGTCCGAGACAAATGCGAACTGGTCGCGCAGTCCGCCACGTTCCTTGATGCGCTTGGGCCAGCTGATCACCAGCGGATTGCGGATGCCGCCGAGGTGTGAGGCGATCTGCTTCATCCATGGGAACGGTGTGTTCAGGGCCCATGCCCAGCCGGCGTTGTAGTGCGCGTGAACCTTCGGGCCACCGATGTCGTCGTAGCGGGCGAGCATGTCCTCGGTCGTCTCCGCGACGCCCTGGATCCGCGCCATGTAGCGGATCGACCCTTCCGGGCCGCCTTCGCCGCTGGAACCGTTGTCGCCAACGATGTAGATGAACAGCGTGTCGTCGAGCACGCCCATCTCGGCGAGCGCGGCGCGCAGACGGCCGATCTGCGCATCGGTATGCGCGAGGAATCCGGCGTAGGTTTCCATGTAGCGCTCCGCCAGCCGGCGCTGCGCGGGCGTCAGCGAGTCCCAGGCCGGCAGCGCCGCCGGCCGCGGCGTGAGCGCGGCGTTGGCCGGTATCACGCCAAGGGCTTTCTGGCGCGCGAATGACTCTTCGCGCAGGCGATCCCAGCCGGCGGCGAAGCGTCCCTTGTAGCGCTCGATCCACGGGCGCGGCACCTGCAGCGGTGCGTGCGCCGCACCCGGAGCGAAGTAGGCAAAGAAAGGCCGATCCGGCGTCGCGGAGTGATGTCGCTGCATCCAGCCGATCGCCTGATCGGCGAGATCCTCGGTCAGGTGGTAGCCCGGGCGTTTCGGCGCGGTGATGAAGGTCTGGTCCTGCACGAGCGTCGGCGCGAACTGGTCAACCTCCGCCGGCAGGAAGCCGTAGAAATGATCGAAGCCCTGACGCAGCGGCCAGCGGTCGTAGGGACCGGCGGGCGAGCTTTCCCACTCCGGTGCGAGATGCCACTTGCCGAAGGCTGCGGTGCCGTAACCGTTCTGCCGCAGGATCTCGGCGAGCGTCGCCGCGCTCTTCGGCAGCATGCCGTTGTAGCCCGGGTAGGCGGACGGCGTATTGAGCACCGCACCGACACCCACGGCGTGCGGATTGCGGCCAGTCAGCAGCGCGGCACGGGTCGGCGAGCAGATCGCGCTGGTATGGAAGCGGTTGTAGCGCAGGCCCTCGTCGGCGAGCCGCTGGAGGGTCGGTGTCTCGATAGGGCCGCCAAAGGTGCTGGCGGCGGCAAAGCCGACGTCATCGAGCAGCACGATCACCACATTTGGTGCACCGCGCGGTGCCGACTGCAGCGCCATCGGCAACTTCGGATATTCGCCGGGCAGCACCGTGCCGGGGATGGCCTGCTTGAGCGGCGTCGGTGGCAGCACCTGTGCCGCGGCGACGGCGGCGCCGAGGGCGAACAGCGTGGTGGCGAACAGCATGCTTGTCCGAGCAAAGAATCGGTTCATTTCCCAGCTCCCGGTCTGCCTTCTGATGACGGCGGTACGTAGCGCGGCGGCGCGACACCGGGCGGCGAGCCCGGTAGTCCGAAGTAGTAGTGGCCAGCCGTCAGGCCACCGTCGACCGCGAGTTCGCTGCCCATGCAATAGGACGAATCGTCGGAGGCGAGGAACACGAAGCACTCGGCAGCTTCCTCGGCGCGGCCGACACGCTGCGCGGCGAATTGTTTGAAGGCGAAGTCGAGTTGCTCGGCCGGCAGACCCTGCGGGTTGGCCATCGGCGTGTTGATGCCGCCCGGGTGCACCGAGTTGACACGCACGCCGTGCGGGCCGAGTTCGAGCGCAGCCACCTTGGTCATGCCGCGCACGGCGAACTTCGAGCCGACGTATGCGGTGAGCGCGTTTGCTCCCTGCAGCCCGTCGGCGGAGGAATTGTTGATGATCGAGCCGCTGCGCTGGCGCACCATGTGGGGTGCGACGGCGCGCATGCCGTTGAAGGTGCCGACCACGTTGACGTCCAGTATCCGTCGCAGGTCGGCTGCCGAGGTCGACAGTAAATCCTTGAACATGAGGATACCGGCGTTGTTGACCAGCACGTCGATACGCCCATGGCGCGCGATCACCTCATCGACGAGGGTGGTCCAGGCCTGTTCATCGGCGACGTCCTGCACGCAGCCGCGGGCACGCTCGCCGAGTGCCGCCGCGGTCGCGACAACATCCGGCAGCACGTCGGTCAGCACGACTTCGGCGCCTTCCTCGACGAAGCGCCGTGCGATCGCGGCGCCCATGCCGCGCGCCGCGCCGGTGACGATCGCGACTTTGCCCGCGAGGCGCGCCATGTCAGCGGGACCGCGCGCTGCGCGCCGCGTTGGCCATGTTGATGGCGACGTCCTCGATCATGTCCTCCTGGCCGCCGACGGTCTTCATGCGTCCCATCTCGATGAGGATCTCTGCCGAGGGCACGCCGTACTTGGCAGCGGCGCGTTTGGCGAACAGCAGGAACGACGAGTACACGCCGGCATAGCCGAGTACCAGCGAATCGCGATCGATGCGGATCGGCGCGTCCATGATCGGAGTCACCAGATCCTCGGCGACGTCGGCGAGCTTCATGACGTCAACTCCCGTATCGATGCCCATGCGATGGCAGACGGCATTGAACACTTCGAGCGGCGTATTGCCGGCGCCGGCACCCAGCCCGGCGGCCGAACCGTCGATACGCACCGCACCCGCGTCGACGGCCGCCAATGAATTGGCGATCCCCATGGCGAGGTTATGGTGACCGTGGAAGCCGATTTCGGTTTCCGGCTTCAGTCGCTCGCGCAGCAGCGTGATCCGCGCCTTGACGTCATCCGGCAGCATGTAACCCGCTGAATCGGTGCAGTAGATGCAGTTGGCGCCGTAGCTTTCCATCAGCAGGGCTTGCTCGATCAGCTTCGCCGGCTCGAGCATGTGCGCCATCATCAGGAAGCCGACGGTATCGAGCCCGAGCTTGCGGGCGAGGGAGATATGCTGCTCGGAGACGTCGGCCTCGGTGCAGTGGGTGGCGACGCGGATGGTCGCCACGCCGAGATCCTTGGCGAGGTGCAGGTGCTCGACCGTGCCGATGCCCGGCAGCAGCAGCGCCGATACCTTGGCGCGCTTGACGGTGCCGATCACCGCGGCGAGATACTCCTCGTCGCTGTGCAGGGGAAAGCCGTAATTCACCGAGGCGCCGCCCAGCCCGTCGCCATGCGTGACCTCGATCAGCGGCACGCCCGCCTCGTCGAGACCGCGGGCGATGTTGCGCATCTGCTCGAGCGTGATCTGGTGACGCTTCGGGTGCATGCCGTCGCGCAGGCACATGTCATGCAGGACGATCTTGCGCGGGCTCATGCCTTGGCTCCTTTGAGGTAGTCACCGGCGGCGATCTCGGGTGCGAGCATCTCTGCGGTGCGCAGCGCCGCCGCCGTCATGATGTCGAGGTTGCCGGCGTACTTCGGCAGGTAGTCGCCGAGTCCCTCGACCTCGAGGTAGATCGAGACCCGATTGCCATCGAACACCGGTCCGTTCTTCAGGGTGTAGCCCGGCACGTAGCGTTGCACTTCGCGGATCATCCGCTGCACCGAGTCGGTGATCGCCGCGGTGTCGGGGGCGGTGGCCGTCAGGCAGTGCACGGTGTCGCGCATGATGAGCGGTGGCTCGGCGGGGTTGAGGATGATGAT
>CAZIRD010000129.1:0-3875 GCA_964541625.1 uncultured Acidibacter sp.
GCTCGGATCTCGGCGCGAGCGGCGTGATGTTCACACTCGACACCGACTCGGGCTTTCGCGACGTGGTTTTCATCACCGCGTCCTATGGTCTCGGCGAAACCGTGGTTCAGGGCGCGGTCAATCCCGACGAGTTCTACCTCTACAAGCCGGCGGTACGCGCAGAGCGCCACGCCGTGCTGCGTCGCAACCTGGGCGCCAAGGCCATCAAAATGGTCTATGGCGAACCGGGCACCGGTGAGCGCGTGCGTACCGTCGACGTCGCGGCCGCCGACCGTAACCGCTTCTGTCTCGGCGATGCCGATCTCGTCGAACTCGCGCGACAGGCGCTCATCATCGAGCAGCACTACGGGCGGCCGATGGACATCGAGTGGGGCAAGGATGGCGCCACCGGCGAGATCTACATCCTGCAGGCGCGCCCGGAGACGGTGCAGAGCCGCAGCGGCCGCACCCTGCAGCGCTATACGCTCGCGCAGCGTTCGCGAGTCATCACCGAAGGACGCAGCATCGGCCAGCGCATCGGCGCCGGGCCGGCGCGCGTCATCGCCGATGTCTCGCAGATGGCGCGCGTGCAGCAAGGTGATGTGCTGGTGGCCGACATGACCGACCCCGACTGGGAGCCGGTGATGAAACGCGCATCCGCCATTGTCACCAATCGCGGCGGTCGTACCTGCCATGCGGCGATCATCGCCCGCGAACTCGGTATCCCCGCGGTGGTCGGGTGCGGCAATGCGACCAGCCTGATCCGCGAAGGCCAGGCCGTCACGGTCTCCTGTGCCGAAGGGGACACGGGCTATGTTTATGAAGGAGCGCTCGACTTCGAACGCCGGCAGATCGAACTCGACGCGCTGCCGCCGGTGCCGGTGAAAATCATGATGAACGTCGGCAATCCGGACCGTGCCTTCGACTTTGCCGGCATGCCGCATCGTGGCGTCGGTCTTGCGCGCCTCGAGTTCATCATCAACCGCATGATCGGCGTACACCCGCGCGCACTGCTCGCGTTCGACCAACTCGATGCGGCCCTGCGCGACGAGATCCGCACGCAGATGGCCGGCTACGCAGACCCGGTTGGTTTCTATGTCGACAAGCTCGCCGAAGGCGTGGCGCAGATCGCCGCCGCATTCGCGCCGCAACCGGTGATCGTGCGGCTCTCGGACTTCAAGTCCAACGAGTATGCCAACCTGATCGGCGGCCGGCTCTATGAGCCGACCGAGGAAAACCCCATGCTCGGCTTCCGCGGCGCGGCTCGCTACGTCGATCCGCTGTTCCGTGCCTGTTTCGAACTCGAGTGTCGAGCGCTGCGCAAGGTACGCGGCGAGATGGGCCTCGACAACGTGCAGGTCATGGTTCCCTTCGTGCGCACGCTCGGCGAAGCCGAGGCCGTCACCTCGCTGCTCGCGGCCAATGGCCTGCGCCGCGGCGAGGACGGCTTGAAGGTGATCATGATGTGCGAGCTGCCCTCCAACGCCGTGCTCGCCGAGCGCTTCCTCGAATTCTTCGACGGCATGTCGATCGGCTCCAACGACATGACGCAGCTGACCCTCGGCGTCGATCGCGACTCCGGCATCGTCGCGCGGCATTTCGACGAACGTGACCCGGCGGTCAAGGCGATGCTGTCGATGGCGATCACCGCCTGCCGCAAGGCGGGCAAGTACGTCGGCATCTGCGGCCAGGGGCCATCCGACCATCCCGATCTCGCCCGCTGGCTGGTCGAACAGGGAATCGACAGCCTGTCGCTGAACCCCGATACCGTGATCGAAACCTGGCTGATGCTGGCCGCCGATGCGGCCAAGGCGGGCAACGCCTCAGCGTGACCGCCCGGCGAGGAACGGGCAAACCGAAAGGTCGACGTTGCCACCGGAGACAATCACGCCGATGCGGCTGCCGGGCGGCGCGATGCGGCCGGCCAGCAGCGCCGCAATCGGGACTGCCGAGGAAGGCTCGACCAGCAGCCGCAGATCCTCGAGCGCAATACGCATCGCCTCGACGATCGCGGGCTCGCTGACCGTCACCACGTCATCGACACAGCGGCCAAAGATTTCAAAGGGCCGCAGACCAATCGAACCGCGCAAACCGTCCGCCAGCGTCGGCGGCGAACCCTGCAGGCCGACGCGGACACCGCCATGAAACGAACGAGCGGCATCGTCCGCCACCTCGGGCTCGGCACCGACCACCCGGCAACGGGGCGCCATGCCGCGTGCGACCAGCGCCGTGCCGGCGAGCAGACCGCCGCCGCCGACCGGCGTCGTGATCGCATCGAGATCGGGTCGCTCACCCAGCAGTTCCAGCGCGGCCGTTCCCTGCCCCGCAATGACCCGTGAGTCGTCGAAGGGATGGACCACTGCAGCACCCGTCCGCGCAACGACCTCGGCGAGCGTCGCCTCGCGGGCCGCAAGGCCGGGCTCGCAGCGCAGCAGCTCGGCGCCCTCGGCAACGATCGCCTGCAGTTTGACGGCCGAGGCGTCGCGCGGCACCACCACGATGCAGCGCCAGCCGAGCTCGCGCGCCGCGCGGGCCAACGCCGCACCATGGTTGCCGGAAGAATGGGTCGCTACGACGCGTACCGCGCGAGGCGCAGCCGTCGCCCCGGGTGCAGTGGTCGCTCCCGGCGCCGCCGTGGCGTCCAGCTGCAGCAGAGCATTGAGTGCACCGCGAAACTTGAAGGCACCGGCGTGCTGCAAGTTCTCGCACTTGAAATGCACTTCGCGACCGACCCTCGCGTCGAAGCGCGGCGAGTTGAGCACTGGTGTGCGCAGGGTCCGACCCTGCAAGCGCCCGAGCGCCGCAACGACATCATCGAATACCGGCAGATCGGTCTCGCTCATCGCTTCATGCGCGGCCGCTCAGCACGCCCCGCGCGGCCCGAGGGCAAAGAAATGCTCGCGGTAGTACTGCAGTTCCCGTACCGACTCGCGGATGTCGTCGAGGGCAAGGTGGCTGCCTTCCTTGCTGAAGGCCGCTGCGATATCCGGAGACCAGCGCCGGGCGAGTTCCTTGACCGTGCTGACATCGAGGTTGCGGTAATGAAAGAAAGCCTCGAGCCGGGGCATCAACCGCGCCATGAAGCGCCGGTCCTGACAGATGCTGTTGCCGCACATCGGCGAAGCGCCGGATTCGACGTGCAAGGCGAGAAACTCGAGAGTGGCCTGCTCGGCCTGTGCCAGAGTGACGGTGCTCGCCCTGACCCGCGCCAGCAGACCCGAGCCGCCGTGCTGCCGCTGGTTCCAGTCGTCCATGCGCGCCAGCGTGGCGTCATCCTGATGGATGGCGAGCACCGGACCTTCGGCGATGAGCCGCAAGGACGAGTCCGTGACCAGCGTCGCGATCTCGATGATGGTGTCGGACTCGGGCTTGAGCCCGGTCATTTCCAGATCGATCCAGATCAGCGCGTCGCGACTCGGCATTGAGCGCGAGTCTAACAGAGGCTAGAGTCCCTGCCCTCCCGCCGATCGACGGCGCCGCGACGGCACTGCCTTGGAATTCGACGCACAAGTCATCGCGGCCTACGGGCGCCACCTGAAAGTCCGCAACGATGACGGCCAGGCCCTGCAGGCACGACCCTTCGGCCGCAAGCTGCAACCCGTCTGCGGCGATCGGGTGCGCTGCGCGGCCGATGCGGCGCATGACGAAATCCACATCACCTCCATCCTGCCACGCCGCAGCCTGCTCGCGCGCGCCACACTGCGCGGCGATGCCGAACCGGTGGTGGCCAATCTCTCGCTGCTGGTCGCGGTGATGGCGCCGCTGCCACACCCCGACCTCTTCATCATCGATCGCTATCTCTGCGCAGCCTCCTCGGCGGGACTCAAAGCCGTGGTGCTCGTCAACAAGGCGGATCTCCTCAGCGGCGATGCCGCCACGCACGACGGCACGCAGGA
>CAZIRD010000129.1:3975-7429 GCA_964541625.1 uncultured Acidibacter sp.
GACGGCACGCAGGATGCCGGGGTCGCCGCACTCACCCGAGGCTTTGAGTCAGCCGGTTACCCGGTGATCGGCTGCAGCGCCGAAAGCGGTGCGGGTCTTGAGGCCCTGCGCCAGCAATTGCGCGGTGAAACCAGCGTGTTCGTCGGCCAGTCTGGGGTGGGGAAATCTTCGCTGATTACGCGCCTCGTACCCGCTCTGCAGATCGCCACGGGCGAACTCGACCGAGACGCCGAGGGGCGTCACACCACCACGAGCTCGGCGCTTTACGATCTGCCTGAAGGCGGCGCGGTCATCGATTCGCCCGGCGTGCGCGACTTTGCGCCGGCCATCGCCGGCCTCGAGGCGCGCAGCCTCGGCTTCCCGGAAGTCGACCAGCTGGCCGTCGGCTGCCGCTTCATCGACTGTCAGCATCTGCAGGAACCCGGCTGCGCGGTACGCGCGGCCGTCGAGAGCGGCGGCTTCGATGCGCGCCGTTACGAGAGCTACCGGCGCCTGCGACGCCTGCATCGTGACCTCAAGGCTGCGCAGGGGCCGCGGCGACGACGCGATCAGGACAGGGACTGACGTCCGGCGAGGGCGTGCGCGAGGGTGCCGCCGTCGATGTACTCCAGTTCTCCGCCGATCGGCACGCCGTGCGCGATGCGCGTGGCACGCAGGCCGCGCGCACGGGCGACCTCGGACAGGAAGTGCGCAGTCGCCTCACCCTCCACCGTCGGATTGGTCGCCAGGATCATTTCATTGACGCTGCCGGCATCGAGCAGCGCCTCGAGTTCGCGGATACCGAGCTGCTCGGGGCCGACGCCGTCGAGCGGCGAGAGATGGCCCATCAGTACGAAGTAGCGGCCTCGATAGCCGCCCGACTGCTCGATTGCAACGACGTCGGCGGGCGACTCGACCACGCAGAGCAGCGCGCCGTCGCGCTGCGTGGAGCTGCAGATGAAGCAGGTCTCGCCCTCGGTGAGCATGCGGCACTGGCTGCAGCGACCGACTCGCGCAAGCGCCGCAGTAAGGGAATCCGCCAGCGAACGCGCGCCCTCGCGACCCTCCTGCAGGAGATGGAACGCCATGCGCTGCGCCGTCTTCGGACCGACGCCCGGCAAGGTGCGCAGCGCATCGATCAGGCGCGCAAGGGCGGGCGCGTGTTTCATCGGCGGCGCAGCGGCTCGATCGGCTGTGACGCGTTCAGAACGGCATCTTGAAGCCGGGCGGCAGCCGCAACCCGGACATCATCTCGGACATGCGCTGCTGGCTCTGCGTCTCGACCCGACGCACCGCATCATTGATGGCGGCAGCGACCAGATCCTCGAGCATCTCGCGGTCTTCGCCGATGACCGCCGGCTCGATCTGCACCTTCTGCACCTCGTGCTTGCCGTTCATGGTCACCTTGACCATACCGCCGCCGGCTTCGCCGACGACCTCCATGCGTGCGATCTCTTCCTGGGCCTTCTGCATGTTGCGCTGCAGCGCCTCTGCCTGCTTCATCATGTTGCCGAAATTCGCCATCGTTGATTTCCCTGACTGAATTGCAATGGTCGTCGGTGGCCGCAGCCCCTCAATTAGTACGCTGGCCGCTCAATGCGTTTTGATCGTCTCGGTCTTGAGGGTAGCGCCGAATTTTTCCTTGAAGCCGCGCACCGTCGGATCGTCCTCGAGCGAACGGCGGGCGGCATCGAACTCCTGCTCGGCGGCACGCTGCTCGGCACGGGCCGGGGTCTCCGGCGCCGCTGCGGCGAGCTCTATCTCGACGCGCAAGGCTGCCCCCGCCTGCCGGCTGAGCGCCTGCGCGAGCTTGTCGATGAGCGCGGCAGTACGCAGCAGCGCCTGGGCGGGATCCAGCGTGAGGCGCACAAGATTGCCGTCGCGCCCCGTGAAGACGCAGTTGGCTGCCAACTGCCGCGCCGCACCGCCGAGATCGAGCGTCGCCACCGTCTCCTGCCAGCGCGCGAAGTCGACCACGCCTCCAGCAGCCGGGCTATCGGCGGCACTCGACGCGCTACTTGATGCGCTACCCGGTGCGCCACGCGATGCATGACTCGGCGCATGACCCGTTGTGCCACTCGCAGCGCCACCAGAGCTGCGCGCCACCGCAGCATCGCCGCCTGCTGGCGGACGACCACCGCCCTCGCCGGCCGCGAGGCGAAACGAAGCCATGCGCAGCAAGGTCATTTCGAAGCCGGTGCGTGGATCGGGCGCCCAAGCGAGATCGCGGCGCCCGAGGATCGCCGTCTGGTAGCAGAACTGCAGATCCTCGGCGCTGATTGCAGCGGCGAGCTCCGCGAGCTGCTCGGGCGGGTGCAACTCGTCACCCTCGTAGGTGGGCAGGGTCTGCTTCAGGGCCACCCGCACCAGCAAGGTGGCCAGTGCATCGAGCACATCGCCGTAGTCCGGCGCCCACTCGTCCAGCGAATGCGCAAACCGCATGAGTTCCGCCGGATCAGCGGCACCGAGCAGGCGCGCGAGCTGCGCCACCTGCCGCCGATCGACCGTGGCCAACATGGCCCGGGCCTCGCCCTCGGCAACCTTGCCGCCGCCAAAGGCCAGCAACTGATCGAGCAGCGACAGACCGTCGCGCATGCTGCCGTCGGCAGCCTCGGCAACCAGCCGCACGGCGGCGGCCTCGAAGTCGATGCCCTCGGCCTGCAGGATGGTCTTCATCCGCTCGGCGATCATCGCTGCCGGCAGGCGCTTGAGGTTGAACTGCAGACAACGGGACAACACCGTCACCGGCAACTTCTGCGGATCGGTGGTGGCCAGCAGGAACTTGACGTGCGGCGGCGGCTCCTCGAGCGTCTTCAGCAACGCGTTGAACGAGTGCGTCGACAACATGTGCACTTCGTCAATGAGGTAGACCTTGTAGCGACCGCTGGTAGGCGCGTACTGCACATTCTCGAGAAGATCGCGGGTGTCATCGACTTTGGTGCGCGAAGCGGCGTCCACTTCGATGAGATCGACGAACCGACCCTCGTCGATTTCACGACAGGTCGAGCAGGTGCCGCATGGCACCGGTCCCAGTCCGGTCTCGCAGTTGAGGCACTTGGCGAGGATGCGGGCGATCGTGGTCTTGCCGACGCCACGCGTACCGGTGAACAGGAACGCGTGATGAACGCGGTTCGTGGCCAGCGCGTTCGACAGGGCCCTCAGCACGTGCTCCTGTCCGGTGAGTTCCTCGAAGCGACGCGGCCGCCACTTGCGGGCGAGTGCGGTGTAGGTCATGGGATGGCAGCGCGCCTTGGCGGCCGAGCCTCGCGGAGGGAGGCGGCCCGCACCAGCTTGACTCCGGCACCCGACATCACCGCGACCGTTGCTCCCTTCCGGGCCTGGCGGGATTGACGGCTGGTCGTCGCGAAGGAACCGATGCGGGACGCCATGGTTCTGCTGTAGCGCCTTGGTGGCCTTGGGACTGGCGGAGAGGGTGGGATTCGAACCCACGAACACCTTGCGATGTTACTTGACT
>CAZIRD010000130.1:0-7249 GCA_964541625.1 uncultured Acidibacter sp.
TGGTCTTGCCGGCATCGACGTGGGCGATGATGCCGATGTTGCGGATGTCGGCAAGCGGTGTAGTACGGGGCATGGCAGGTTCCGTCTGTCAGTGAGGTTTTCGGGCAAATGGCTCCCTGCCGGGTCCGCTCCGGGAGGGGCGGGGGGCACGGGTAAACTCCGCATTATAGACGGAAACAGGTCTTTCTAGGCTTACGGGGGTGCGGACCCGAGGTCCGGGGGGGCGGCCCAAGGGTCTGCCGAGCGTCTGCCCCGCCGCCGACACCCTGATTTACCGGCCCGGCTAGGCGGCTAGGCGGCTAGGCACGGCGGCGCACGAGTGCGCCCGGACGGGCGCTGGTGACTTCCCCGTTGCGGGCGACCGCCTCGCCGGCCACCCAGGTTCCAAGGTAGCCCTCCGCGCCCTGCAGCAGCCGTCGTCCGCCGGCCGGCAGATCGCGGACGATGCGCGGCAGTCGCGGCGCGATGCGTAGCGGGTCGATGAGATTGAGGTCGGCGCGCATGCCGGGTGCGATGACGCCGCGGTCCTGTAGTCCGAGGTGCCGTGCGTTGCGCCGGGTCAGCATCTCGACCACCTGTTCGACGGGCAGCTGCCCGTTCGGCCGATCGCGCACCCAGTGGCTGAGCATGAAGGTGGTGGCGCTGGCGTCGCAGATGGTGCCGACGTGGGCGCCGGCATCGGACAGCCCGAACAGGGCCTGCGGGTGGGTCAGCATCTGCCGCGCGACATCCAGCGAGCCATCGTTGTAGTTGAAGATCGGGAAGTGGATGAGATTGCTGCCGTCGCCGGCGGCGAGGAAATCGTAGATCGACTCGAGCGCACTGCAGCCGCGCTGCCGCGCGCGCACAAAGAAACTGCGTGACACCGGCGGCTCGTAGTCGACCGCTGCCGCGGTCGTCGCCTCGCCGGCCAGCGGGAACATCCGCGCGGCGATGAGTTCGATGCGCGCCAGCAGCAGATCGACGATCGGCGGGATGGCGCTGCCATCGCCCGCCAGACGTCCCGAGGTTTCGCTCAGGATGCGTGCCTTGCGCAGCGGCTCGCGCAAGGCTGCGGCGCGCTCGGCGCGCGGCAGGTTGGCGACCTCGATGTAGCCCGGGAAACCCATCAGCGGGTGGAACGAGGTGTCGAGCCCGAGGATGACGCCGATGCCGCGCGCGCTCGCCTGCAGCGACAGCGGCAAGCCGTTCGCGACCGCTGCTTCGGTGCGGGCGCGAATCGCCTGCCATTGTTCGCCACCGGGGTCGCGCTGCAGCCAGGTCATCGACAGCGGCCTGCCGCTCTCGCGCGCCAACAGTTCGACGAGGTCGAACTCGCGGTCGAAGCCCTCGGGCCCCTGCAGCAGGTTGAAGTCGCTGACCACCTGCACCACCCCGTGCCCGAGGCCCTTGAACGCCTGCGCGAGGCCGGCGAGTTCCGCAGCGGCTGCTTCCGAGGCCGGTGTCGGTCGGCCCAGGGTGGTGCGATGGTTGTCGGTGCGGCCGGTCGAGAAACCCGCGGCACCGGCGTCCAGTGCTTCGCGCAGCAGCTGGCGCATCGCCTCGATGTCCGCCGCTGTTGCTGCTTGCTGGGCCAGTGCGCGTTCGCCCATCACCGCCATGCGCAGCGGGTCGTGCGGCACCTGCACGAGGAAGTCGAGGCTGTGCGGCAGTCGCTCGAGCGCGGCCATGTATTCGGGGAAACTCTGCCAGTCGAAGCTCACGCCCTCGGCGAGCGCCGCGCCCGGAATATCCTCGACGCCTTCCATCAATGAAATGAGCGCATCGACCGCCTGCTGCCTATCGCCCGTGGCGAGTGGTGCAAAGCCGACGCCGCAGTTGCCGAACACCACGGTGGTCACGCCGTGTTCGATGCTCGGGCTGAAGGTCTGATCCCAGCTCGCCTGGCCGTCATAGTGGGTATGCAGGTCGACGAACCCCGGCGTCAGCCAGGCACCTGCGGCGGTCACGCGCTCGCGGGCGGCTGCGGCGCAGCGGCCAACCTCGCGGATGCGACCGTCCTGGACGCCAACATCCGCGGTACGCGGCGGCGCACCGCTGCCGTCGATTACCGTGGCGCCTTCGATGACGAGATCGAGCATGACATCGCTCCCCGCGCCGTATGGCGCGCAGTCGATCCTCAGGGCGGCAGGCGCAGGTCGACGCCCACCGGACAGTGGTCGGGCAGCTTGCGTTGCAGGGCGTCGGCCGGCTGGTAGGTCAGGCGAACGAACGACGCCGGCGCGCGCCAGGCTGCGAGCTTGCCATCGAGCACCACATGGTCGATGAAACTGCGGAAGTTCTGGTCCGGCGAGCAGTTGGTGAAGCGCTGTCCCGCGGCGACGTTGACGAGTTCGAGGCCCGCGGGGTCGGCATCGTCGATCTCCGCCCAGAAGTTGCGCAGTTGCCCCGATTCGTTGCGCGCCGGGCCGGAGCCCGCCAGCAGGTCGTGGTTGAAGTCGCCGAGCACCGCAAAGCGCCGGCCGGCCGCGGCCTGTGTGTCGATCCAGCGTTCGATGATCGGCACCTGCCGCGCGAGGTCGCCGCACTCGCGGCGCGGATCGTCGAGGGGTCGCCGTCCGCAACCTGACTTCAGGTGCACCGAGAGCAGGCGGATCTCGCGCGCCTCGCCGGGAAAGAGGATCAGCTCGGCACCGCGGCGCACGCGCTCGCCGAGCGACAGTTCGATGAGATCCGGACCGCAGCGGTGCCGGATGCCCTTGCGGATCGCGAAGCCGTTGTTCTGCACGCCGACACGCGACGTGAAGCAGAAATCATGGTTGCGGAACACCTTGCGCGCGGCGCTGACGCCGTCGACCTCCTGCACCGCGACCACGTCGGCATCGAGCTCGCGCGCGTAGCGCTCGATGGCCGCGAAGTCCAGCGCCGAGCGTTCCGCGTCGCGGGCGGTGTCACAGGGAATGGCGCGTCCGCGGAAGGCGGCCGGCGCATCGCGCGGTACGCAACTGCGGGCGAGGGCAAGGAACTGCTCGGGCGCGATCAGCCACTCGAAGTTCCAGGTGGCGAGTCGCAGCGTGCGTGCCTCGGCGGCCGCGGCGGGGGCGGACAGCGCTGCGAGCCCGGTGAGGGCGATGAGCGTGGTGAGCGCCGTGGCTACGGCGGCGACACGGGCTGCGCGACCGATCGTGGCTCGAATCATGGCGCATTGTGGCTGCGCCTGACCGCAGCGCGCAAATCGATGCAGGCGGGCGATTCCGGGACAAACGCGTCGCATGCTAGCCTCGGCACATGGGTAAAGACGTACAAGGCTATCGCCGCCTCTTCGGGGTCATCGGCCCCTCGACCAACACCATCGTGCAGCCGGATTTCGACGACATGCGGCCGCACGGGGTCACCAACCACTACAGCCGCATTTTCACGCCGAACTCGCGCGCCATCAGCGACGAGACCTTCATGGCTGCGACGCAGAAGATCTCGCAGGGCGTGATCGACGCGGTGCGCAGCGTGATGACCTGCGAGCCGGACTACCTCGTGATGGGCATGTCGGCGATCACCTTCTACGGTGGCGCCGCGGGTGCCGACGAGTTCCAGCGCATGGTCGAGCGCGAATCCGGCCTGCAGATCTCGGTCGGCTCGCATTCCTGCACCGCGGCACTGAAGGCCTACGGCGGCATCCGCCGGATCGCCTTCCTCTCGCCCTACTACCCGGTGGCCAACGCCGAGGTACGCCGCTATTTCGCCGACATGGGCTACGAGACCGTGCGCGATGTGCCGATGCGTGCGCCGTCATGGACCGGGATCGCGCAGATCACCGAGGACCGCTGCCGCGAAGTGCTGCGCGAACTCGACGGTCCGGATGTCGACGCCATCATCCAGGTGGGCACCAACCTCTCCATGGTGCGCCTCGCCGCCGAAGCCGAGGACTGGCTCGGCAAGCCCGTCATCGCCATCAACACCGCGACCTACTGGCATGCGCTGCGTGCCAACGGCATCGAGGACCGCATTCAGGGGTTCGGCCGCCTGCTGTCCGATCACTGAGGGGACGACACCATGCTCGAACTCAAGCACGAACTGAAACTCGCCAAGACGCGCGACGAGAAGGCGCGGATGAACTTCGTCTCCGGCTTGCGCGCCCACGTGCTCAACGACATGGCGAACGGCATGCGCGCGGTCTACGAGGGCGAGGTCGAGCCGGCCTTCCGCCGCGAGCGCAAGCGCGCGCCCAAGGATGGCCCGGAAGTCCACAAGGCCATCAAGCCGAACGAATATTTCAGGTTCTATTCGAGTCTGCGGGTCACGGCCCAGGACATGGTCTGGCAGTCGGTGTTCGGTCCGCTGGAGCGCAACCGCGAAACCCTCAAGGCGCGGGCGGCCCGGCTCGCGAAACGCAAGGGTTCGCTCAAGCTCAATCCGGACTTGCAGGTACCGCGTTACGTCTCGGCGATCGATGTGCACCTGATGGCCGGCAACTACGACGGCGAGTACGAGGCTGACGATCTCGCCGCCGGTTCGCTGTACGACAACGGGCTCGCGGTGTTTTCCTTTGGCCTGATGGGCCAGAACCTCGACGACATCGGCCAGTCGATCGCGGGCTTCATTCGTCTCAAGTATCCGGACTTCAAGCCGCAGCGGATCCTCGATCTCGGCTGCACGATCGGCCACAACACCGGCTCCTGGAAGGACTGCTTCCCGAAAGCGGAGGTGTACGGCATCGACGTCGCGGCGCCCTGCCTGCGCTATGCACATGCGCGCGCCGAGGCGCAGGGTCGGGCGATCCACTTCCAGCAGATGAACGCCGAGTCGCTCGATTTCCCCGACGCGAGTTTCGACGTCGTCTTCTCCTCGATGTTCCTGCACGAGGTACCGAAGAAGGGCATCGCCAACATCATGCGCGAGGCGTATCGGGTGCTGCGACCGGGCGGCCTCATGCTGCACATGGAGCTGCCGCCGAATTCGCAGCTCTCCCCCTACGATGCCTTCTATCTCGACTGGGACAGCGCCTACAACAACGAGCCCTTCTACAAACCGTTCCGCGACCTGCGGCCGGAGCAGCTCTGCCGCGAGGCAGGCTTCGATCCAAAGAAATACCTGCAGTTCGTCATCCCCTCGGTCGGCTGGTATGGTGAGAAGGTGTGGAGCGAGGCGGCGCAGCGGCCGCCCGAAGTCGACAACGACAAGACCGGGCGACTGACCGACGGCATCCTCTGGTACTGCTTCGGAGCCTGGAAATGAGCAAGGCGCGCAAGAGTGCTCCGGTTCGTCGCTGGCGAACCGCGGCACCGAAGGCGGCCGCAACCGCTGACCGCGGCAATACCGCCGAACGTCGGCCGATGCGGCGCACGATCCGCGGCGGACGGCCCTATTTCTTCGATGATCCGGCGATCGACAAGGTACTCAACATGGTGGTGGTGCTCGGCAGCGAGGTGTGGACGCTGCGCGAACGGCTCGCCGCCCTCGAAGCGGTACAGCTGCGCCGCGGTGGTCTCGCGGCCGGCGAAGTCGACGCCCACGAGTTCTCGCCGGAAGACGAAGCCCGTCTTGCCGGCGAGCGCAAGGAATTCATCGACAGCCTGTTCCGCATCCTGCAGGAACAGGTCGAGCAGGCGCGGTCGCGAAAGGCCTAGCTCAACTCGCCCGCAGGGCCTGATCGAGGTCCGCCTTCAGGTCCTCGATGTGCTCGAGGCCGATCGACAGGCGCACCATGTCCTCGGAAACCCCCGCCTTGGCGAGCTCCTCGGGCGCGAGCTGCCGGTGCGTGGTCGAGGCGGGATGCGTGGCAAGCGAGCGCGCATCGCCGATGTTGACGAGGCGGATGATCAGCTTCAGCGCATCGAGGAACTTCTCGCCTGCGGCACGTCCACCCTGTACCCCAAAGGTGAGGATGCCGGAGGCGCGACCACCCATGTACTGGCGCACCAGCGCGTGGCTCGGATGGTCGGTCAGGCCTGCGTAGTTGACCCAGCTCACCGCCGGGTGCGAGCGCAGGAACTGCGCCACCGCCAGGGTGTTGTCGCAGATACGGTCCATGCGCACGGGCAGCGTCTCGATGCCCTGCAGAATCAGGAAGGAATTGAACGGCGAGATCGCCGCGCCCATGTTGCGCAGCGGCACGACGCGCGCGCGGCCGATGTAGGCCGCCGGGCCGAGCGCCTCGGTGTAGACCACGCCGTGATAGGAGACGTCGGGTTCGTTGAGTCGCGGGAAGCGCTGCTTGTGCTCGGCCCACGGGAACTTGCCCGAGTCGACGATCACGCCGCCAATGCTGTTGCCGTGGCCGCCGAGATATTTGGTGAGCGAGTGCACGACGATGTCGGCGCCATGCTCGAACGGCCGGCAAAGATAGGGAGAGGGCACTGTATTGTCGACGATCAGCGGTACGCCGTGCCGGTGGGCGATCGCCGCGATCGCGCCGAAGTCGGTGACGTTGCCGAGCGGGTTACCGATCGACTCGCAGAACACTGCCTTGGTGCGCGAGTCGATGAGCTTCTCGAATTCGCCGGGCTGGCGGTGGTCGGCGAAGCGTACCTCGATGCCGAACTGCGGCAGCGTGTGCGCGAACAGGTTGTAGGTACCGCCGTAAAGCGCACTCGAGCTGACGATGTTGTCGCCCTGGCCGGCGATGGTCATGATCGAGTAGGTGACTGCCGCACTGCCTGAGGCGAGCGCGAGCGCGCCGATGCCGCCCTCGAGTTCCGCGATGCGCTTTTCGAGTACATCGCTGGTTGGGTTCATGATGCGCGTGTAGATGTTGCCCTGCACCTTCAGGTCGAAAAGATCCGCGCCGTGCTGCGCGCTGTCGAAGGCGTAGGAGGTGGTTTGGTAGATCGGCACGGCCACCGACTTGGTGGTGGGGTCCGGGGTGTAGCCGCCGTGGACGGCAATGGTTTCAGGGCGCATCGGAAGTTCCTCTGTCTAGCCAGCGTCTGATCACATTATCAAACGTCGAGAAGTCGATCAGGAAAGCGTCGTGCCCGGCGAGGCTGTCGAGCCGCTCGAAAGTGGTCGGCACGCCGCCGGCGCGCAGCGCGCTGGCGACTCGAGCCTGTTCGCCGATGGTGAACAGCTGGTCGCGCTCCACGCCGACGATCAACGCGGATTCCAGTGCGGCGCGCCGGAAGATCGCGACCGGCTCGCCGTGCTCGGCAAGATCGAACCGATCGAGGGCCGCGGACAGCCGCAGGTAGCTGTTGGCGTCGAAGCTGTCGGCGAATTTCTCCGCTTGCTGCTCGAGGTAATCCTGTACCGCGAATTCTTTGCCGGCGGCCGAGGGACGCCGACCGAAGCGCTGCTGCAGTTCGTCGGCAGAGCG
>CAZIRD010000131.1:0-7235 GCA_964541625.1 uncultured Acidibacter sp.
GGCACATGGTGGATCGCATCGAGACGGACGCTGCCGGCCGAGTGGAAGCGCGGATTGCGCAGCAAGCGCAGATGGCTGCCGGGTCGCCATTCGCCGAAGATGAAAGCGCCGTTGGAGACGATGTATTGGGGTCGAGTCCAGTTGCGACCGTACTTCTCCACCACGTGGCGAGGTACCGGAAACGCACGATGCACCAAAAGATCGAGCAGGTATGGGGCTGGATGCTCGAGCTCGATCACCAGCGTACGCGGATCAGGTGCGCGGACACCCAGCGACTGCAGCGGCTTGGCGCCGCGGTTGACGTCGCGAGCATTGCGGATGACATAGAGCAGCGACACCGCCGGTGAGGCCGTGGCCGGGTCGAACAGCCGGCGAAATGACCAAAGAAAATCAGCGCTCGTCAGCGGCGTGCCATCGGACCACTGCAGCCGCTCGCGCAGCTTGAAGGTGTAGGTGCGGCCGTCCGCGGAAGTGTCCCAGGACTCCGCCTGGCCGGGTACGACATTCGCGCGCGCGTCGAGCGTCGTGAGGCCCTGGAAAAGATCCTGGGCGATGTTGCCGTCCTGCCCATAGGTCCAGAGCTGCGGATCCAGCGTCTGTGGCTCGCCAGTGGCCGAGCGCCGCAGCAGGGTCTCCGCGAACGCACCCTGCCCCGCCCACATCAGGCTCAGCGCCAACAGGATGGCGCTGCAGGGTGCTGCCCATGCCCGACAGCGCCGCATCAGGCGCTCGGTGTGAGGCATTCGTACTCGACGAGTTCGTAGCGGGTCATCATGTAGCCGGAGACGCTGGCGAGCAGGCAGACGCGGTCACCGTCGGCGGTGCACCACAGGTCATAGGGCGGATGCCTGCCCGGCTCGTTGCGCGTCTCGCCGCTGCCGTCGTCGGTGGTCTCGGCGAACCGATAATGCAACGCATCGAAGCTGCCCGCGCGCACCGTCAGCCGTTCGCGACCGATGAACGCCAGTTTCACCGGACGCTGAAACTGCATCAGCATGGGTCCCGTCGCTCCGCGATGATCGAGCGAACACATGAGCAGGTTGTCGTACTCGCCGCGATACGGCAGCGCTGCAGCTTCTGCGGCTGCGAGATCGACGAGACTCGTCATCCAGGCGTCGGCCTGGATCGGATGCGTGCCGAAGCCGTCAAGGCGACGCGCGAGCGGCCAGCGCTGCGAGATGCGCCCTTCAGCCGCCGTCCAGCCCTCACACTCGGCCAGCGTGTCGGAAAATCGAAACCAGCTTGAACCCATGAATCGATCGCCCACCGAGAGCCGGACGAATGCGTCATCGGGCTTCCAGTCCGCGCGCAGACTGAGCGTCACGTCGCGCAGCACGTTCGGAGCGTCGTCTATTTCGGTGCAGGCACGCAGGGTGCGCCGACCGTCGGCGGCGACGGTGATGCTGAAGTGCTCGCGGCCGCGTTCCGCGCCCCGCCGCTGTGGTTGATCGCTGGTATAGAGCAATTTGCCGCGGATGCGGCGATGTGGAATGGGCATGGGGGGATTTTAGTCGAGGCGGATCAAGGGTTCGCGGAAGATCTTCTTGCGGGCGAGCGGCCGGTACCAGGCCTCAAGCGCGGGACGATCAGCGAACACGTCGAAGGCCGGATCGAGCACATTGGTGGCCGCTGCGACCTGCGCCATCTTGAGTCGCAGGAACTGCAGCGCTCCCACGGTCCTCATCTGGCCGATGTCGAGGCGACCATAGCCCGCGACATCGCGCTCCATCTGCTCGAGCACGGCGCGTAACTTGCCGAAGCAGCGCTGCACGTAATCGTCGCGCTGACTCGGCTTGGGCAGCCATGACTCGATGATGATCAGCACGAAGGTGTCAAAGAGACCGTCGGCCATCCAAGCCTGCCGCAGACTCGTCCAGCGCTGCGGCCCCTTCGCGGGAAACAGCCGCCGACGACGGTGCAGGGAGTCGAGATATTCATAGATCACCGGGCCGCCAGCGAGATACTCGCCCGAGTCGAGCAACAGCGTCGGCACCTTGCCGAGCGGATTGATGCCTACCAGCGGATTGTCAGGCTCGAACGGCTTGGTCGGTACGGCCTCCACCGCCGCCCGCAGCCCGGTGTAGTTGAGTACCGCCTCCACTGTGTGCACGTAGCCCTTGATCGGTGTGTAAAGCAATTTCATGGAATCATCCTGCAAGTAATGAAAAAGGGGCCGCGATTTGCACCGCGGCCCCCGTTGGCTCAGCGAGCGGTCACCCGCTGCCGGCGCGTCAGAACTTGATCGCGGCGCGGATGCCGAACTGTCGCGGCATGTTCGGCGTCACCGCCACGCCCTGGAACTGCGTCAGTTGACCGATACTCGGCGCCGAGTCGAAATCCGTCCAGCGCGCGCAGGCCGCCCAGCTGTCGTCGTCGAAGGCATTCTTGACGAAGGCCTCGACCCGCAGGCCACCTTTCTCGCCGCCAACACGGACATTGGTAAGCGAGTAGGACTTGCAGTACGCGAGGTTGCTCTCGTCGACGTAGGTCTTGCCGACATAGGTGAGGTCACCGTTGACGAACCAGCTCCACTCCGTGCCTTGGATCGGCGCGGTGTAGCCCGAAGCGATGCTACCCGACCACTCGGGGAAGCGCGCGTTCGAGTTGCCCTTCATCTGCGTGAAACCGGCAATTGGCTGCACGAAGTTGAAGATGAAGTCGTCGTACTCGGACTTCGCCCAGGTCAGCGTGCCGCGCAGGTCCCAACCCTCGGCAACAATCACCGAACCCTCGAACTCGACGCCCGTCAGCGTGGAGTCGCCCGGCACGTTGGCGTTGCGGGTGTTGAAATATGGCTGTCCAGCGGTCGGGCCACTCTGGATCACCGCCGGCTGCCCGTTGGCCGCGCTGCAGCCATTGACAGCGGTCGCACCGGCGACGCCGCCGTGCGCGAAGGAACCGCAGTCTTCTTGGATCACGAAAGCCGAACGACCCTTCTGGTTCTCCCACTTGCCCCAGTAGACCGCGATGCTGGTCTGCGCGCGACGGTCAAGCCACTGCTGCTTCCAGCCGAGTTCGTACATGTCGAGCTTGTCGCCCTCGACCACACCGGCAATACCGGGGAAGAGACGCTGGTACTGCGCTGCCTCGCGTGCCGTCGCCTGCGCGATCTCGGCGTTGATCACGCCCGGCAGGATGCCCTTGGCGTAGCTGGCGTAGACGTTGGTCTCGTCGCTGGGCGTCCAGCGCAGGATGGCACGCGGCAGGAAGCTGTCGTCCTCGATGCTGGTGGGACTCGCCGAGAAGATGCCGCGCGTGGTTTTGTCTTTTTGTTGACGCCCCTCAAGGCTCGCCGACAGCGAGTCGGTGAACTGATAGGCCACCGAGGCAAAGATACCCTGCGTCTTCACCTTATCGGTGTTCTGCACCAGGCTATTCGCGGTGAAGAAGTTTTGCCGCGAACACGGTCCGCCCACGGTTCCGGGTACGAACGAAAGACAGAGCCAGGTGGCATCGCCGCCCGAACCCGATTGCAGGAAGGTCTGATCGTAGGAGTTCACCCCCGCGAGCCAAGTGAGCTTTTGATCTCGCGGCGAGCTGATGCGGATTTCGTAGCTGGTGTCCTCGGAGTCCTGCGGATCGCGGGACATCCAGTAGCCCGCCGGCGTCAGCCCGAACGGACGGATCCAGTTGGCCTTCAATTCGTTCTTGCCGGCCTGGAACGCCACTTGATAGCCGCCGCCGAAATCGTAGGTGCCGGCAACCGAGAAGCGGGTGACGGTACGCACGAGACCGATCTTGTCGATCTTCGGCACATCGACGCGCGAATCGTTCGGCCGCGCGACGAGGTTGTCGTAGACGAAGTTCGGCGTGCCGTTGAGCGCCGCCTGGCGCGGGAAGAGCGTGGTGACCTGATCAACGATATTGGTGGTACCGAAGATGTTCTTGGCCACACCCAGCTCAGGCACGGCACCGCAGATGTAATTCTTCGGCGACGCATTCGGGAACAGCGGATCCTGGGTCTTGATCGTCTTGCCGGTGCAGGTGTCGTTGCGCCAGCCGTTGACGAGACCGCCCATCATCGGGCCGTCATCGTCGATGGCATGAAAGCCGCGGACCTTGACGTTGAGCGCGTCGTTCGGCTGGAAGTTGAGGGTAAGCGCGATCGACTTGCTGCTCTCCTCGCCGAGGCCGCCGCCGTCGGTGGCGGTGAACACCGCGCCGCGGTTGTAGTAGCGGCCGCCGATGCGGAAGGAAACCTTGTCCTGCAGGATCGGTCCTTCAAAGCTCGCCGACACATCGTTGTCGCTGTAGGTGGCCGACGACACGTTGACGCGACCGGAGTATTCCGTGAGCGACGGCGTACGCGTGATGTAGTTGATGGCGCCGCCGAAGGTGCTGCGACCGTAGGTCGCCGACTGCGGTCCCTTGATGACTTCGATGCGCTCGATGTCGTCATAGGGGATCGACTGCGTGCCGCCGAGGACGAATACGCCGTCGATGAACAGCGAGCCGAGCTGCAACGACGGGCTGTCCGAGTTGACGTTCATGCCGCGGAAACGGATGGCCGAGGTGTAGCGTCCCGGAATCTGTCCGCCCTGGTTGGAGTACTGCACGCCGGGCGCGCTGCGCGCGACGTCCTCGAGGGTGGCGAAGCCCTTCTTCTCGATGTCCGCCGCGGAGAACGCGGTGATGGACAGCGGCGCTTCGATCAGCCGCTCCTCGGTCTTGCGGGCGGTGACGGTGATTTCTTCGAGGGTCAGCGCGCCGGCCGACTCCTCCTGCGCGAGCGCCGGGGAGCCGGCGAGCGCTGCGGCAACCGCCGCCGCAACCATCGAGAACATGGGCTTGGACATCTTGAAGTCTCCTCCCCGAGGGATTTGATGCGTTGAAAACATGGGCCTCGTCCAAAGGCCGAATAGCGACAGCGATTGTCGACCGCCGGCAACACTAGAGTCAACGACGTTGCGAGGACGCAACGCCGCGCTGCGTCAGACTGGCGGTCTCAATGAACCTCCTGACCACCGGAGACGTTCATCGCCTCGCCGGTGATGTACGCCGCTTCGTCCGAGGCGAGAAAGGCACAAGCCTTGGCCGTATCCTCGGCGAGCCCGACGCGGCCGAGCGGGATACGGCCGCGCATTTCGGCCAGGTACTCCTCGACCGTCTGGCCGCGCTGCTGCGCGCGGTAGGCGTTCTGCACGCTGCCGAGCTGGGTGGTCACGTGGTTCGGGCAGACGGCGTTTACGGTGATGCGATGCGCGCCGAGTTCGAGCGCGGCGCTGCGCGTCAGCCCTACCAGGCCGTGCTTGGAGGCGGAATAGGCCGCGAGATGCAGCGACCCGGACTTGGCCGCAACGCTGGCGATGCTGATGACCCGCCCTCCCCGGCCCTGCGCGATCATCTGTCGCGCCGCGTGCCGGGTGCAAAGAAATGCACCAGTCAGGTTGACGCCGAGCACGGTCTGCCAGCGATCGAGTGGCATGTCGACCAGCGGCTCCATCAGGTAGCCGATGCCGGCGTTGTTGACGAGGATGTCGAGACCGCCGAATTCGCGCACCGTCGCCGCAACCGCCGCCGCGACCTGTGCCTCGTCGCGCACGTCGAGTGCGTGACCCATCGCGCGCGCACCGCTGCGCCGCAGCTCATCGACCACGCGCTCGATATCGTCGGCAGAGCCGATGCGGTCTTTCGGCAGGTGGGTCGTCGCCTGCGCCAGATCGGTAACGACGACCGCGGCCCCTTCGGCCGCGAGCCGCTGACAGATGGCTGCACCGAGGCCGCCGCTACGGGCAGCGCCGGTGACGAGGGCAACCTTGCCGGCCAGACGTTGGGACATGACTCAGGAAATCTCCTCGAGACGCAGACAGGCGGCTTGTCGGTCCGTGCCGGTCGCCCGCATGGCGGGTACTTCGTTGGCGCAGCGCTCGGTGGCATGCGGACAGCGGGTGCGAAACACACAGCCGGAGGGCGGCGCAAGCGGCGACGGCAGTTCGCCGGAGAGCGTGCTGCCCAGTCTAGCGGGCTGGATATCGGGATCGGGGATCGGCACGGCCGCGAGCAGTCCACGCGTGTAGGGATGCGCGGGCTGCGCGTACAGCGACTCGGTCGGCGCGAGTTCCACCGGCTTGCCGAGGTAGAGCACGATCACCCGATCGCAGAGCCGGCGAACCACCGCGAGGTTGTGGCTGACGAACAGGATGCTCATGCCGAAGTCACGCTTGAGATCCTGCAGCAAGTTGACGATCTGCGCCTGGATGGAGACGTCCAGGGCGCTGACCGGCTCATCGCAGACCAGCAGCTTCGGTCGCAGCACCATGGCCCTCGCGATCCCGATGCGCTGACACTGGCCGCCGCTGAACTCATGCGGATAGCGATTGACGACATCGGCCGGCAAACCCACCCGCCCGAGCATCTCGACCACCGCGGCGCGGCGCTCGGCGCGCGACAGCTGCGGCGCATGCACCCGCAGCGGTTCGGCGACGATCTCGCCCACCGTCATGCGCGGGTCGAGGCTGGCAAGCGGATCCTGAAAGACGATCTGCATTTCGCGTCGCAATGGCCGCATGCCCGCGACGCTTTCAGCCTCGAGTGCACGGCCCAGCCAGACTACCTTGCCCGAGGTCACGGGTAAAAGCCGCAGGATTGCCCGGGCAAGCGTCGACTTGCCACAACCCGATTCGCCGACGATGCCGAGCGCCTCGCCTGCGGCGAGCTCGAGATCGACGCCGTCGACGGCGCGCAGCGCGCGCTTGCGTCGAAAGAGTCCGTCGCCCACCGGGAACCACACCCGCAAGTCATGCAACGACAGCAATGGCTCGCTCACGCGCCCTCCTCCTGAGCCGATGCTTTACCGAGCCCCTGCGGGAAGTGGCAAGCGTAGCGGTGGACTTCGCCCTGCAGAGGCGGCATTTCGCTCTGGCAGCGTGCCTGGGTAAAGCCGCAGCGCGGATGGAAGGCGCAGCCGGTCGGCAGACGACGCGGATTCGGCGGCTGGCCGCTGATCGCCTGCAGCCGCTCGTTACCCGGCACGTCGAGCCGCGGCATGGATGCCAGCAAGGCGCGGGTATAGGGATGTTGCGGCGACTTGAGGACCTCGCGCACCGGCCCGAGCTCGACGATGCGACCGCCGTACATCACCGCCACGCGATCGGCCACACCGGCCACCACGCCAAGATCGTGGGTGATGAGCGCCATCGACATGCCGCGGCTGCGCTTGAGTTCGGCGAGCAGCGCGAGGATCTGCGCCTGGATGGTGACGTCGAGCGCGGTGGTCGGCTCGTCGGCGATCAGCA
>CAZIRD010000132.1:0-3476 GCA_964541625.1 uncultured Acidibacter sp.
TCCGGCAAGCAGCGAAGGCGCCCGAAAGTTCCTGCCGGCTGTGCGCGAGGAGTACATGCTGACCCGCCAGCTCGTCCTGCTGGTCAAGGAACAACAGCAGCTGCTGGATGCCGATCGTACGCAGCAGCGTGCGCTCGCGCTGCGCAATCCCTATGTCGATCCAATGAATCTCATGCAGGTCGATCTGCTGCGACGCTGGCGCACCGGTGGCCGCAGCGATCGGGAATTGCTCGATGCGCTGCTGGCCAGCGTCAACGGCATCGCGCAGGGCTTGCAGAACACGGGTTGAGGTAAGACATGAACGACATGAAAGAAGCACACAGCCATCGCACCCTGCGCGCGGTCTGCGCCCGCGGCGGTGTAGCTGGCGCGCGCGCCGGCGCGGTCGCCGTCGCGCTGGCCACGGCGATGGGGTTCAGCGCGCCGGTGCTGGCATCGGCGCCGCGTTTGACACTGGATGCCGACCTCTACGCCGCTTCGCAGGGGCGAAACGTCGCGCAGGCGCCGAACGATGCCAGCGGCACGCGCTTTTCTATCGCCTCGCTCACCGGCAGCGGGCCATACGCCGCGCCCCGTGTGCAGCTGGCTTGGCCCGCCGGCGAGCGCAGCGAGTGGCGTCTGCTGCTTGCACCGCTTGCGCTGTCCGCTGACGGTCGCACGACCACGCCGATCCGTTTCCAGGGCGGCAACTTCGTCCCGGGTCCGCTGCAAACCCGTTACCAGTTCAACTCCTGGCGGGCGAGCTGGCGCTGGCGTTGGGTGGACCGCGACGATCTCGTGGTCAAGGTCGGCTTCACCGCCAAGATCCGCGATGCCGGCATCCGCCTGCGCCAGGGATCACTGACGGCGGAGAAGAACAACACCGGCTTCGTGCCGCTGCTGCATGGGTCATTCGAGCGACCGCTCGGACAGTCCTGGCAGCTCGATGGCGATATCGATGCGCTCGCCGGCGGACCCGGCTATGCGGTGGATGCTGGCCTGCGCCTCGGGCGCGAGATCGCGCCGGGCTGGTCGGTCGGTGCCAGCGTCCGCTATCTCGACGGCGGTGCCGACAACGACGAGGTCTACGCGTTCGCGCGCTTCACGAGTGTCGGAATCTCGCTGCGCTGGCAGCCGCGTTAGCGGCGTCTTCCTCCAAGGCCAGACGCTCGGCGGCAGCGAGATCCTCGAACTGGCCGCGATCCACCGCCCAGAAGAAGGCCCACACGCCGACGCCGATCAGCACGATCGACAGCGGGATCAGCAAGTAAACGCTCGCCATCAGTTCACTCCGCCCGTCAGGATGCGCCGCGCATTGAACACCACGAGCAGCGAGGACATCGACATGCCGAGTGCAGCGACCCAGGGCGGCATCAGTCCGAGGGCAGCGATCGGGATGGCCGCGAGGTTGTAGCCGGCGGCCCAGCGCAGGTTCTGGCGGACGATGCGCAGCGTACGGCGCGCGATCAGCACGGCTTTCGGCAGCGAGGCCAGCGATTCGCGCAACAGCAGCAAATCGCCGGCCGCATGCGCGATGGCCGAGCCACGGCCCATGGCCATGGAGACGTCGGCCGCGGCGAGCACGGGACCGTCGTTGATGCCGTCGCCCACCATCAGGACCCGATGGCCGCTGGCCTGTTCGTCTTTCAGGAGCGCGAGTTTCCGGTCCGGCGTCAGCGCGGCGTCGGCGGCATCGACGCCGAGTTCGTCTGCGACGGCGGCCACCGGTTCCGGCGCATCGCCACTCGCGAGTCGCACGCGCAGGCCGAGCGATTGCAACTCGGCCACGGTGCTGCGCGCATCACTGCGAACCCGGTCGGCGATCTTGAACACGGCGCGTCGGCCCGCCTGATCAGTCAAGGTGATACCCGGTTTGCCGATCCGCCAGAGTTGGCCGTCGACATGTCCCTCGATGCCCTCGCCGGCGACCTCATGGGCATCGCTGCAGTGCACCTGTGCCGAGAGATAGGGACGGAACGCGACTGCGAGCGGATGTTGCGACTGGGCCTCGAGCGCGGCGGCGATCGCCAGCGCGCGCTCGCGGTCGAGATCACCGCAGAGTTCGACGTCGGTCACCTCGGGCCGGCCGACGGTGAGGGTGCCGGTCTTGTCGAGGATCACAGTGTCCAGTGTGGCCAGGCCCTCAACCGCGTCGCTGCGCATGACCAGCACGCCGAGACGCGCGAGCCGCGAGGTCGCTGCGGCAATCGCCACCGGCGTGGCGATCGACAGCGCGCAGGGGCAGGTGGCCACGAGCACGGCGAGCACTGCGGGGAGGGCACGCGCCGGGTCGATGACGTACCAGATGACACCGACGAGCGCCGTCAGCAGCAGCACGCGCAACACGAACCACGATGCCATGCGCTCCGCTGCGAGTCCGAGCCTCGGTCGTTCGCTCTGCGCGCGCTCGAGCAGACGCACCAGGCCGTGCAGGGTCGACTGCTGCGGCGGACGGACGACTTCGACGGTGAGGGTCGCGCCGGCGTTCAACGAACCACCGAGCAGCATCTCGCCCTGCGTCCGTCGCCGCGGAACGGACTCGCCGGTGACCAGCGACTCATCCACCAGCGCCTGATCGCCGACGAGCTTGCCGTCGACGGGAATGACCTGACCGCTGCCCACACGCAGCCAATCGCCCACTTGCACGTCGTGGAGCGCGACGCGCGTCGCCATTTGCGTATGTGGATCGAGCCGTTGGACCGTGGTGGGCAGACTGCGGGCGAGGGCGTCGGTGAGTCGCGTCGCCTGGTGCCGTCCACGCATCTCGACGTAGCGTCCGAGCAGCAGGAAAAGAATGAACATCGCCACCGAGTCGAAATAGACCTCGCCCGAGCCGCGCAGGGTGTTCCACACGCTGGCGAGGTAGGCGAGCACCAATGCCAAAGAAACCGTCACGTCCATGCCTAGCACGCGCCGCCGCAGGTCGGCGATCGCGCCGCGCAGGATCGGCGCGCCGGAATAGAACAGCACGGGCGTGGCAATCACGAGACAGGTGATCCGCAACAGTTCGGCTAGCGCCGGGTCGATACCCTGAAACGCCCCCGCGTAGAGGCCTGCGGCGTACATCATCAACTGCATTGAACCGAGCGCCGCGAGGCCAATGCGCTTCTGCGCACTACGCCGTTCGGCGCGCTGTGCCTTTACGGCTGCCTCGCCCACCAGCGGTACCGGTCGGAAGCCCGTATCCGCCACCTGTCTGAGGATGCGATCGAGCGTCAGCCGTTGCGGATTCCAGCTCACCGAGACGCGGCTGTTTACCACGTTGATTTCGGTGCCGGTGACGCCGGGGAGCGACTCCAGCGCGTTACGGATCGAGCGTGCGCAGTTGCTACAGTGGATGCCTTCTGCGTTGAAGACGACATGCGCTTCACCGTCGTCTTCACTGGTCCAGTGACCTTCGAGCAGCAGCGGGGCGAACGTCGCGTCGCTCATGGTGAACGGCCGAGATCAACCCGGTTGGCAGGCAGCGTCGAGTGCCCGACCACATGCCAGCGCCC
>CAZIRD010000132.1:3576-5137 GCA_964541625.1 uncultured Acidibacter sp.
AGCGCCGGATCGTCGGTGGCCGTGATGGTGAAATGCACTTCGTCGATTTCTTCGTCGCGGTCCTCATCGGACTCCCGCTGCCGATCGTCCCAGGCGGCTCGGCGTGCGCGTACCGCCGCGTTGAAAACTTCGCCGGGTCCCACCGTGAAGACGGGGCTCGCCGGGTCGAGGTGGAAGCGGCTGGACTCCTCGATCGACACGCGGAAGCTGCGCTGGGTTTCGGCCTTGTTCATGATCTTGAGCAGATACACGTTCTCGATCTCGCCGGTGTCGAGCGTGCGATACAGAGTGTTGCGATCGTGCAGGACGTCGAGGCCCAGCGGCTTGCGCAGTGCGAGCGCAGCGACGAAACCCGTGACCAGCAGCATGAGCAGCATGCCGTAGACGATGATCCGCGGGCGCAGCACTCGCGTGGTCCGATGCTCGAGCGCGTGCTGGGTGTCATAACGCACGAGACCGCGCGCATAGCCCATTTTTTCCATCACCCCGTTGCAAGCGTCGATACAGGCGGCACAGGCGATGCACTCGTACTGCAACCCGTTGCGGATGTCGATTCCGGTGGGGCAAACCTGCACGCAGAGCGTGCAGTCGGTGCAGTCGCCGAGTCCCGCCGCTCGGGCATCCGTGCCGCGACGCCGTCCGCCGCGCGGCTCGCCGCGGGCGGCATCGTAAGTGATGACCAACGTGTCACGATCGAACATCGCGCTCTGGAAGCGCGCGTAGGGACACATGAACTTGCAGACCTGTTCGCGCAGGAAGCCTGCATTGCCGTACGTGGCGAAGCCGTAGAACAGGATCCAGAACGTCTCCCAGCCGCCGAGCGACAGCGACAGGGTGCGTCCGGCGAGATCCTGCACTGGCGTGAAGAAGCCGACGAAGGTGAAGCCGGTCCAGAGCGAGAACACGATCCACAGGAATTGCTTGCCCGCCTTGCGACGGAGCTTGCTCGCGCTCCACGGCGCGGCGTCGAGCTTGATGCGCTGCGCGCGGTCGCCCTCGGTGACCCGCTCCATCCACAGGAAGACTTCCGTCCACACGGTTTGCGGACAGGCGTAACCGCACCAGAGCCGACCCGCCACGGCGGTGAAGAAGAACAGGCTGAGCGCAGCGATGACCAGCAGCCAGGCGAGAAAGATGAAATCCTGCGGCCACAGCGTCAGGCCAAAGAGATGGAACTGGCGCGCCGGCAGATCGAAGAGGATGGCCTGTCTTCCGCCCCACTGCAGCCATGGAAGGCCATAGAAAAGGCCGAGCAGGATCCACGCGGCGCTGCTGCGCAAGGTCGAGAACCGGCCGCGAACTTCCCGCGGATGGATTTTCTGGTGGGCGGCGTAGTACGACTCGTAGGCCGCGGGCGTTTCGGGCCGGTTCATGGACGACGTGCCGGGGGCGCAAGCAGGCTGGCCGTCAGCAGCGAGGCGAGTGCGCAAACCGCCCAGAAGAAAAAGAAACCGATGCTGTATAGCGCAGTGCGCTCGGGGATCGCGCCGGTCGAGGCAAGCACCGCGAAGATCGGTGACGGATCGACAAAGGCAAAGAAAACCATCGTGGCGATGCTGGC
>CAZIRD010000132.1:5237-7195 GCA_964541625.1 uncultured Acidibacter sp.
TTCTGTCGGCCGCCGGCAATGGTGGCGCGGATCGCTGCAGCCGAGCCGCCGTGCAGCCAAATATTGTCGGTGAGATTCGGTGCACCGACATCCGGGTTGCCCTGGCCGTTCGCGCCGTGACAGGCGATGCAGTAGGTCTGGAAATGCGTCTGGCCCGCGACCGCATCGCCACGCGGCGCCTTGCGGCCCGAGAGCGACATCACGTACGCCATGGCATCGTCGACACCACGATCACCGAGGATCTCGGCCCATGGCGCCATGACGCCCATGCGACCGCCCGAGATCGATGCCTGAATGAGTTCCGGCGAGCCGCCCCACAGCCAGTCGGCGTCGGTGAGGTTGGGGAAGCCGGCTGCGCCGCGGCCGTCGGAACCGTGGCAGGCGGCGCAGTTGTTAGCGAACAGGTTGCGACCGATACGCACGGCGTCAGGATCCGCGGCAAGTTGACCCGGATCGCGATCCGCGAAGCGCGCGAGAATGCGCTGCGCCTCGCTCTCCTGTCGCGCCTGCATCTCTTCCCACTGTTTGACCTGGGTCCAGCCGAGCGTTCCCGCGTGATTGCCAAGTCCCGGGTAAAGCACGGCGTACCCCACCGAGAACGCCACCGAGAGCAGGAACAGCCACAGCCACCACCGGGGCAGCGGGTTGTTGAGTTCCTTGAGATCACCATCCCAGACATGTCCGGTCGTGTCGGTGGTACGTGTCGACTCGCCACGGCGCTTGCGCATCCAGAGCAGTAACGCGACCGCAGCGATCGTGTTGAGGACGGTGATGACCACAACGAAAACGGCCAGTCCGCTGCTCATCATGGTGCGTCCTCCTCCAGCGGCAGCCGCGCCGCATCATCGAATTTTTGTTGACGCCGCCGGCTCCAGGCCCAGGCGCAGATCGCCAGGAAGGCCAGCATGGCGAACAGCGTGGCAAGGCCGCGCATCACGCCGAGAGTTTCTTCGGTCATGGTGGGGTGCTCCGTTTCAGTTCCACTGCCTGGAGGCAGTGCCGAGTCCCTGCAGGTAGGCAATCAGCGCTTCCATCTCGCTCTTGCCGGACACGTCGCCGGCGGCAGCGGTGATCTCGGCTTCGGAATAGGGCACACCGACCTTGCGCAGGGCGCGCATCTTGTCGGCGGTCAGCGATGCGTCGACCTTGCGCTCGGCCAGCCAGGGGAAGCCGGGCATGTTGGACTCGGGCACGAGATCGCGCGGGTTCATCAGGTGCAGGCGCTGCCACTCGTCGGTGTACTTGCCGCCCACACGCGCGAGATCCGGGCCGGTGCGCTTCGAGCCAAACTGGAACGGATGGTCGTAAACCGACTCGCCGGCGAGTGAATAGTGCCCGTAGCGCTCCACCTCGCCGCGCAACGGCCGGATCATCTGCGAGTGGCAGGTGTAGCAGCCTTCCCGCAGGTAGATGTCGCGGCCCTCGAGTTGCAGCGCGGAGTACGGCGTGACGCCGGGGGCGGGCCTGGTGACCTCGCTCTGCTGGGTCAGCGGGATGATCTCGACGAGACCGCCGAAGCTGATGACGACCGCCACCAGGATACCCAGCAGACCAATGTTCTTCTCGATGATTTCGTGTTTCATGGACGTGTGACTCCCCGGCGCCTCAGGCGTGTGCCGGCTGCGGTGAGGGAATGGCGACCGGCATGGGGCGGCCCTCGCCGATGGTCTTCACCACGTTGTAGACCATGATGAACATGCCGAAGAGCACCATCGTGCCGCCCACGAGGCGGATCGCGTAGTACGGGTAGGTCGCCTTGAGCGCTTCGACGAAGGTGTACGTCAGCGTGCCGTCGGCATTCGTCGCCCGCCACATCAGGCCCTGCATCACGCCGGCGATCCACATCGACACCGTATAGAGCACGATGCCGATGGTGGTAGTCCAGAAGTGCAGGTCGATGAGACGCGTGCTCCACATCTCGGTGCGGCCGTAGAGGCGCGGAATCAGCATGTAGAGTG
>CAZIRD010000133.1:0-7009 GCA_964541625.1 uncultured Acidibacter sp.
CGGCGTCGGCAGCACCGGCACGGGCTGGCGCATGGTGCGCTCGATGTCGCGCAGCAAGCCGGCCTCGTCGGGTGCCACCAGACTCACCGCGCGACCGGTGGCGCCGGCACGCGCCGTGCGACCGATACGGTGGACGTAATCTTCGGGAACGTTCGGCAACTCGTAGTTGACGACCTGCGGTAACTCTTTGATGTCGATGCCGCGCGACGCCACCTCGGTGGCCACCAGCGCCGCAACGCGCCCTGCCTTGAAGTCCTCGAGTGCACGCACCCGCGCCGCCTGGCTCTTGTTGCCATGGATCGCAGCGGCCCGAATGCCGGCAGCCTCGAGCTGGCTCGCCAGCCGGTTCGCGCCGTGCTTGGTACGCGTGAAGACCAGCGCCTGGAACCACGGCCCTTCGTCGCTGGCGCCGTTGCGGAAGAGGTGCACGAGCAGGTGACGCTTGTGTTCCTTCGACACGCGGAAAGCCACCTGCGCGACGCGCTCTGCGGTGGTGTTGCGCGGCGCCACTTCGATCTCCACCGGGCTGCGCAACATCCGCGACGCAAGGTCGCGGATCGCATCCGGGTAGGTCGCCGAAAACATCAGGTTCTGCCGCGTCGGCGGCAGCATGCCGAGGATGCGACGGATGGCGTGGATGAATCCCATATCCAGCATGCGATCGGCTTCATCGAGCACGAGATGACGCACACCGGAAAGATCGAGCACACGCTGTTCGACCAGGTCCAGCAGACGGCCCGGCGTCGCCACCAAAATGTCGCAGCCCTGACGCAGCGCATCGATCTGCGGCCGCTCGCTCACGCCGCCAAAGATCACCACGGTACGCAGGTTGGTGTAGCGGCCGTAGGCACGCGCATTTTCGGCGATCTGTGCCGTCAACTCGCGGGTGGGGCTCAACACCAGCACGCGCGGCAGACGCCCGCTCGCTGCGCCCAGCTGCTGCAACAACGGCAGGACGAAACCGGCGGTCTTGCCGGTGCCGGTCTGCGCGCCGGCGAGCACGTCACGACCCGCGAGTACGGCAGGAATGGCTTTTGACTGGATCGGCGTCGGCGTTTCGTAGCCTTTTTCGGCGACGGCGCGCAGCAAATCGGGCGTGAGCCCAAGATCGGAGAATTGCATCAGGCGGGAGGAATTGGGTCAGACGCCGCGAAGCGGGCGCACCTTATACCACGGATCTGCAGGGAAAAACGCGCAAATGTCAAAGGCTGGCGGCAGCGCACCGCGGCATTTGCGGCCAGCCTCAGCGGCGCGACTCGAGCTCCTGCCAGCGCGCATAGGCGGTCTCGATCTGCTCGCCCAGCGATTGCAGCAACGCCAGCGTCTCGCGTACTTCGCCATGCGGGCGCGAATAGAACGCACCGTCAGCCACCAGCGCGTCGAGTTCCGCCTTGCGCGACTCGAGTTCTTCGATGCGCGCCGGCAGGGCGTCGAACTCGCGCTGCTCGTTGAAGGACAACCGACGCCGGCGCGCTTCATTGCCGGCGGTCATGGAGGACGAAGCGGTCGCCGCCGAAGTCGCGGGCGCAGCGGCACGCCGACGTTGCAGATCGCGAGCGTCGCGCCACGCCCGCCAGTCGCTCCAGCCGCCGATGAACTCGCGTACCTCACCGTCGCCTTCGAGCACGAGCAGGCTGGTGACCACGCGATCGAGGAAGGCACGATCATGGCTGACGAGCAGCAACGTGCCCTCGAAACCCGCCACGCGCTCTTCGAGCAGCTCGAGCGTATCGATGTCGAGATCGTTGGTGGGCTCGTCCATGACCAGCAGATTCGCTGGCCGCGCAAAGAGCCGCGCCAGCAGCAGGCGGTTGCGCTCGCCGCCCGACAGCGCTTTCGCCGGCGTCAGCAGCTGATCGGGCCGGAACAGGAAATCGCGCAGATATCCCGAGACGTGGCGATTCTCGCCGCCGATCGGTACGAACGCGTTGCCACCATTGACGTTGTCGGCGACCGACGCCTCAAGCTCGAGTTGTTCACGCTGCTGGTCGTAGTACGCCACCTCCAGCCGCGCGCCGCGGATCACTTCGCCACTCGTCGGTTCGAGTTCGCCGAGCAGCAGCTTGATCAGCGTACTCTTGCCTGCACCGTTCGGACCAACGATGCCCACGCGATCGCCGCGCATGATGCGCGTGCTGAAGTCACGGATCACCTGTCGCTCGCCGAAGCGCACCGATGCCGCCTCCGCCTCGAACACGCGCCGGCTCGATTCCCCCGCTTCGGCGACCGCGAACTCGGCGGAGCCGGTGCGCTCGCGGCGCGCCTGCCGTTCGCGGCGCATCGCCTGCAGAGCACGTACCCGCCCCTCATTGCGGGTGCGGCGCGCTTCCACGCCCTTGCGTATCCACACTTCTTCCTGCGCCAGCTTGCGATCAAAGTCCGCATTGGCCTTGGCTTCGATGTCGAGCTGCAGCGTCTTGCGGGCGACGTAATCCTCGTAATTACCCGGCCAGGAAGACAGCCGGCCGCGATCGAGTTCGACGATGCGGGTCGCAAGACGATTGACGAAGGCGCGGTCGTGACTGACGAACAGCAAGGCGCCACGAAACGCCGCCATCGCTTCTTCGAGCCACTCGATCGCCGCGATGTCGAGGTGGTTGGTGGGCTCGTCGAGCAGCAGCACGTCCGGCTCGGCGACCAGCGCGCGACCGAGCAGCACGCGACGACGCCAGCCACCGGAGAGTGTGGCCAACTTCGCCGTCTGCTCGAGTCCGAGCCGCGAACAAACCGTGTCGATGCGGTGGCTAACCTCCCAGGTCTCGAGACCGGCGGGCACGCCACCCTTCACCACATCGAGGACCGTCGCGCCCGCGGCCTCGTCCAGATCCTGCGCCAGTAGCGCAATGCGCGCGCCCGGCTTGGTCCACACCTCGCCGTCGTCGGCCAGTGCCCGGCCAGCCACCAGACGCAACAGCGAGGACTTGCCCTCGCCGTTGCGACCGATCAGGCAGACGCGCTCGCCTTCGCCGACCTGCAGATCGACGTGGTCGAGCAGCGGCCGCGAACCGAACGCCAGCGAAACCCCGTCGAGTCGCAGCAGCACGTCGGGATCGCCGTCACGCGGGCTGTCTCAGCCCGCGCTCTCCGCCAGCTTCACGCCGTTGCGCGCGAACCATTCGATGGCGCTGCGGAAGGCCGGTTCGGCGTCCTCGCCACGGTAGGACGCGCGGTAGTCGGCATAGAAGCCGTGCTGCGCCTCGGGATAGACGGTGATACTCGAGGCTTTCGCAGCGGGCGACACTCCGGGCGCGGCGAGTGCAGTGCGCATCTGCTCCACGCTCGCGAGCGGGATGCCCCCATCGCGACCGGCGTAGAGACCGAGCACGGGAGCTCGCAATGTCGCGGCGACATCCACCGGATGCCGCGGCTGCAACTCGTTCGGCTGGCCCACCAGCCGGCCGTACCAGGCCACGCCGGCGGCGACCTCGCTCGAATGCGCTGCATACAGCCAGGTGATGCGCCCGCCCCAGCAGAATCCGGTGATACCGAGCCTGCCGCTGCCCCGCTCGCCCCGCGCCCACTTCACGGTGGCGTCGAGATCCGCCATGACCTGTGCGTCCGGCACCCTGGCGACGATGTCGCGCATCAGCGCCTGCATGTCGGTGACGGTGGCCGGGTTGCCCTGCCGCGCGAACAACTCCGGCGCGACGGCCAAGGCGCCGCGTCGCGCGAACCGTCGGCAGACGTCGCGGATATGTTCATGGACGCCAAAGATTTCCTGGATGACCAGTACTACCGGCAGGTTGCGACCGGTCGCAGGACGCGCGAAGTAGGCGGGCAGCGTGCCGTCGGCCACCGGGATCCTGGTCTCCCCGGCATCGAGACCGTCGGTGCTGGTGGTGAGGGTGGACGCGCTCACCGGCAGCGTCGCGGCGGCGAAGCCGCCGACGAGCGCAGTGGTGACGAAGCCGCGGCGATCGAGCGCCGACAGGGGACGCAGACTCAGCAGATCGTTGTTCATTGCGGTGTAACCGATGTGAGGAGCGGGATCAGTACCTCGTTGCGACGCATGAACCACGGGATGAACGGCGCGTCGTAGCGGGCGATGATCGCGCTGTCGCCGGGCTGCGGCCGCAGGCCCTTGCGGGCGAGCAGCGCGCGCAGATCACGCTCATGCTCGCGGAAGTTTTCTTCGGTCCAGCGCCCGGAATAGCGCCAGGCGGCCACGGTGCGCGCCGGCACCTCGCGGATGCTCACGCGTGGATCCGTCGGTTTCGGTACGGTATCGCGGCTGAATTTGCTCGGTACCACGAAGCCGACGCGAAAGCTGCCATCGACGGTCGCCTGCTCCACCGGCGCCGTCATGGCGATCTTCTCGCCCCGCGGCCCGCCAGTCTGCTCGACCGGCGCGGTCATCGCGATCTCGGTACGGCTCTCGTTCGCTCCGCTGATGTAGCGAAACAGGCGACCGAAAGCCACGTTGCCGGCGTTCATGAAGCCGGCATCGACCGAGGTCTCCGCGATCATGTACGGCGGGTACTCGCGCAACTCGTAGGCGCCCTCGCTCTCGAGCACGCGGTATGCGGGGATCTCGATGGCCATCGCGGGTGGAGGCGCGACGATGGCGAGCAGCACTGCGAACAGGGCCGCCGCCACCGCCCGCATCAGACGACCTCGAACAGCCCGGCGGCGCCGATGCCGCCGGCGACGCACATGGTCGTGACCACGTACTTCACGCCGAGCCGCTTGCCGGCAAGCAGCGCGTGGCCGACGAGACGCTGGCCGCTCATGCCGTAGGGATGACCGATGGCGATCGCGCCGCCGTCGATGTTCAGCCGATCATCGGCGATGCCGAGTTTGTCGCGGCAATAGATCACCTGCACCGCAAACGCCTCGTTGAGTTCCCAGAGACCTACGTCCTGAATGTTGACGCCGCAGCGCTTGAGCAGCTTCGGCACGGCGAACACCGGCCCGATGCCCATCTCGTCCGGCTCGCAGCCCGCCACCGCAAAGCCGCGGAACACGCCCAGCGGCTTCGCGCCGACGCGCTCGGCCTCGGCCGCGCTCATCACCACGCACGCGCCGGCGCCATCGGAAAATTGGCTGGCGTTGCCGGCCGCCACCGAACCGCCGGGCGTCGCCGGCTTGATCTTGGCGATCGACTCGACGGTCGTACCCTCGCGGAGCCCTTCATCCTGCGCCAGCGTCACCTCGCGGGTGTAGAGCTTGCCACCCGCGGACTGGTCGACGCCCGCCATGCGCACCGTAATCGGCGCGATCTCGGCGTCGAAGTGGCCCGCAGCCCGCGCCGCGCAGGCGCGCTGCTGGCTGCGCGCCCCGTACTCGTCCTGCCGCTCGCGGGCGATGCCATAGCGTGTAGCCACGGTCTCGGCCGTCTGCAGCATGTTGTGGTAGACGGACGGTTTGTTCTTGAGCAGCCAGGACTCGGTCTGCATGTGGCGGTTGGCTTCGCCCTGCACGCAAGAGATCGACTCGAGGCCGCCGGCCACGTACACGTCGCCCTCGTCGGCCAGCACGCGTTGCGCGGCGATGGCGATCGCCTGCAAGCCCGACGAGCAGAAGCGGGCGACGGTCAGACCGGGCACGGTGACCGGCAGACCCGCACGCAGCGCCGACTGCCGCGCGACGTTGAAACCCGTTGCGCCTTCCGGGTTGCCGCAGCCCATGACCACGTCGTCGATCGACGCCGGGTCGATGCCGGCGCGCTCGACGGCGGCCTTGATGACATGCGCACCCATGGTGGCGCCGTGGGTCATGTTGAGTGCGCCCTTCCAGCTCTTGGCGAGCGGCGTACGCGCAGTGGAAACGATCACGGCCTCGCGGGCCGCACTGGCGCGGCTCATGCTGCACCTCCATTGAATGAACGACCTTCGGCGGCATGACGCTCGATCAGCGCCGCCGGCTTCCAGAACTCCGCATGCGCACCGGGCAGCGCCGCGAAGCTGCGCATGCGGCGCGCCACCTCGTAAAGCGTCTGCGACTCGGCGTAGTGCATCGGGCCGCCGCGCCACACCGGAAAGCCGTAGCCCATGAGATAGACGACGTCGATGTCCGACGCGCGCTGCGCGATCTTCTCCTCGAGGATACGCGCGCCTTCGTTGACCAGCGCATAGACCAGACGATCGACGATCTCGCGCTCGTCGAGCTTGCGCAGCGGCCGCCCGGCCGCCTTGCGCTCATCGTCGATGAGCTTGGCCACGACCGGTGACGGATAGGCGGTCCGGTCGCCCTTGCGGTAGTCATACCAGCCCGCGCCCGTCTTCTGGCCGAAGCGTCCGAGCTCGCACAGCTTGTCGGCGATGACCTGCCGGGCCATCTGCGGATGCTCGGTGTACTGGCGCTTGCGGATCAGCCAGCCGATGTCGGTGCCGGCAAGATCCCCCATGCGGAATGGCCCCATGGCAAAACCGAACTTCTCGATGGCCTTGTCGATCTGCTCGGGACTCGCGCCCTCATCGACCATCTGCATGGCCTGCGCCGAGTACTCGTGGATCATGCGATTGCCGATGAAGCCGTCACAGACTCCGGCGACCACGGCCGTTTTCTTGATCTTCTTGGCGAGCGCCATCGCGGTGGCGAGCACGTCGGGTGCCGTCTGCGCGCCGCGTACCACTTCGAGCAAACGCATGACATTGGCCGGGCTGAAGAAGTGCAGGCCGATCACGTCCTGAGGCCTCGCCGTGAAGCCGGCGATGCGGTTGACGTCCAGCGTCGAGGTGTTGGTGGCAAGGATCGCGCCCTGACGGACGGTGGCATCGAGCGTGCGGAACACCTTTTCCTTGACCGCCATCTCCTCGAACACCGCCTCGATGACGAGATCGACGTCGGCGATCGCCGGGTACTCAAGCACGGGCTCGAGCAGCGCCATGCGCGATTGCAGCTTGGCGGCGTCGAGCTTGCCCTTCTTCACCTGCCCTTCGTAGACCTCGCGGATGCGACCGACACCGCGCTCCAGCGCCTCCTTGCCGACCTCGAGCAGGCGCACGCCGATGCCGGCGTTGAGGAAGTTGATGGCGATGCCGGTGCCCATGGTGCCGGCGCCGATGAC
>CAZIRD010000134.1:0-5087 GCA_964541625.1 uncultured Acidibacter sp.
CGAGCGGCATCCGCATCGGCACGCCGGCGGCGACCACGCGCGGCTTCAAGGAAGCCGAGATCACCCTGGTCGCCGATCTCATCGCCGACGTGCTCGATGCCGAAGGGTCGGCTGAGGCGGTGGCTCGCGTCCGCGGGCAGGTGACAGCGCTCTGTCATCGGTTCCCCGTCTACGGGTCGTCGGCACAGGAGTCTGCGCGACTCGGTGGGTTGAGCGCCGCGGCGGGCTGAGCCGCCGCTGCGCGTGACCGCCTGCAGTCATGCACTGTCCCTTCTGCGGTCACGAAGAGACGAAGGTCAACGATTCGCGTCTGGCGGCCGAGGGCCGTCAGATCCGCCGCCGTCGCGAGTGCCTCGCCTGCGGCGAGCGCTTCACCACCTTTGAAGCGGCCGAACTCGTCATGCCGCTGGTGGTCAAGAGCCACGGCAGCCGCGAGCCTTTCGACGAACAGAAGTTGCGATCCGGACTGCTGAAGGCGTTGCAGAAACGTCCGGTCGAGCAGGAGCGCGTCGAGGCCGCGATCGCGCGCATCCTGCAGCGGTTGCGCGGTCTCGGTGAGCGCGAGGTGCGCTCGCGGCAGATCGGCGAATTCGTGATGGATGAACTGCGTCATCTCGACGAAGTGGCTTATGTGCGCTTTGCCTCGGTCTATCGCAGTTTCCAGGACGTCGAGGCGTTTCGCGACGAAGTCGAGAAATTGCGCAGCCGCCGCCGCCGCGAGCCGCTTGCCGGGCAGCTCTCGCTGCTCGCCGGCGGCGACAGCAAAGGCGCTGAAGACGGCAAGAGCGGCAAGGGTGGCAAAGGTGGTTGAGTCGCGCGAGTTGCCCTGGAGCGAATTCGAACGTCGTGCGATGCGACGGGCGCTGGAGCTTGCCGCGCTCGGCACCCGGACCACACAACCCAATCCCCGCGTCGGCTGCGTCATCACGCACGGCGATGCCTTGATCGGCGAGGGTTGGCACCAGCGTGCCGGGCAGCCCCACGCCGAGGTCTACGCACTGCGCGAGGCCGGCGCGCGGGCGCGGGGAGCCACGGCATTCGTGACCCTCGAGCCCTGCAACCACCACGGGCGGACGCCGCCCTGCACCGAGGCGCTGATCGCGGCCGGCGTGGGTCGTGTGGTCTACGCCTGCGGCGACCCCAATCCGCGGGTTGATGGTTCAGGTGCCGCGCGGCTGCGCGCTGCCGGCATCGACGTGGCCACCGGCTTGCTTGCCGACGAGGGCGAGGAGCTCAATGTCGGTTTTTTCAAGCGGATGCGCAGCGGGCGGCCCTGGCTGCGCCTGAAACTGGCCGCCAGCCTCGATGGCCGCACCGCGCTCGCGAGCGGCGAGAGTCGTTGGATCACCTCGCCGGAAGCACGCCGCGATGTGCATTGCTTTCGCGCAGCGAGCGCTGCAATCCTCAGCACCAGCGCCACCGTGCTGGCCGACGACCCCGAACTGACCGCAAGACCCGAGGATGGCGTCGAGCGTCCGCCGCTGCGCGTCATCCTCGATCGCGAACTGCGTGTGCCGGCAAGTGCCCGTGTCTTTGCGACTCCCGGGGAGATCGTTCGCCTCAGCGCGCAACGGCCTTCTGTCATCGTGCCGAGTGCAAATGAGCGCGCGCGGGTCGGCGGGGAGCGCATCGAGACCATCGGCACGGCCGCCGATGGACGCCTCGACCTGCGGGCGATGCTCGAGTGGATGGGTGCGGCGGCGCTCAATGAGGTCTGGACCGAGGCGGGTCCGACGCTCGCCGGTTCGCTGCTCGAGGCCGGCCTCGTTGACGAACTTGTGGTCTACCTCGCGCCCAAACTGCTCGGCACCGATGGTCGCCCGCTCGCGCAGTTGGCTGGCCCGCTGCGGCTCGCCGACGTTGCGGCTTGGCGAGTGCACGATCTGCGCCAGATCGGGCCGGATATCCGTATCATGCTGCGCCCCGGCGACTGAGCGCCCGGGCGCTCGTTCAGGCAGCGGATCAGTCATGTTCACCGGAATCATTCAGGACACGGGTCATGTAGCGGCGCTCGAGCGTCGCGGCGGTGACCTGCGACTGCGTATCGCCGTCGGGCGACTCGACCTCTCGGCGACCCGCACCGGCGACAGCATCGCCGTCAGCGGCGTCTGTCTGACGGCACTCGAAATCGATCTCGGTGATCGCGGCGCCAGTCGCCCGGCGTCATTCGCCGCAGACGTTTCCAACGAGACCCTCGCGCTCACCACGCTCGGCACGCTGGTAGTGGGCTCGCGGGTCAACCTCGAACCCGCCCTGCGTGCGGGCGATGCGCTCGGCGGCCACCTCGTCTCGGGCCATGTCGATGGGCTCGGCGAACTCATCGCTGTTCGCGACGATGCGCGCTCGGTACGCATGCAGTTCGGTTGTCCTGCGGAGCTTGCGCGGTTCTTTGCCCGCAAGGGCTCGGTGGCGATCGATGGCGTCAGCCTGACGGTCAATGAGGTTGGGCCGGCTGACTTTGCGGTCAATCTCATTCCGCATACCTTGCAGGTGACGACGCTCGGTGAGTTCCGGCCGGGTCGCCGCGTGAATCTCGAAGTCGATCAGGTCGCCCGCTACGTCGAGCGCCTGCTGAGCAGCCCACGGTGAGGATGCGATGGTGAGCGCCGGCACACTCGATCAGGTCGAAGACATCCTCGCGGATCTCGCGGCCGGCAAGATGGTCGTGATCATGGACGACGAACATCGCGAGAACGAGGGCGACCTGCTGATGGCCGCCTCGAAGGTGCGTCCCGAGGACATCAACTTCATGGCCCGCCATGGTCGCGGGCTCATCTGTCTCACGCTTACCGAGGAGCGCTGCCGGCAGTTGCGCCTGCCGCTCATGGTCAGCGATACGCATCGCGAACATCGCACCAACTTCACGCTCTCCATCGAGGCGGCCGAAGGCGTCACCACCGGCATATCCGCCTTCGATCGGGCGCACACCGTACGCACCGCCGTCGCTGTTGATGCCCGTCCGCAGGATCTGCGCCAGCCCGGGCATATCTTCCCGATCATGGCGCAGCCGGGCGGTGTGCTGACGCGGGCGGGTCACACCGAAGCGGGCTGCGATCTCGCACGACTCGCGGGTCTCGAACCCGCGGCGGTGATCGTCGAGATCATGAACGACGATGGCACGATGGCGCGGCGACCTGATCTCGAGACCTTTGCACGCAAGCACGGGCTGCGCATCGGCACCATCGCCGATCTCATCCGCTATCGCTTGCGTACCGAACGCTCGGTCGAGCGGATCGCCGATCGCACCGTGCACACCGAAGCCGGCGAGTTCAGGCTGCTGGCCTATCAGGATCACGTGCATCGTGACGTGCATCTCGCGCTGGTGCGCGGCGATCTCGCTGCAGTCGAGGCGCCTCTGGTACGCGTGCATCTGGCCGACACCCTGCTCGACGTCATTGGCATCACGGCCGGATCGCGTCGCTGGACGCTGCGTGCGGCCCTGCAACGCATTGCCGACGAGGGCGCAGGAGTGGTCGTGGTGCTGCGCGACAGCGAGTCGCCGCGCGAGCTGGCCGATGCCGTGCGCGCTCTTGAGGGGGGGCGGGTAGCGGGCGTGGCGGGCGATGGTGCCCCGGTGCTGCGCACTTACGGCATCGGCGCGCAGATCCTCAAGGACCTCGGCCTGCGCCGCATGCGGGTACTCTCGGCGCCCAAACAAATGCACGGACTCTCGGCCTTCGATCTGGAGGTCGAAAGCTACGTCGACAGTAATCCCGTGGAGAGTCAGCCATGAAACTCGCTTCGCAGTCCGCGGGACTCGGTGCAGCCCCCGCGCTCGATGCCCGCGGTGTACGGGTTGCGGTGGTGGCGGCGCGCTTCAACGACGTGATCGTCGCGCAGTTGCTCGCCGGTGCGCGCGCCGCCTGGGCCCGCCATGGCGGCGCTGCGGAGGCATTCGAGGAACACTTCGTGCCGGGCGCTTATGAGTTGCCGCTCGCCTCCCAGGCTCTGGCCCGCACGGGCCGGCATGTCGCGGTGATTGCGCTCGGCTGCGTGATCCGAGGCGATACGCCGCACTTCGACTTCGTGGCCGGCGAGTGTGCCCGCGGCCTCATGACTGCCGGCCTGAATACGGGCGTGCCGGTAATCTTCGGCGTACTCACCACCGAGAATCGCGCGCAGGCCGAAGAGCGTGCGGACCCTGCGCGCATGAACAAGGGCGGTGAGGCGCTCGAGGCCGCCCTCGAGATGGCGGCGTTCCTCGCGAGGTTGCGCCCGTGAAGCCGAAGGTCGACATGCGGTCGGGTGCCCGCTCACTGGCCCGCAAGCTGGCCATGCAGGCCCTGTACCGGCTGCAGCTCAATGACTCACCATGGCAGGATCTGCTCAAAGAATTTTCCACCGAAGAGGACATGGTCCGAGCCGACCGTGAATACTTCGATGAGCTCGTGCGTACCGTGGCCGAGTCGAGGGCGGCGCTCGATGAGCGGTTGGCCGGCTGGGTCGATCGCCTGCCGGCGGAGCTTGATCCGGTCGAACATGCGGTGCTGCTGATCGGCGTCCACGAGCTTGCCGCCCGACCCGATGTCCCGTGGCGCGTGGTCGTCAACGAGGCCGTGAGCCTGACGCGCCGCTTCGGTGCGACTGACGCCCACAAGTTCGTCAACGCCGTGCTCGATCGCGCAGCCCGCGAGTTGCGGCCGCACGAACACTGACCCCATGGCCATTGGCGAATTCGCGCTGATCGAGCGCTACTTTCGCCGCTGCGGCGCGAGCCGGGCAGACGTCGTGCTCGGTGTCGGCGACGACGGTGCGATCCTGCGGCCACCCCCCGGTTTCGATCTCGTTGCCGTCAGCGATACGCTCGTCGAGGGCGTGCACTTTCCGGTGAACTCGCCGCCGCGCTCCATCGGCCATCGCGCGCTGGCGGTGAATTTGAGCGACATCGCCGCCATGGGTGCCACTGCGGCCTGGAGCCTGCTCGCGCTGACGTTGCCGCGAACCGAAGAATCCTGGCTCGCCGACTTCGCGGCGGGTTATTCCGCACTTGCGCTCGAGCATGACGTGGCGCTGGTCGGCGGTGACACGACGCGCGGGCCGCTGGCCATCAACGTGCAGGTGCTGGGTTTTGTGCCCGCGGGCAGGGG
>CAZIRD010000134.1:5187-6963 GCA_964541625.1 uncultured Acidibacter sp.
GCTGCGGTGCGCTGATCGATCTCGATGCGCTACCGCGGTCGAGCGCGCTCGCTACGCTCGTTCGCGCAGAGGGGCTCAGTGAACGAGAGGCACTCGGCTTCGTACTCGGCGGTGGTGATGACTACGAGCTCGCCTTCGCCGTGCCGCAGGCACGAGAGAGCGAGCTCGCGGCACTGCGCGAGCATCACGAGTTCACGATCATCGGCGAGTTGACCACGCCGCCGGCGAACGACAGGGTCGCGCGGGTGAACATGCGGTCGGTCGATGCTGCGCGGACGGCTCTAGCAGTCGCCTGCGCTGCCGCCTGCGCCGAGGGCTTCGATCACTTCGGCGCTTGATCCTTGTCGCGCTCGATCAGCGCGTAGGCCGAGTGATTGTGGATCGACTCGAAGTTCTCGGCTTCGACGGTGTAGGCGGCGATACGATCTTCGGCGTTCAACCGCATGGCGATGTCACGCACCAGATCCTCGACGAACTTCGGATTGTCATAGGCGCGCTCGGTGACGTACTTCTCGTCCGGACGCTTGAGGATCCCGAACACCTCGCAGGAGGCTTCGGATTCCGCGATATCGATCAACTCCTCGATCCACAGGTGCTCTCGCAGACGCGCGGAGATGGTGACGTGCGAGCGCTGGTTGTGTGCACCGCGATCGGAAATCCGCTTGCTGCAGGGGCAGAGGCTGGTCACCGGCACCACCACTCGCACCCAGAGCTCTGCGTCGCTGCCGCGCTGCTCGCCGATCAGCGTCGCCCGATAGTCCATCAGACTTTCGACACCCGACACCGGTGCCCGCTTCATGACGAAGAACGGGAAGCTCATCTCGATGTGTCCGGACTGCGCCTCCAGCCTCTGCGTCATGTCCGCCAGCATGCGACGGAAGTTTTCCACCGAGATTTCCCGCTCGCCGTGCAGGATCTCGACGAAGCGCGACATGTGAGTGCCCTTGAAGTCGTGCGGCAGGTTCACGTACATGTTGAAGGTCGCGACGGTGTGCTGCTCGCCGCTCGAGCGATCGCGCAATTTCACCGGATGGGTGATGTCCTTGATACCCACCTTGTTGATCGGCAGCTGTCGGGTGTCGGCGCGCGACTGGACGTCCTCGACGGTGGCGGCTGAGGCAGAGGCCATAAGAGTCCTTTCAGGTTCCGGTGCGTTGCGGAGCAAGCTGACCCTGCCACCACGCATCGATCTGGTGGCCGAGTCCGGCGGCATCGAGGCCCGCGAGTTTCAGGCAGTCTTCGCGCGAGCCGTGTTCAATGAAACGGTCCGGTATGCCGATGAGATGCAGCGGCAGCGATACGCCGGCGCTCGTCAGGGCCTCGGCCACTGCCGAGCCGGCGCCACCGAGGACGGCGTTTTCCTCAACGGTGACCAGGGCGCGATGACGTTCGGCGATCTTCAGCAGCAACTCGATGTCGAGCGGCTTGATGAAGCGCATATCGACTACCGTCGCATCCAGCCTTTCGGCGATCGACAGCAACGGGTGCAGCAGCGTACCGAAGGCCAGGATTGCGAGCCCCGACCGACCCTCTCGTCGCACGATGCCGCGACCGATCGGCAACGCCGACAGCTCGCGCACCGCCGTCGTGCCGTTGCCGACGCCGCGCGGATAGCGCACCGCGGCAGGGCCGGCGAGGGTGGTTGCCGTATGCAGCATCTGACGGCATTCGTTCTCGTCGGAGGGCGCCATCAGTACCATGTTCGGGATACAGCGCAGATACGAGATGTCGTAGGCGCCCTGGTGGGTTGCGCCATCGCCGCCGACGAGTCCTGCC
>CAZIRD010000135.1:0-6943 GCA_964541625.1 uncultured Acidibacter sp.
AATAGATCGGTCGCGCCAGCCGCGCGACTGGTATCGATGAGGTGCTGCAGCATCCGTCGCCCGAGGCCGCGGCAGCGGAACTCTGGGCGGACGCAGAGATTGAGAACATGCGCCTCATTGGCGACCACGCTGAGTACGCCATAACCGACAAACAGTTCGTCGAGCTCGGCCACGCGGCAGATGTAACCCGCGCGCAGACAGTCGCGGAAGATCCCCTCGCTCCACGGAAACGCATAGCCCGCGCGCTCGGCGGCGACCACCGCCGGCACGTCGGCCTCCGTCATGCGTCGGAAGGCAAGCTGCGGAATGAAAAATTCCTTGGGGACGGTCGCCATTTGGGTCGGGGCTGGGTAATCGTGCCTTGCTGATCGGGGCCTGATGGTCAGGTGGGGGTATCTGATTCCGCGAATACGCGGCGGGCGAACTTGAGGTCCTCCCAGGCCTTGCGCTTCTCACCGGGGCTGCGCAACAGATAAGCGGGATGATACGTGACCACGACCGGCGTGTTGAGGGCACCGAAGCGATGCACACTGCCGCGCAGTTTGCCGAGCGCGGTCTCGGTGCCAAGCAGGTTCTGCGCAGCGACCCGGCCGAACGCAAGGATGATCCGCGGGCGCACCAGTTCCACCTGACGATGCAGGTAAGGCAGGCACTCGGCGACCTCCTCCGGCTTCGGGTCGCGGTTGTCCGGCGGGCGGCACTTCAGGATGTTGGCGATGAACACCGTCTCGCGCGGCAAATCGATGGCCGCCAGCATGGCGTTGAGCAGCTGCCCGGCAGCGCCCACGAACGGCTCGCCCGAGCGGTCCTCCTCGGCTCCGGGCGCCTCGCCGATCACCATCCAGCGGGCCGTCCGATCGCCGACCCCGAACACCGTCTGCGTGCGGTCGCGATGCAGCCCGCAGCGGGTGCAGTCGCGTACGCAGGCGGCGAGCGCGTCCCAGTCCAGGCCCGCAGCGACCGTCGGCGCGGGCAGCACAGCGGCCTGCGCGGGGGGCGCCGGCGGCACGGCCGTCGGCGCCTGCGGCACCGCAGGCGCGGCCTTGGGAATCCAAAGATCGATGCCGAGCGCCTCGAGGTAGCGCGCCCGACGCTGCAGGTCAGTCATCGGCCTGATCGGGTGGCGTGCGGACGCCGCTGCGGCGCAGCCGTCGGAAGGCCCAAAGCACCGGGGCAAGCAGCACGTAGATCGAAAACAGGATGAGCAGCATGGTCGGCGGTTCGGCAGCGACCAGCGCCAGCGAGATCGGCACGATCACGAAATAAAAGAACTTCATGCGCGCGTTCCAGTCGATCTGCTTGATGCTCGGGTAAGGGAACCCCGAGACCATCATCACCGCGGCAAGCAGGCAGACCGAGAAAGTCAGCGCGAGCCCGGTCAGACCTGGCTCTGTCCACTCACTCGAGAACCAGACGAAGGCAGCCACCAGCCCGGCCGCCGACGGACTCGGCAGACCTTCAAAGTAGCGCTTGTCCACGGTCGCCGCGCGGGCGTTGAAACGCGCGAGCCGCAGCGCAGCGCAGGCGACGTAGATGAACGACGCGACCCAGCCGAAACGCTCCCAGGCCTTGCCGTATTCGGCGATTGCCGCAACGCCCCACTGATACGCCACCAGCGCCGGAGCGACCCCGAACGCCACCATGTCGGCGAGGCTGTCGTACTCCTTGCCAAACACGCTCTCGGTGCGGGTCCAGCGGGCCACTCGCCCATCGAGCCCGTCGAAAATCATGGCGAGGAAGATCGCCGCGCCGGCGCGCTCGAAGTCGCCGTTGATTGCCGATACCACGGCGAAGAAGCCGCAACCCAGGCAGCCCGTGGTGAACAGGTTGGGCAGCAGGTAGATACCCCGCCGCCGCAGCGTGGCGGGCTCGGGACCACTCGGGGGGCGGGTCACGGCTGCGGGGCTCCGGCTGGCAAGGGCTGACGACTCATCGGGTCATCATAGGGGGCTGAACCTTTCGGGACAATCGCAGCACCCGTAACATGGCGCACCTTTCGATAGCCCACGAGACCCACCCTGCCATGCGCTGGTCCCGATACCCGATCAACACCACCAAGGAAACCCCGGCCGAAGCCGAGGTTGTCAGTCACCAGCTGATGCTGCGCGCGGGCCTGATCCGCCGGCTGGCGGCGGGCATCTACACCTGGACGCCGCTCGGCCTGCGTACCCTGCGCAAGGTTGAAAACATCATCCGCGAGGAGATGAATCGTGCGGGTGCGTTGGAGGTACTCATGCCGGCCGTACAGCCGGCCGAACTGTGGCAGGAGTCCGGACGCTGGGAGCAGTACGGACCGGAACTGCTGCGACTGAAAGACCGCCATCAGCGCGACTTCGTCATCGGCCCAACCCACGAGGAAGTAATCACCGACCTCGCGCGTCGCGAATTGAAGAGCTACCGACAGCTACCGGTGAACTTCTATCAGATCCAGGTGAAGTTCCGCGATGAGATCCGCCCGCGATTCGGCGTGATGCGCGGCCGCGAATTCATCATGAAAGACGCCTACTCCTTCCACCTCGACCCGCAGTCGCTGCAGCAGGGCTACGACGCCATGCGTGCGGCCTACGTCCGCATGTTCACCCGCATGGGCCTGGAGTTCCGCCCCGTGAAAGCGGACACCGGCTCGATCGGCGGCACGGCTTCCGAGGAGTTCCAGGTGCTGGCCGACTCGGGCGAGGACGCGATCGCCGTCTCGGATGGCGCCGACCATTACGCCGCCAATCTCGAACTCGCGCCGACCCGCGCCTCGCCCATGCCGCGTCCGGCGGCCACTGCGGAGTTGCGGAAAGTCGCAACGCCGGGCCAGAAGACGATCGATGCGGTTGCCGGTTTTCTGCGTGTGTCCGCCGCACAGACCCTGAAACTGCTGATGGTCGACGGTACGGGCGGCGGCGTGGTCGGTCTCGTGCTGCGCGGCGATCATGAGCTCAACGCCATCAAGGCACAGAAGCTCCCCGGCGTGGCGACGCCGCTGCGCCTCGCCGCCCGGGAGGCAGTGGTAGCGGCCACCGGCTGCGAACCGGGTTATCTCGGACCGATCGGTCTCACCTGCCCCGTCTACGCCGACCACGCAGCGCTCGCGCTCGCGGACTTCGTCTGCGGTGCCAATGAACTCGATCACCACTTCAGCGGCGTCAACTGGGGCCGCGACCTGCCGGAGGCCGCCGCGGCCGATCTGCGCAACGTCGTCGACGGCGACCCGAGCCCGGGCGGTACCGGCACGCTACGCATCCGACGCGGGATCGAGGTCGGACACATCTTCCAGCTCGGTCGCAAGTACAGCGAGGCGCTGCAGGCCAGCGTGCTCGATGAATCCGGCCAGCCCGTGACCATGTACATGGGTTGCTACGGCATTGGCGTGACGCGCATCGTCGCCGCGGCGATCGAGCAGAACCACGACGCCGCCGGCATTCTTTGGCCTGAACCGATCGCACCGTTCAGCGTCGTGCTCGTTCCGCTCAATGCCGCCAAGTCGCCGCGCGTGGGCGCACTCGCCGAGCGGCTCTATGCATCGCTGCAGGCTGCCGGTCTCGAGGTGCTGCTCGACGACCGCGACGCCCGGCCGGGCGTGAAGTTCGCTGATGCGGAACTGCTCGGTATCCCGCATCGGATCGTCATTTCCGACCGCGGCATCGACGCCGGCAAACTCGAATACCGACACCGGCGGGCGAGCGCCAACGAGGACTGGCCGCTGGACGAGGTGCTCGAGCGGCTGCGTGCCGCGCGGGCCGCAGCCGAGGGCGGCGTGGCCGAGGCCCTGCAACGGGCTGCGGACAGCACGAAATGAGCGGCGCGGAAATCCTCGTTGTCTACCACTCCCGCCACGGCGCCACGGCGGAGCTCGCGCGGCAGATCTGTCGCGGGGTAGAGTCGGTGGACGGCGCGAGCGCCACCTTGCGCAGCCTGCCCGAGGTTTCAGCCGACAACGAGCGGCCGGTCGTGCAGGTGCCGGCAACCGGCGCGCCCTGGGCCTCGCTCGCCGACCTGCGCCGCTGCGACGGACTGCTGCTCGGCAGCCCGACCCGCTTCGGCAACATGGCGGCGCCGGTGAAGCACTTTCTCGATTCGACCAGCGCACTCTGGGCCGACGGCTCGCTGATCGGCAAGCCTGCCGGTGTTTTCACCGGCAGCAGCAGTCTGCACGGCGGGCAGGAAAGCACGCTCTTGTCGATGATGGTGCCGTTGATCCATCACGGCATGCTGATCGTCGGTATCCCCTATGCCGAGCAGGCACTCTCCTCGACCCGCTCGGGCGGCACGCCCTATGGCGCGTCGCACTTCACTCCCTACGGCAACGCCGTCTCGCTGACCGAGGAGGAGAAGTCGCTGGCGAGGGCGCACGGCGCACGCGTCGCCGACGCCGCGGTCGCGCTCAAGACTCGCCGAGAATCCCGCGCACGAACGGGACGGTGAGGCGCCGCTGCGCGCTAAGCGCAGCGACGTCGATCTCATCGAGCAATCGACTGAGCGAGCGCATGTCTCGCGGGATGCGGCGCAGCAGGTAGCGCGCCGTCTCCTCGGGAAGATCGAGACCACGGGCCGCGGCCCGGCGTCGCAGCGCCTCCTCGCAGCCCGTCTCATCGAGGGCGCGCAACTGGAAGATCTCGGCTGCCGCAAATCGCGAACCGATATCGGCAAGATTCCATGTCAGCGCCGCCGGCGGTGCGGCGGCCGCAGCGAGGATCCGCGCACCACGCTCCTCCAATCGGCGATAAACGGCGAACAGCACGCGCTCGACAGCCGGGTCACCGACGATGGTGTCGAGGTCATCGAGACAAAGCAGGTCGGCTTCCGCTGCACTGCCAATGAAATCCGCCGCTGTCGCGCCGATCTCGGCGAGCGGCAGATAGACGACGCGAGTGCCCAGCGATGCGGCCGCGCAGGCCGCAAGCAGCAGATGCGTCCGACCGCTGCCCTCGCTGCCCCAAAGCCAGACCACCGCGCGCGCTGCATCCTCGACCGCGGCACGCACACGGGCGACCGCCTGCAGATTGCTGCCGGCGACGAATCCTTCGAAGGTGGCGCGCTCGCGCAGGCGGACGCCGAGGGGAATCTGCTCCATTGAGATGCCGCTCAGGGCGGCGCCGGCAGATGCCAGGCGCGACGGAACGAGCGTCCCATGTAATCGACGCCGGAGACCACTGTGGTGAAGAACGTCGCCACCGCAAGCGACAGCAGCAGCGCCGCAGGGACGATCGCGACCGCCGCATCGAGCATGGCGAGAATGACGACGATGATCTGCAGCGTGGTATTCACTTTCGAGACGCGCGACGGGTGTTCGTCGATCGGGCCGAACCACAGCCGGTAAATGATGGCCCCGCCCACCAGCATGACGTCGCGGGCGATCGCCGCGGCCGCCAGCCACACCGGCACGAGACCCTGCCAGGCGCAGGCAAGGAACGCGGAAACCAGCAGGATCTTGTCGGCGAGCGGATCGAGCACCCGTCCGAGGTAGGAGGTCCAGCCGAAACGCTTGGCCAGGTAACCGTCGAGACCATCGGAGATCGCCGCGATCGAAAAGACGGCAAGCGCAAGCGCATAGTCGCCGCGGTCAATCGCATTGACCGTCGGCACGGTCAGCGCGATGCGGATGAGGCAGATCGCATTGGGCAGGTGCTGCAGCATGGTGCTCAGGGCTGAAAGCGATATCGCGGCGGCTCATCGCCGCCATCGCGCTTCTCGCCGCCACCCTCGCGCTTGAGCCGCGGCTGCGACGCCAGCGCCTCGATAAGACCTGCTTTGCCGCCGGCAACCTCGACCCGGAACCAGACTCCCTCGGTGTCGGCGGCGATGAGTTCGGCGGAGCGGATTGCCGGTTGCGATTCGAGCAACTTTGCGAGCTCGGCATAATCTTTGAGCCCGCGAACTCCAAGCACTCGAAACTCGCTGCTCACGAACGGCTGCGCCGCTGCGGCCTGCGAACCGAGCGCAAGCGTATCCGCCGTGCCCTCGATGCCGGCAGTGACCTCGCCATGGAAAACCGTGGCGGTTGCACCGTCGAACAGCGTCCATTGCCAGTCTTCGCCGTCGGCCTCGCCGAGCAGCGCGACGTCGGCGCCGGCGCGGCGGGCGGCGAGCAGTGCCGCCTCCGGTGTCGCCTGCACACCCGCCGCAAGGCCGACGGACGCCGCGGCTGCGAGGCGCAGCGGCAAACCACGGGCCTCGGCCGCGCGCTCGAGTTGCGCGCGGCTCGAAGCGGCATCGGCGCCCTGCGGTGCGGAGGTGATCACGCCGAGCACCAGCGGCCGCTCGCGAGGCCAGACCGGTTGACCCAGCTGCGCCACTGCGCGTTCGATCGCCGCGCCATCGAGGGTGATTCGCGCCGGCGCACCGGCGGTGGCCGGACGGACGATCTGCACGTAGCGTCGGGCATCTTGCAGGAGTGGCGCGAAGACCGGATCGGCGACCGCGGAGCGGCGCCCGGTGACGCGCACAATCGCGACGCGCATGGCTTCGGCATAGGCCGCCTCGCCGGTGGACTCCACCACGACGTCGCCGACCGCCACCGGCTGCGTGGCGAGCGCCAGTCGCGTGAGCAGCACGCAAAGCGCCAGTGCGCAGCCAGCGGACACGCACAAACGCAGCGGGAAACAGCGGGGAAACGGGATGGTCATGGCCGAAAGCGCGTACAATAGCACAGCGTTTTTTGCCTGCCGGACGCCCATGAGCCAGCAATCCGAGAAGACCACCGGACTCACCTACCGAGATGCGGGCGTCGACATCGATGCCGGCGACGAACTTGTCGAACGCATCAAGCCGCTGGTGCGCCGCGCACAACGGCCGGAGGTGTTGGCGGGCATCGGTGGTTTCGGTGCCCTCGTCGAACTGCCGCCCGGCCGCTGGCAGCGTCCGGTGCTGGTTTCCGGCACCGACGGCGTGGGCACGAAGCTGCGGCTCGCCATCGACACCGGCCGCCACGACAGCATCGGCATCGACCTCGTCG
>CAZIRD010000136.1:0-6905 GCA_964541625.1 uncultured Acidibacter sp.
TCGACGTGGCCGAACATGATCGTCGAAGTGCTGCGCAGGCCGGTGGCATGCGCCGCGCGCATCACCGCGAGCCAGGCCTGCGTATCGAGCTTGTCGGCGCAGATGATCCCGCGCACGTCGTCGCAGAGGATCTCGGCCGCCGTCCCCGGCAGGGTACGCAGACCGGCTGCAGCCAGCTGCGCGAGGAATTCTTCGACCGAAAGATTCAGCGTGGCGGCGCCGTGGGTGATCTCGAGCGGTGAGAACGCATGTACGTGGATGCCAGGCGCCGCACGAAGCGCGCTGCGTACGATCTCGAGGTAGGTCTCGCCGGTGAAGGACGGGTGGATGCCCCCCTGCAGGCAGACCTCGGTGGCGCCGCGTGCGGCCGCTTCGGCCACGCGCTGCTCGATTTCGGCAAAGTCCAGACGATACCCGGGTCCGCGCAGCGCACGCGCACTGCGTCCCTTGGCGAAGGCGCAGAAGCCGCAGGAATACGTGCAGATGTTGGTGTAGTTGATGTTGCGGTTGATGACGTAGGTCACCGTCTCGCCATTGACCGCGCTGCGCAGCGCGTCAGCGGTGGCGAGGATCGCCTGATAGTCGGCACCGTCCGCACTGAAGAGTCGCGCGATGGCCTCTTCGTCGGGCGGCTTGCCGTCGACACACCGGCGAAGGGTGTCGGCGATGCGCGGCGACACCGAACCGACCGTGCGGGTGTCGCGGACCAGTTTGCGGTAACGCGGTTGGGGCGGATCACCAGCGCCGGCATGCCAGGCAGGCTCGCGTACGTAGCCCGAGGCATCGATGCGCCGCCGCACCGCCGTGTGCAGCGCCGGATCCAGCCAGCGCGGATCGTTGGCATAGGCAGGCAGGATCGGCAGGCGCTGCACCAGCCAGCGACCGGCTTCGGCAGTCTCGCGCTCGAGCGCCGCCAACTGCGGCCAGGGCGCCTCCGGGTTGACATGATCGGGGGTGACCGGCGAGACACCGCCCCAGTCGTTGACGCCGGCATCGAGCAGCGCGTGCAGGGCGCCCGGGCTGAGGTTGGGCGGCGCCTGGATCGACATGCCGGCACCGAAAATCCGCCGCGCCACCGCGATTGTCCACTGCAGTTCCTCGAGCGCGGGCTCAGGCTGCATCGCCATGCGGGTACCCGGCTTGGCGCGGAAGTTCTGCACGATGACTTCCTGGATGTGGCCATGGCGCAAGTGCAGCTCGCGAATCGCCAGCAGGGTCTCGATGCGCTCGCGTCGCGTCTCGCCGATGCCGATCAGCAGGCCGGTGGTGAAAGGAATCGACAGCTCGCCGGCGCGCGCCATCGTGGCGAGCCGCACCGCGGGATGTTTGTCCGGCGAGCGATGATGCGGTCCACCCTTCTGCGTCAGCCGTTCGGCAACACTCTCGAGCATGATGCCCATGGAAGCCGACACCGGCCGCAGCATCGTCAACTCGTCGCGCTCCATCACGCCCGGGTTGAGGTGCGGCAGCAGCCCGGTTTCCTCGAACACGCGCTGCGCGCAGTACGCAAGGTATTCGAGGGTGCTGTCGAAGCCGAGCGCTGCCAGTTCGGCGCGCGCCTGCGGATAGCGCAGCTCGGGCTTGTCGCCGAGCGTGAACAGCGCCTCGTCGCAACCGGCGGCCGCGCCCCGCCGCGCGATCTCGAGCACCTCCTCGATGCCGAGGAACGCGCGTTCACCGCGACGCGGCGGCGCCGCAAAGGTGCAGTAATGGCAGACGTCGCGGCACCAGTGCGTGAGCGGAATGAACACCTTGCGCGAATAGCCGACGCGGACGCCGAAGCCATCGAGGGTGAGTTCGCGCGCCCGCTGCATCAGCGCGGCGAGATCGGTTTCCGCCGCCAGTAGCAGCGCCTGCTCAGCCGGCATCGGCTCGCCCTGCAGGTCATCCGGCACGTCGACATCGTGCGACAGTCCCGGCACCTCGATACGCAGCGCACGCAATCCGAGACGATGGGCCGCCGCGAGATGCGCCGGCGCACTGCCCTCGCCGTACTGCGGCAGCAACGCTGTCGGCAGCCGCAGCCACAGCGCATTGGTGCCAAGACCATGCCGATCAGGCACCACGGCCACGTCGAGATCGGCGGCGCGCTCGACCAGCCGATCGATTTCCTCGGCCGTGACCTGCGGCGCGTCGGCCGCCACGACCAGCATGGCCCGATCGCGATCGGCAAGCGCACGCTGCGCAAGACTGACGGCCTCGTTGAGGCCGGTGCCATGATCGTGCAGCAGTTCGACACCGCTCGGCAGCGGCAGATGATCATCCGGCGTCACCACGACGATGCGGTCGATCCGTTTCGCTGCCTGCAGCGCGCCGAGCACACGGGCGAGCATCGACTGCACCAGCGCCGAACGCCGGCTTGCCGAGAGCACGCCGGCGAGCCGCGATTTGCCCTCGCCGGGTGTGCGCACCGGAACCACCGCAACCACGCTCATCGCGTCGCACTCCGCTTCGCGGATCGCTGCCGCAGCCCGGCGGCGAATTCGAGTGTCTCCCGCGCCAGTCGCTCGCGATCCTCGAGCGTACGCATGAGCGTGTGCGTGGCTGCGAGCGCACAGCCCCCGCTGGCGAGCGCCGCGGCCAGCGCATCGCTGTTGTCGGCCGCGTCGATGATCAGCCCATCGATGAGGCCGGCATAGTGGCGCGCGATGGCGAGAGCGTCGGTACCGATACCGAGTTCGCCCATGATCTTTGCGGTCGGTCCCTTGATGGCGCGCCCGCCGATCAGCGGCGAGACGGCGACGATCGGCACGCCCGCCGCGCGCAGCGCGGCATGGATCCCGGGCACGGCAAGGATCGGATCGATGCTCAGATACGGATTCGAAGGGCAGATGACGATGGCCTCGAGCGCGCGACTGCGCAGCACCGTCAGCAGGTCGTCGGTGGGCTGTGCCTGTGCGGCGCCGGCGTACTGCAGGCGCTGCACCCGCGGTTGCGTACGCAAGCGCACGAAGTAGTGCTGGAACTCGAGCAGTCCGGCGTCGGTCTCGAGCAAGGTCGCCACGGGGCTGTCACTCATCGGTAGCAGCCGCGCACTGACGCCGAACCGCGCCGCCACATCGGCCATCACCCGCGTCAGGGTTTCGCCAGCCGCAAGCCGGCGCGTGCGCTCGATATGCAGCACGAGATCGCGATCACCAAGACGGAACCAGTCAGGCCCGCCCTGCCGCCGCAGCTCGTCCATGAAGCCGAAGGTCTCCTCGGCACGCCCCCAACCGTTCTGCGGATCGACCACGCCGGCAAGGGTGTAGAGCACGGTGTCGAGGTCGGGACAGATGCGCAGACCGAGGTGCGTGAAGTCGTCACCGGTGTTGACCAGCACGGCGAGTTCACCGTCGGCCAGACTGCGTGCGAGGCCGAGCGCGAGCTTGGCGCCACCCACACCCCCGCAGACCGCAAGCATCCTCGCTGCCGGCTTCAACGGAACAAATCCCCCTCAACAGCACGCACGAGGGACTGACCATCCGTCAGCGGCCCGGAAAAGTCCAGACCGCGAACGAGCACTGCCGGCGTCCCCTCCGCCGCCTCGCCCATCACGAGACCGGCGCCGGCCGCCACCCCATCGGCGCTGGCGACCTGCGTGGTCTGCAGAATGCGGCCGTGTCGATCTGTCGCGCCACGGAAATCGCGGAGTGCGGGGAACCCGGCAACGCCGAGCGCCACGTTGACCGTTCCTTCGCGCCACGGTCTGCCGAAACTGTCGCTGATGATCACCGCCGGATACTCGGGAGCCAGCGCTTCCCGCAAGGCACGGGCCGAGGCGTCACAGTCGAGCGGCAACAGCAGCACCGCCTCGTCGCCGGCGATCAGGTTAGAACGGTCGATACCGGCGTTGGCCATCACCCAGCCACAGCGATGGCGGGTGATGAGGATGTTGGGAACGGCGCGCACCACTGCCGATGACTCGCGCAGCACGAGTTCGACGAAACGCGGATCCTTGCACACTCGCGCCGCCAGCTCGCGCGCCGCGGACGACGGCTCGATCTCGGCGAGCCGCACCTGCCGTCCCTCAGCCTTGGAGATGATCTTCTGCGCGACGACCAGCAGATCACCCGCCTGCAGCAAAAGACCGCTGTCACGCAGCGCGCCGCGGAGCAACGCGGGCAGATCGCTGCCCGGGCTGATCTCCGGCAAACCCTGCAGCGCAGTGAAACTGACGGCGCGCGGCATTCAGCCTGCGACGGAGGGCACCTTGAGCTCGCCCGTGATCCGCAGGCCCGCCCCGTCCACCGAGTAATGCTTGTTGAGGAAAATGAGGATCGAGGTCAGCGCCTCGGCGGCGGCCGAATTGGCCAGGGCGCCGGCATGCAGACCCCGCAGTCCGCAGGCCTCGACGAGGCGGATCACCGCTTCGCGGGCGGTCTTGTCATCGCCAAACACCAGCACGTCGCAGTCGACCACGGCATCGGTGGCGAGCTTGTGCGCCGCGACGTTATGGAAGGCGGAGACTACGCGCACACCGCTGCCGAGTAGGCCCTGCGCACGCTGCGCCGCGCTGCCCTCCGCGGGCAACTGCACGCGCATCACCTTGGGCGGCACCAGCGGCACGGTGGTGTCGACGACGATCTTGCCGGCAACGCCGGCGGCAATCTCACGCAGGGTCGCATCCTGCGAGGCAAACGGCACGGTGACGATGACGATCGAGCCGCGCGCGGCTGCCTCGGCATTGGCCGCCCCTGCGAGTGCGCGGCCGCAGGTCTTTGACAGCTCGGCTGCCACGGCCGTCGCCCGCGCCGGGTCGCGCGAACCGAGGATCACCTCGTGGCCGGCCTGCGCAAGACGTCGTGCAATCGCCGAGCCGAGCTCGCCGGTGCCGCCGATGATGGCGATCGCGGGTTGGGTGCCTGACATGGATTCCTCGACGCTGCGCGAGACGCGGTGCAAGACCGATATTCTAGCCGCCCGGGATCATCACCATGAGGACATCGGCGACATTGGTGCCGGTGGGTCCGGTAACGAATCGATCGCCGCTCGCCGCCAGAACGACAGCCGAATCGTTGTCGCCGAGTGCGGCCACCGGGTCGACCCCCGAGGCGCGCGCGCGGGCCGGCAAGCCAGCATCGAAAAACCCGCCTGCTGCGTCAGTGGGTCCGTCCGAGCCGTCAGTGCCGGCAACCAGACCGACGATACCGAGCTGGCGAGGATCGTCGAGCGCCCCTCGCGCGAGCGCCATGCCAAGCCGCAGCGCCAGCTCCTGTGCGCGGCCGCCGCAGCCGTGTCCGCGCAGCTCGACGAGTGGCTCACCGCCGGCAATCAGCAGTTGCGGCGACGCGCTGCGCGCGAGCTGCCGATCGATCGCTGCGAGAATGCGCGGCGTCTCGGTGGCAACGTCGCTGTAGAGGCAACGGCCGAGTGACTGCGCGGTAAAGCCGCTTCCGGCCGCCGCCGCGGCAATCGCCTCAAGGGCATCATCGAGCCCCGCTGCGATCGCGTACGGGGCCTGTGCCGCCGCAGACAGATCGTCGCGCCAGGTCGGCGCCGAGCCGATCACGGCGGGGTCATCGCCGGGCACATCGGAAATCGCCAGCGTGACGAAGCCTGCGGGCGCGAGGCGGGCGGCCAGCTTGCCACCCTTGATGGCGGACAGGCTGCGCCGCACGCGATTGATCTCGGCGATCGGCGCACCGCTGCGCAGCAAGTCGCGCGTGATGCGGATTTTCTCGTCGAGAGTCACGCCGGGCGCCGGCAGTGCGCAAAGCGCCGAAGCCCCACCGGACAGCAGTACCACCACGCGATCGGCGCGGCTCGGCACACCAATGAAATCGAGCAGTCGTCGCGCAGCCTGCTCGCTGCGCGCGCCGGGCAGCGGGTGATCGCCAATCAACAACTCCCAGGGCTCCGCCGCTGTGGGCGCATCGCCAGCCGGTACGTCGCGGACAATCAACAGACCATCGTCGATATCGCAACCGGCCGCGAGCAGCGAACCGCGCAGACCGCGCGCCATGCCGAGCGCTGCCTTGCCGAGCCCAATCACGCGTAAGCGGCCACCGGCGGCGCGATCCGGCAGCGCGAGTCGCAGACTGCGTGCGCCGCGCTGGAATTCCCAATGGCCGTCGATCACCCGGCCATGAGTCCGCAGCAGCCACTCAGGCTGTACGGCCTGAACGCCGATCGCATGCCACCCGGCCAGTCGGTTACGCAGCGCCGCCGCAGCGGCGGTCATGCCAAACGATTGCGTCGCGGCCATTGCTGAGGTCACCGCTGCAGTCACTGCTGCAGGCAGCGCGTCCAGAGTCGCTCCCAGGCGGCGGCATCCCAGGGCGACCCGGCGGGCAACTGCAATTCGATGCGATTATCGCGGCGCCAAGCGGTCGGCTGCATGGCCAGCCGCCCCTCGGCAATCTGCAGCAACAGCCACTGCTCCTCGTCGATGCGCAGCACGGCTTTGAATCGCTCGGGCCGCACCAGCGTTGCTTCAATCAGGGCGGGATCGCTGCTGAGTGCGGCCAACAGACGCGTCTCCGAAAAGGCCAACGCACGCGGCAGAATCCAGCGTGCTCCCCGCCGTCCGAGATGATGAAACTCCCGCCGCTCACCGCCGCCAGCAAGCGCGACAGCTTCGGACTCCGCTGCGTGCGAGTGCCGGTGGCTGGGCGGACGCGACGGGATTGGGCGGGGCGGCGTACCGATGGTCCGCGGTATCCCGGCGGCGGCCACCGCGTCGCCGGCGCCAGGGCCAGCGCCAGTGCCAGTGCCAGTGCCAGTGCCAGTGCCGACGCCGTCGACCGCTGAGGCGTCGCGCATCGCCACGACAAGGGCCTCGGGTAATTGCCCCGCATGCATCTCGCCGAACCATGCCTTGGCGGGGAAAGACCCTGCCGCGAGCCCCGCAAACCGCGCCCGCTGGGTTTCGTCGGCAAGGTCCGCTTTGGAGAGCAGCAATACATCCGCGATCTCGCGCACGG
>CAZIRD010000137.1:0-6905 GCA_964541625.1 uncultured Acidibacter sp.
TGGCGTAGACGCGCTCGTCGGGCGTCTGCGTCGTGAACATGTTCTCGCCGAACTTTTCCCAGTGACCCGAGGCCTCCCACAGGCTGCGGTCCATCAGCTCCGGGCCATTCACTTCCTGGAATCCGGCCGCGCGCTGCTTGTCGCGCATGTAGCCGATCAGCGACTGGAATACGCTCCAGCCCTTCGGATGCCAGAACACCGCGCCCGGCGCTTCTTCCTGCATGTGGAAGAGATCGAGTTCGCGGCCGATGCGCCGATGATCGCGTTTCTCGGCCTCTTCGAGGCGGGTGAGATAGTCCTTGAGATCCTTCTCGTGCAGCCAGGCCGTGCCGTAGATGCGCTGCAACATCTCGTTGCGCGAGTCGCCACGCCAATAGGCGCCGGCAACCTTCATCAGCTTGAAGACGCGCAGCTTGCCGGTCGAAGGCACGTGCGGGCCCCGGCAAAGATCGACCCACTGCCCCTGCCCGTAGAGGCTGATGGGCTCGTTCGAGGGGATGCCGGCGATGATCTCGGCCTTGTAGTGCTCGCCGAGATCCTTGAAAAACCGCACCGCTTCGTCGCGCGGCATCTCCCGCCGCTGCACCGCGAGATCAGCCGCGACGATCTCCTGCATCTTGGCCTCGATGGCGAGCAGGTCCTCCGGCGTGAACGGGCGCTTGTAGGCAAAGTCGTAATAAAAGCCGTCTTCGATCACCGGGCCGATGGTGACCTGCGCCTCGGGGAACAGTGCCTGGACGGCCTGCGCCAGCAGGTGCGCGGTCGAATGGCGGACCACTTCGAGCGCATCCGGATGTTTGTCGGTGACGATCTCGAGCCGCGCATCGTCGGCAATGGCGAAGGAGGTATCGACCAGTGCACCGGACACCTTGCCGGCAAGCGCCGCCCGCGCGAGACCCGCGCCGATGCTGGCGGCGACCTCGGCCACGGTGACCGGTCGTTCGTATGTGCGCTGGCTGCCATCAGGCAGCGTGATCACGGGCATCGTTGCCGCTCTCCGTCTCGGTCCGGCGCAACGTCTGCGCCAAGGCAAAAGGGGCGCTTCCGCGACGCGAAAACGCCCCTGTCGAATTGGTAGGCGCGAGTGGGATCGAACCACCGACCACCACCATGTCAAGGTGATGCTCTACCACTGAGCTACGCGCCTGCAGAAAGGCCGCGAACGATACCCTAGGCACCGATCAGCGGCAACCGCCGATAGCGCCGACCGGTCAACGCGGCCAGCGCACTGGCGACCGCCGGGGCCACCGGCGGCACCCCGGGCTCCCCTACACCCCCTGGTGATGCCTCGCTGCGCACCAGCCAGGTCTCGATGGGCGGCGTCTCGGCGAGCCGCAGCACCGGGTAGCGGTCGAAGTTGGTCTGCGCCACCCCGCCGTCCTCGCTGAAGGTGATGCGCCCGTACAGCGCGGCGGAGAGACCGTAGACCACGGCGCTCTCCATCTGCTGGGTCACGAGATTGGGATTGACGACAACCCCGCAGTCCACCGCCACCACGATGCGCCGCACACGGGGACGTTCGTCCTGATCAAGGATGACCTCGGCGACGATCGCGACGATGCTACCGAAGGACTCATGCAGCGCGACGCCGCGGCCGATCGCTTCGCCGTCGGTACGGAAACGCTGCTCGCGCTCACGCCAGCCGGACTTCTCGGCGACCAGATTCAGCACCGCTCGGTGACGTGGCCGCTGTTCGAGATGGTTCAAGCGAAAACGGACCGGATCTACCCGCGACCAGCTCGCCATCTCGTCGATGAACGACTCGTTGAAGAATGCCTGCTGCGAGTGCCCGACCGAGCGCCAGTAGCCCACCGGCACCGGCAACTCGACGTTCGTATGCTTCACCTCGTGGTGTTCGAACGCGTAGGGCTGGTTGAAGGAGCCCTCGACATTGCTGCGATCAGAGGACCCTGCAGGCAGACCCAACTGCCGGGGAATCGCCTGAGCACCCACCGACTGCCCAGCGGTGCGCGCCACCAGCGCCGACACCGTGCCCGGCTGGGGCGTGGGCGTGACCACGGCGGCGAAGCGCGCCATGACCGCCGGGCGGAAATAGTCATTGCGCTGGTCGGCCTCGCGGCTCCACAGCACCTGCACCAGCTTGCCGGGGTGCTCGCGGGCGACGCGGGCGGCAATCGCGACGAAATCGGACTCGAGCCGCCGCCCGAACCCGCCGCCCAGCAGCAGCGGCCATAGCGTTACGCGCTCGGCGTCGAGTTCGAGCGCCTCGGCGGCCGCGCCGCGTGCGACGTCGGGAACCTGCGTACCGACCCAAACGCTGGCCTGCTCGCCTTCGTGCTTGACCGCGCAGCAGAGCGGCTCCATGGCTGCGTGCGAGAGGTAAGGCACGGAGTACTCCGCACGAAGCATGGTAGTGGAACCATCCAGCACCCTCTGTGGCGAACCCGTGCGCAGATAAACGTCCGCATCGGCTTCGTCGATCAGCGCATCGGCCAGGGCGCGATCAACCATGGCCTGCGACAGCTTGCCGCGATCACCGGCGAACCACTGGATGTCGAGTGCGCTCATGGCCTGCTTGGCACGCCAGCGTTGATCGGCCACCACCACCACCACGGGCGGCGCACCGCGGATGGATCCCAGCTTGAGGACGCCGGTAACGCCCGGCCGAGTCCTTACCGTGGACTCGTTATCCAGGACGCAGAGACCATCGGGATAGGGGGAAAAGCTGACTTCGGCGTACAGCATGCCGGCTTCGTGGATATCGGCGGCGAACAGCGCGGCCCCCGTCACCTTGGCGCGCGCCTCCAGCCGACGCGCGGAGGTACCGATGAGCGTCCAGTCGGCGGGCTTCTTGAGGCTGATCTCGGTGACCGGCTCGAGCATGTTGGCGCCGAACGCGACGATCTCACCGAAGCCCAGCGAGCGACCGTCGGCACGTACCACCCGGCCATCACGGACGAGACACTCGCCGACCGGAGTCTGCCAATGCCGCGCCGCCGCGTTCCGCAGGGTTTCCCGCGTCATTGCCCCGGCTTCGCGCAGCACCGTCCAAAGGTCGCGGATACTGGTCGATCCGCCGGTGACCATGAAGCCTAACTCACGCACAAACTTCGCCGTAAAGTGCTCGGCCATGCGCTTGCCGACGCTGTCATCGTCCTCGCGATAGGGCAGCCCGGCCGAACCCACCGCGAGGTTGTTGTAGACGCTGGCGATCGGTGCCGCCTCGATGGTCACGGCGGCGAGCGCGCAGCCGAGTTCCTCCGCCAGCAGCATCGCAAGCCCGGTATGGCTGCCCTGCCCCATCTCGGCACGCGGCATGAAAAGCGTGATCCGCCCATCCGGTGCGATGCGGACCCAGGCGTTGGGCGTGAAACTGCCCGGTGCGTCCGCGTTGTCTGCGCCGCCGGTCATTCGCGGACGCGGCGGCATCACGGCATAGCCCACTGCCAGCGCACCCGCTGCCCCGAGACCCATCCAAAGCAGCGTGCGGCGTTTCACCCGGCCTTGACCTCCGGCAGGCCGAAGCCAGCCCGTTTGAGCGTGTCGATCTCGTCACGCAGCCGTGCAGCCTCCTCGAACTCAAGGTTGCGGGCGCGGCGGAACATTTCCGTTTCGAGTTGTTTGATGCGACGCATGGCCTGCTCGGGCCGCAGCGCACGCGTGGCCTCGCTGGCGGACTGACCCGGGCGCGGCGCAATGCCCGCGTCGCCGGCCGCGCGCTGGGCGCCGCGCTTGCCGGCGGCCGCCCTCGCCGCAGCGCCGCCCGCACCAGCACGCAGGGCGGCACTGTCGCTGCGCGCCCCCTCCATGACATCCACGACTTGCTTGACGATGCCGCGCGGCACGATGCCATGCACCGCGTTGAAGTCGAGTTGCTTGCGGCGCCGGCGCGCGGTCTCGTCCATCGCCCGCTGCATGGATCCCGTCACCCGATCGGCATAGAGGATCGCGCGTCCATTGACGTTGCGTGCGGCGCGGCCAATGGTCTGGATCAACGAGTTGTCGGAACGCAGGAAGCCTTCCTTGTCGGCATCGAGGATCGCGACCAGCGCCACTTCGGGCATGTCGAGTCCTTCGCGAAGTAGGTTGATGCCGACGATCACGTCGAACACCCCAAGTCGCAGGTCGCGGATGATCTCGCTGCGCTCGACGGTTTCGATGTCGGCGTGCAGGTAGCGTACCTTGACGCCGTGCTCACCAAGATATTCGGTGAGATCCTCGGCCATGCGCTTGGTCAGCGTGGTGATCAGCACGCGCTCGTTGCGGCTGACGCACTGCAGAATTTCCGACAGGACGTCATCGACCTGGGTGCGCACCGGCCGCACTTCGACCTCGGGGTCGATGAGCCCCGTCGGCCGCACCACCTGCTCGACCACCTGCGCGGCGTGCCGACCTTCGTAGGGACCGGGCGTCGCCGAGACGAAGATCATTTGCGGCGCGATGCGCTCCCATTCTTCGAAGCGCAGCGGTCGGTTGTCGAGCGCCGAGGGCAGCCGGAAGCCATATTCGACCAGCGTTTCTTTACGCGAGCGATCGCCCTTGTACATCGCGCCCAGCTGCGGCAACGTCTGATGGCTCTCGTCGACCACCAGCAGCGCATTCGGCGGCAGGTAGTCGTAGAGGCAGGGGGGCGGCTCGCCGGGCTCGCGACCCGACAGATAGCGCGAATAGTTTTCGATACCCGCGCAGTAGCCGACCTCTTTCATCATCTCCATGTCGAACATGGTGCGCTGCTCGAGTCGCTGCGCCTCGACGAGCTTGTCGGCAGCGCGCAATTCGGCGAGGCGTTCGCGGAGTTCCTCGCGGATCTGGTCGATGGCGCCAATCAGCCGCTCTTTCGGCGTGACGAAGTGCGTACCCGGATACACCGTATAGCGCGGCAGCTTGCGCAGCGTCTCGCCAGTCAGCGGATCGAAGATCGACAGCGACTCGATGGTCTCGTCAAAGAGTTCGACACGCACCGCTTCACGCTGCGATTCAGCCGGGAAGATGTCGACGATGTCGCCGCGCACGCGGAAAGTACCCTGCGAAAAGTCGATCTCGTTGCGCGTGTACTGCATATCCGCAAGCCGTCGCAGCAGCTTGCGCTGGTCCATGAGTTCGCCGCGTACGAGATGCATCACCATCGCCAGATACGCCTGCGGATCGCCAAGGCCATAGATCGACGACACCGTCGCCACGATGATGGCGTCCGGTCGCTCGAGCAACGCCTTGGTGGCCGAAAGCCGCATCTGCTCGATGTGCTCGTTGATCGAGGCATCTTTCTCGATGTAGGTATCGCTGGACGGGACGTAGGCCTCGGGCTGGTAGTAGTCGTAGTAGGAAACGAAATATTCGACGGCGTTGTCCGGAAAAAACTCGCGGAATTCGCCGTAGAGCTGCGCTGCCAGCGTCTTGTTGTGGGCGAGCACCAGCGTCGGCCGCTGCACGGCAGCGATGATGTTGGCGATGGTGAACGTCTTGCCGCTGCCGGTGACCCCGAGCAGCGTCTGGTGCGCGAGGCCGTTCTGCAGCCCATCGAGCAGGCCGGCGATCGCCGCCGGCTGATCACCCGCCGGCTGATAGTCCGATTTGAGTCGAAACACCGACATTTGGCTCTACTATAGCTGCATATGACCCAGCCTGTTTCCCGACGCGTACAGCGCGTCAAACCGTCGCCCACCATGGCGGCGACTGCGCGCGCCGCGGCCCTCAAGGCCGAAGGCCGCGACATCATCAGCCTGACCGCCGGCGAACCGGACTTCGACACACCCGAACATGTCGCCGACGCCGGCGTCGCGGCGATTCGCACCGGCCAGACTCGCTACACCGACGTCGGCGGTACGCCTGCCCTGAAAGACGCCGTACGCGAGAAATTCGCGCGAGACAACGGCCTGCAGTACGAGCGTCGTCAGATCCTCGTGTCCTGCGGCGCCAAGCAGACCCTGTTCAACCTCTGCCTGGCGGTGCTCGACCCGGGTGACGAGGCACTGATTCCCGCGCCCTACTGGGTGTCCTACCCCGACATGGTGCGTCTCGCCGATGCCGAGCCGGTGTTTCTGCAGACCGGGCCCGCACAGGGGTACAAGATCACCGCGGCCCAGCTGCAGTCGGCGATCACCCCGCAGACCCGCCTGTTGCTGCTCAATTCGCCCTCCAACCCGACCGGAGCGGCCTATACGCGCCGCGAGTGGCAGCAGATCGGCGAAGTGTTGCGCGCGCACCCGCGGATCGTCATCGGCAGCGATGACATGTACGAAACCATCTGGTGGGCCGACGAGCCCTTCAGCACGCTCGCGCAAGTGGTCCCGCAGCTCTACGACCGGACCGTGACCATCAACGGCGTCTCGAAAAGCCATGCCATGACGGGATGGCGCATCGGCTATTGCGGCGGCCCGGCCGAGATCATCGCGGCGATGTCGACCATCCAGGGCCAGAGCACCTCGAATCCCTCTAGCATCTCGCAACAGGCCGCGATCGCCGCCCTGCGTGGCGATGCCGGGTGCATCGTCGCCATGACCCGCGAGTACCGCCGGCGGCACGACTACCTCGTGCCCGCGCTCAATGCACTACCCGGCGTTGCCTGCCTGCCCGCAGCGGGGGCGTTCTACGCCTTCGTGGACATCCGTGAGGCAATGGCCCGCCTCGGCCATGCGTCCGACGCCGCGTTTTGTGACGCCTTGCTCGAGCAGACCGGCGTTGCCGTGGTACCCGGCAGCGCCTTCGGCGGTCCGGGTCACATGCGCCTATCGTTCGCCACCAGTCTTGAGCAACTCGAGGCGGCGGTCGCCCGTCTGCGGCGGTTCCTCGGCACGTCGTAGCGGGTCCCGCCGATCCGCCAAGCGACGGATCGCGGCGTACTTGACGCGCCCGGGCGCTTTCCAGAGAATGCGCGCCTCTTTTTGACCTACCGTTCCCCGGTAGCTCAGTCGGTAGAGCGTCGGACTGTTAATCCGCAGGTCGTT
>CAZIRD010000138.1:0-6846 GCA_964541625.1 uncultured Acidibacter sp.
ACCTGCACGGGCTTGACGCGCTGCTCGGCCTGCTCGAGGCGGGCACCGACATTCACCTCGAGGCCGTCAGCGACCTCGGCCTGCAACTGGGCGTAGCCGGCCTGGGTCTTGAGCGCGGCGGTGAACGCCGGGTCGGTCTCGGTCGATTCGATCAGGCCGATCTTGTAGTAATCGATGATCGCGCCACCGAGCAGATAATCGGGCCGGAGCATGCCGACGGCGGTTTCGAAACTCGAGGGCGCGATGATCTGGAACTCGCGGCGTTCGGAGTCGCGATCGGTCTTGCTGCCTTCGACGCCCGCCGAGAACACCACCTGCGGCGAGAACGCGTAACTCAAGTCGAGGCCATAGGACAGCAGGTCTTCACCCAGTTCGGAGAACACGATGCGTGCGTAGCCCGTCTGGCCATTGTCGAGACGATTGACGAAATAGTTGCCGTAGGGGCTCGAGGCCGCGTTGGAGCGCGAGTACCCGAGGCCGAGCTCAAACGGCGCCTTGCGCGACGATCTGGCGTAGGCGATGCGTGCGTCGAGCTTGACCGGATCGAAATTGAAGCCGCCACTGACCTGCGAGCTCCACACCTGACGCTCGTACCAGCCGGTGTCCTGTTCGCGGAAGTCCGCACCGGGACGCTGGCTGTTCTGCCGGCCCGCCGCGAGGCTCGTGCGCTTCAGGGTGTCGCGCACGATCAGGTTGGTGAAGCGCAGGCGATTGCCTTCGCCATACTCGTAGTTGATGCCGAGCAGACCGTTGACGACGATGCGGTTCTCGGTGGAAACGCGGCGGTAATCCTTGTCGATGATCGACAGGCTGGCATTCGCGGCGCTCTGCTCGATGTTGTCCTTGGTACGCCAGCCGTTGCTGTAGCCAGCGGTGGCCACGAGACCCAGTTCACCATCACCGATGATGCGCGACGTGCCGCCGGTAACCGAACCTGAGCCGTTGACCGGCATCTTGTCGTTGTACTGCACGACGCCCGTGCGGTTATTCAAGAACTGCTTGGCGATCGCCTGGGCGTTGACCTTGCCGGAACTCAGGCGCTCGCCGCTCGCGAAAAACGCCGCCAGCGCCGGCGGCACATCGCGGATGCCGCGATCCATGCCGGTGTAGTCGTACTTGCTGCCGTAATGGGTGTAGCCCAGTTGCCCCGAAGTCTCGGTGTCGCCGCTCACGCCGGCACCGAACTTGAGGAACGGTTCCTTCGGCACCGACAACGTCGTCAGGTTGATGATGCCGCCGCCGAACTCACCCGTGAGGTTCGGCGAGTAACTCTTCTGCACGAGCGACGAGGCGATGACATCCGTCGGGAAGATATCGAGCGGCACGGCGCGGCGCAGCGGCTCGGGGCTGGGCAGCGGCGAACCGTTGAGCAGCGCCTGCGAGTAGCGATCACCCAGTCCGCGAACGTAGACGAAACCGTTGCCGGCAACGCTGAGGCCGGTGACGCGGCTGAGCGCCCCCGCGACATCGCCTTCACCGGTGCGCGCGATGTCCTCCGCCGAGAGCACCGAGAGCACCACGTTGGTGGCCTGCTGGATGTTGCGGTCGCGACGCCCGACGATGACGATCTCGCCGACGATGTCGACGTCCACCGGCGCCTCTTCAACGGCAGTCGCCGCTTCAGGCGGCGTGGCCGCGGGCTCGGCGGTGGTCGGCGCCGGCGGCACTGCCTGCGCCGCCTCCGGCCCGGACGGCGGCGGCGTCTGCGCACCGGCCACCGGGAACATCAGCGCCGCTGCGATCAGCAGCGTCCGCGGGCCTGCGATCAACTGGTCCATGCATCAACCTCGATAGCAGCGAATCGGCCGCCGCCACGGCCTGCAGACACTCGTCGTGCTGACAGACCGCGGCGGAGGGGGCGATATCTCAGAGCCGCGGCAGCGCGGTGCAAGCGGTGTTGGCCGAACCGAGGTTCGCCGTCGCCGAGTTGCAGGTCCAGCCGGTGTACCAGGTGTCGCTCGCATCCTTGACCGCGCCCACATAGGTGGTCGTGTCGAACCATGCGTCGACCGTCTTCGGATCGGTCGCTGTCCGCCCGGTCTCGTTCGCGCCGTTGATGAAGCCGCCGGTGAGCGAGGAGGTGAAGGTCGAGGAGTTGTTGTTGGCCGCAACACTCGCACCGAACGCCGTCGCCACCTGATCAGCGGTCAAACCGCCGGTGCCGACGAACGGGGTCGCGCCGCACTGCATGGCGACCGAGCGGAACGCCGGGGGGCCGATCTTGTCGACCGCGGCGTTGGTGCCGATGATGTTCGTGCCGTTGAGGCGCAGGCAGGCGATCGGCGTGGTGACCACACCATTGACCAGCGAGGCGTCTGCCTGGCCACGCAGCAGCATTGCCGCCGTGTTGGCGATCGAGTTGCGGTGCACGAACGTGAAATTGGCGAGTTTCAGGAACGTGCGCGGCGTCTGGTCCTCGAGTGCGTTGGCGCTGTCGAGCTCGATCATGGAGTCGCCGTTGTTGTCCTTCTGCACGGCGAGCACGTACTGGATACGGCCGCGGAAGCCGGTATCGAGATCGAGGTTGTCGTCATCCGCGCCCGTGAATACCAGCCACTTCGCGTCATGCGTGCCGCCGAAGAATTCGACCGCATCGTCCGAGCTGTTGTGCGACTGCACGTACTGGATGGTCGTGCCGCTGCCGACACCGCCCGTGGTGAGCGCCTGCAGTTCGGAGTTGCCCGAGAGCACGTAGCCGGAGTAGCGGATCTGCACATAGCGCAGCGTGCCGCTGTTGTCGGTCGGCGTGGCGCCGCCGTAGTAGGCCGGATCGACCGCGCCCTCGACCTGACGCTCGCAGTTCGCCGTTCCCGGCGTCGCATTCGGCGCGACGGTGCAGTCCGTGATCGGCGCACGGCCCGAGAGCACGACGCCGCCCCACTGACCCTGCGACAGATCGTTGTTCAGACCGAGCACGTTGTCGCGGCTGGTGAAGACGATCGGCGACGTTGCGGTTCCGGCGGCGTTGATGCGGTTGCCACGATTGACATGCAGCCAGGACACACCCGTGGACCCGAAGAGCACGACGCCAGGCTGGATGGTGAGGGTCACGGCTACTTCGCCGCTACGCGGCGTCGCGCCGAGATCCGTACCAACATCGACGCGGCCGCCGAGCGAGTACAGCAGGCCGGAAATGCGTGTCAGCGTAGTGCTGCGCGTGATGCGCGCCGGCAGTTCGCAATTACGGTAGGTGCCGGTGGGACCGGTGATGGTGCCGAGGTCCTTGAGTCCGGCCGGATCCTCGATCGTCGGGCAACCGCCGGCCGGCGTGACCAGCGTGACGGTGGGCGGCGGCGGCGGCGGCGGCGGGGGGGGCGTGGTGATGTTCACGGTGACATTGCCGCCGCTACCGGGGGATGCGATCTCTTCCGAGCCGCAACCGGCGAGCACCGCCACGGAGGCGGCGAGGAAAAGCAGATTCTTGTGCTTGTCGAGGGTGTTCATGGCGTGAGGGCTCCGTACGGTCAAGTCGCCGCCGCGTGGCAAAAAGAATGATGCGAGGCAGCCAGCACGACGCGAGTCGGCTACCTGCTGCCTTCGACGGCGAGACTCTAGGCAGCCGATGTGACAGTCCGGTGACGCTTCCATGACAAAGCGTGGACAACGACCCGGTCGTCCTCGACGCAACCGCCACACGGCAACCGGCAGGATTAAACTGCAGTCACCGTGAATCGACCCGACGCCAGTACGCCTCCTCTCGACACGCCCGAACTGCGGCATTGGATCGTCCGCGAGATCGCTACCGGTCGGGCGCCGGACGAGGTACTCAAGGAATTGACGGCACGCGGCTTCGAGTCGGAGCGGGCCGTGGATCTCATGACGGCGGCGCTCGAGGCACGGCTCGCCTCTGCGCGAGCGGCGCGGGCGGCCGGCGACGCCGACGCGCCGCAACGCGAGTCTGCGCCGTCAACCTCCCTGCACGTACCGCAGCCGCTGCCTCAAGAGTGGCCGACTACGATCCACGCCTTCGACCGCGAGGTGCGCGTGCTGTTCAGCCTCGCCCATCCCCGCGTAGTGCTCTTCGGCGACCTGCTCGCGAAATCTGAGTGCGAGGAGCTGATCGCACAGGCCCGAGCGCATCTCACCGCCTCGAACGTCATCGACATGCAACAGGGCGGCGAGCAGAGCCACGGCGACCGCACCAGCAGCGGCATGGCCTTCACGCGTGGTGCCACGCCCTTGATTCGCCGCATCGAACAGCGCATTGCGGCCTTGCTGCAGTGGCCGATGGAAAACGGCGAGGCGCTGCAAATCCTGCGCTACCAGGTCGGCCAGGAATACAAACCCCACTACGACTACGTCGATCCCACGCAGCCCGGCGCCGCGCCCTTTCTCGCTCGGGGCGGCCAGCGCGTAGCCTCGCTGGTGATGTACCTCAACACCCCGCAGGCGGGTGGCGCGACCAACTTTCCCGACGTCGGCCTGGAGGTAGCGGCCACGCAGGGCAATGCCGTGTTCTTCAGCTACGACCGACCGCAGGCCTCGACCAAGACGCTGCACGGCGGCATGCCGGTGCGCGCCGGCGAGAAGTGGGTCGCCACCAAGTGGCTGCGCGTCAGCCGAACCGACCCGTGATGTAGTCCTCGGTCAGCTTGGCCTGGGGATTGGTGAAGATCTTGTTGGTCTCGCCGACCTCGATGAGATCACCGAGGTGGAAATAGGCCGTGCGCTGCGACACCCGCGCAGCCTGCTGCATCGAGTGCGTGACGATGCAGATCGCGTAGCTCTCGCGCAATTCGTCGATCAGGTCCTCGATGCGCGCCGTGGCGATCGGGTCGAGCGCCGAGCAGGGCTCGTCCATCAGGATCACCTCCGGGTTCACGGCGATGGTGCGTGCGATGCACAGTCGCTGCTGCTGGCCGCCCGAGAGGCTCGTCCCCGGCTGGTTGAGGCGATCCTTCACCTCTTCCCATAGCCCGGCGCGACGCAGGCTGATGTTGACGATCTCGTCGAGCTCGGCGCGGGCGGCGGCGAGACCGTGGATGCGCGGGCCATAGGCGACGTTTTCATAAATGGACTTCGGGAACGGGTTCGGCTTCTGGAACACCATGCCCACCCGCGCCCGCAGTTGCACTACGTCCTGGCGCTTGTCGTGGATGTCCTGCCCGTCTAGGTGGATTGCGCCCTCGACGCGAGCACCGACAATGGTGTCGTTCATGCGATTGAGACAGCGCAGGAAGGTCGACTTGCCGCAGCCCGAAGGACCGATCATGGCCAGCACCTGCTGGCGGCCGATGTCGATGTTGACCTTCCTGATCGCGTGTTTGTCACCATAGAAGACATCGACGTCGCGGCAGGAGAACACCGGCTCGGGCACGGTCACGTTGCCGATCGTCTTGGTGCCCTGCGGCACCGGCATGGGCTTGGCCGAATCGTTCATGTCCTCACCAGCGTTTCTCGAACTTGTTGCGCAGGATGACCGCCGTGGCGTTCATCACGATCAGGAACAGCAGCAGCACGATGATCGCTCCCGAGGTCCGTTCGACGAAGCCGCGCTCCGGCAAATCCGACCAGAGGAAGACCTGCACCGGCAGCGCCGTCGCGGGGTCGGTGATGCCGCCCGGCACATCGACGATGAAAGCCACCATACCGATCATCAGCAGCGGCGCCGACTCGCCGAGCGCCCGGGCCATGCCGATGATCGCCCCCGTGAGCATGCCGGGCATGGCGAGCGGCAACACGTGGTGCCCGACCATCTGCAGCCGCGACGCCCCCATGCCGAGAGCCGCCTCGCGGATCGATGGCGGCACCGCCTTCAGCGCGGCACGCGAGGCGATGATGATCGTCGGCAGGGTGAGCAGCGTCAGCACGAGGCCACCGACGAGCGGTGCCGAGCGCGGCAGGCCAAAGAAACCAATGAACATCGCGAGGCCGAGCAGACCGAACACGATCGAGGGCACGGCAGCGAGGTTGTTGATGTTGACCTCGATGACGTCGGTGATGCGGTTACGCGGCGCGAACTCCTCGAGGTACACCGCAGCGCCGACGCCGATCGGGAACGACAGCAGCAAGGTGATCAGCAACGTCAGCGCTGAGCCGATCAGCGCGCCGCGCACACCCGCCTGCTCCGGATCGCGCGAGTCGCCGTTCGAGAGGAACGCCGCGTTGAAACGCAGCTTGAGCACACCGTCCTTCGCGAGGCGGTCGATCCAGCCGACCTGCTGGTCGCTGAGACGGCGCTCGTCCTCGGGACCCTGGCGTCGCACCTTGCCCTTGAGCAGCATGTCGACGGTATCGTCGGCGAGCAGCCAGAGCGTCTCGCGCTGGCCGATGATCGAGGGATCGGCGACCACCCGCTGCTGCAGTTCGATCGAAGCCGCGCTCGAAACGATGCCGTAGAGTTCGCGCAGGTTCGGCCGCCCCTCCACTTCCGGGAAACGCTCGCGTATCGCCGCACGGACCAGAGCCTGATAGTCGGCGGCGACCAGTTCGTCGGGATTGCGGGCGCCGCTCGGGTCGATGACCTCAGCGTCGTAGTTGATCGTCAACTGCACGTAGGACTGGCGGAACACCGACGCGCCCTGCGCGAAGATCGTGCCGAAGAGGAACACCACGAAACCGATGCCGGCCAGCACCGCAGCCATGCCGTAGGCGCGGAAACGACGCTCGGCCCGGTAGCGCCGTGCGAGGCTCTTGCGGACCAGTGCCTGGGTTTCAGCGGCCGTCTTCGGCGCGGGGTTATTCGTACTGCTCACGGTACTTCCTGACGACGTAGAGCGCGATGACGTTGAGCAGCAGCGTGACGAGGAACAGCACGAGGCCGAGCGCGAACGCGGCCAGCGTCTTCGGGCTGTCGAACTCCTGGTCGCCGACCAGCAGCGTGACGATCTGCACCGTCACCGTGGT
>CAZIRD010000139.1:0-6713 GCA_964541625.1 uncultured Acidibacter sp.
TGGCACGTTGGCCAGCTGGCCGGGCCGGGTGCCGTCCGCTCAGAGCATACGTGATTTCGGTTAATCCTCGTCCCTGTCGTCCCCGTCGTCGTCGTCACCGTACCAGTCGGCGATCTCGGCGCGGATCGCTGCGGCAAACTGCGGGTAGTGCTCCGACGAGGGCCGTGTGAAGGCGAGGGCGTCGTCGAGATCGAGTTCGTTGGACTCCAGCACCTCGCGCAGCGACCAGGCGCGCAGGAAGAACGCGACCAACTGCTTGAGCGTCAGCGGGCACTTCGAGGTGCGCGTGGTCTTCTCGCCGAGCGTATCGCCCTCGTATTCATCCACGGCCCGATAAAAGATACGGTCCTTGCCGGCCTTGGCGTAGATGCAGACCACGTCGCTCGTGGTCGAGTCGATGTTGATACGCGCGATCTCGACCTCGGTTTCCTGCCGGTTGGGGAGGTATTCGCCACCCATGTACGAGGGATGCACTGCGCCGAGTGCGCGCCGATCCTGCTCGGCCAAGACCGGGACGGTGTAGTGTCCGCTGAGCCGGTCGGCGGTGTTGTTGGCGTAGGCGTTGCGCACCGCGTTGCGCCGTCGCTCGCCCTTGATGGCGGCGATGAGGTGGGTCTCGCGGGTGATCGGCCAGAAATAGCTCGCGGGCCGGAAGGCGTAGTCGATGTCGGGCTTGCTGACGGACATGGTCGGTCTCCTCTTTAGCGGATTGGGCGAACTGCCCGGGGCCGCAATTTGGTGAAATCCCCCGGCCCTTGAGGCGGGCCACACCGGAAGTCGCGCTTCCTGCGACGATATTCAAACCCCAGGGTGTATCAAGGAATGATCCGCCGGGCGCCGGTGTCTGCGGATTCGTGGGAAAGCGTTGTCGATGGGCAGGCGTCAACCTGCTCAAACCAGTCGACAACTGGACGACGTTCGAAACGGCGGGCACGGATTGCCGCGGTACCGAGATCGTCCCACAGTGCCCGATTCGGGCCGATGAGCGCGGCACTTGCGATGATCGTGCGCATCAACGCCGCGCCAGTTTCAGGCACTTCGACCACCGCGATGCCCTCTGGCAGCCAGACCTTGTAGTCGCCGGGTCGCTGCCAGCGCTGGCGGTGGGACGCTGCTCCCTCTGCGGGTTCGAGCGTGTAGTCGGTCGCGGTCAGCAGGGCTGCGAAAGCGTTGTAAAGCGTACGCGCCCATTCAAGATCCTGGCGCAGCATCCCCTGAATGAATCGCTCGTAGCAGTGTGCCGTGGCGGCAAGCGCCAGCCGTGCCCGCTGTCGCGGCGCGCGGTGGTGCGAACGCTCGATCGTGCAGGCATCCAGCCGGTAGAGTCCGTCATCATCATGAGTTACCACGGCCCATTGCGCCGCTTTCTTCGACTGCTCGATCAGTGCAACACGTCCCGCGCCGTACACCGATAACAGCGTGGCATGCGTTTGTCGCACCCGCGGCCCGAAGCGCCGGGGGTCGCGCTGAAGCTTCCAGGTGGCGGTACGACGATCGACCCAGCGATCCTCGGCGCGGCGCAGGCCGCGGGCATGGGTATCGGTCACGCTGCAGTCGGGCAGGTGGATCATGGGTGGTCTCCGCTGTGATCCGGTTCGAGAGACGGCCGGTAAAAGGTATGCAGCCTAGCCGGATCAAAGAATGATCCGGCTGGATCGCTCTCAAGGATTACGGGCGAACGCGCTCAGGTGCACGATCTGCTCGTCGTGCACGAGCGCAGCGCCGAGTAGTCGGGGATCCTCGAAGCGCAGGTCCTCGCCGAGACCGATGGCCGGGCTGCGCAGCGGCGGCAGCGCGGCGAGTTTGGCAAGAAATCGGCGCACCAGCGCGGCCGTCGAACTGTCGGCGGCAGCCGCGGCAGCGGACGTGGCAGGCACAGCCGCGGGTGTGCGCGTCGCCGTGCGTTCATCGAGCGCATCGAGTCCATAACTGCGAACCAGCTTCGGCAGCAGCGTGGCAAACGTCTGCGCGCTACCGAAGACTTCCGCTCCGGTCAGACGGCCCCGCACCACGAACGCGGCGCCCACCTGACCCGGCGTGGCACCGATGGCGCCGACCATGCGATCGAGCGCCGCCGCACGATCCTCGTAGATATCGGATGCGGCGCCGGTGTCCGAATGGACCTCGAAGTTGGCCGCCTTGCGCTGGATCGAATCCCAGATCGCCCCCTGGTCGGAGCGGTAGTCGCCGCCAGCGCGCATGGACCGCGACACCTGTGCCATCTTTTCGGCACGGGCGCTCGCAAAGAGCGTGCGGTTCGCCGCTTCGAAATGCCGCGAACGCCAGTGCCAGCGACCCTGCTCGATGCAGGAGACGGGAATACGGATCTCCGCCATCGGCGGTGCAAGGATGGTGAGGTTCAACACCCGGTTCTGCTTGGCGCCGACGAGTTCCTCGCCGTCGAGCAGCAGCACCGGCTGCGTGCTGCCGTTGCGGAAGACGAGGGTGGGGACGCTGCCGCCCTCGGACACCTCGGTAATCCCCGCGAGGCCCTTGGCGAGCGCCTCGCCGAGGGTCAACCACGCGGCTGGCGCACTGCTGGAGCAGATGAGGGGGTAGACGGTGAGATCACCCGCGTGCAGCGGGGCGCCAACCTGCAGGTTGGCGAAATCGGTGGCAAGACGGGTCATCGGCGGCTCCGTGTATCGGGTGGTGATACCTCTCTAGACGGAGCGGGTTCGTGTTTTATTGGGTGTGCTTGATAGTTGTCGGCATTGACCGCCGACGGTCTATACATACAATGTACTGATGCAATTTGAGTGGGATCCGGCCAAGGCGGCGGAAAACTTGCGCAAGCATCGGGTGAGCTTCGAGACAGCGAAAACGGTGTTTTACGACGAATTCGCCGTGCAGTTCTTCGACACGAATCATTCGACCAACGAAGACAGATTTCTCATGCTGGGCATGAGCTCCGACGCCCGACTGCTTCTGGTTTGTCACTGCGAACGAGACCGTGGTGACCTGATCAGGATAATTTCCGCGCGGAAAGCCACTACCTACGAGGCCGTTTTTTACAAGGTAAAAAAGTAAGCATGAAACCCGAATACGACTTGTCGACAATGAAATCGCGCCGTAACCCTTATGCCTCCAAGCTGAAGAGATCGGTCACCATGAGGCTTTCCGGTGATGTGGTCGATTATTTCAAGCAGATGGCTGCAGAAGCCGGTGTTCCCTATCAGAGCTTGATCAATCTCTACCTGCGAGACTGCCTGGCCCAAAACAGAAAAATTACCATTAAGTGGCCGAAGGCAGCCTAGGCGCGCCGCACCCGGATCACCCGCGTCGGTGGATACTCACCGCCGATGGGGTCGCCGTCGATGAGCAGCAAGGCTTCCTCGCGCAGTCCCTGCAGGCGCTCGCGCAGCGGCATCCTCTCGGGTAACGCCCGAAAGTCGAGACCGGGTCTCACCCAGGTGAACTGTGGATTGAGCAGCGGTTCCTCATCATCAGCATCGACGGGTTCGACCTCCAGTTGGAGGGATTCGGGCCCCGCCGGGGCGAGGAAGCGCAGGCTGTAGCCCGCGACCAGGACAGCGCGGGGAAAGTCAGTATCGAAGTCGTTATCGTCGGTTTTGGGGTCGATCGCCGCGAGTGCCCGAACAGTACGGTCGACCGTTCGCTGGAGGGCAAGGAGTTGCTCCTGCTGCATCTGCGAGAGCGAGTTGAGTTCATCCATCTGACGGCGCAGTAGGTCGAGATTGCTGGGGTCATTGGACTTGCTGAGGAACAGCATCGTCGTCTGGATGTCCCGAAGCAGGTCCGCGAGGCGCCGCTGTAAATACTCCATCTCGTCGACTCGACCCGTGTCGAAGAGATCCGGGGGCGGAACCTTGAACGAGGGACGAACGAAGTCTTTCGACCGGAGGAAGGCGACTCCGCTACGCTGAAAACGAGCGCCGGTTCCCTCCCAGCGCAATCGCACCCGACTGCCCACGGTATGCAAGGTCAATACCGCAATCTCTCGGCGCTGGAGTTTCGGCGGTCGCGGGTCGGCGGTGATCGCGCCGGGGCGGCGCCGACCAAAGAAAGCATCCTTGAACGCGATCAGTTCGGCAAAGCGATCCGGATCGCCGCGGACGGACTCCTCCAGACGGGCGAGCGGCTCGTCGGCGAGTTCGCCACGCAGATATGCGCTGAGGGTTTCCGGATCGAGGCGCCGGGTCGGCCTTTCGGCGGTGAGTCGGGGGCCGTTGGACTGAGGGGCGGCTGACGCCGGGGGCAGAGTGAGCGCAAGCGCCAGCAGCCTTGCCTCCAGCAGCGCGAGCTGTGCGGTCGGGTCCGCGCGCAGTACCGAGCCGAGATCGGCGCCGCTCTCGTGGCCGTCCCGTACCGCGATGATGTCGGCGTCCGTGATCTTCGGGGGAACCATCAGCGCCGCCTCCGTTGGATGCCGAGCAGACCCTCGATGAGCTCGGCGCACTGCCCGATGAGACGCCGGCGCAGTGCCCGTTCGGCGTCGGCGAGGTTGCTGGCGATCGTGCCCATGGCGCGGCCGAGTTGCAGGGCGATCTCCTGATGCCGCAGCGTCTCGACATGGCGAAGCCGCAACAGCTGCTGCTGATTCGGCGTGACGAGCCCCATACCTTGCTCGAGACACTCGCGCAGTTGCCGCGCCTCGAGGGCGATTTCCGGTAGATGATCCGGATGCTCGGTCGCAATTCCGTCCAGTTCCTCCGGCTCCGCGGTGACCCGAGCGGCGTGGACCCCCTGTTCACGCAGGAAGTCCCGCTGCAGGTTCTGGAAAATCCGCGAAAGGTAGTGGTTCAGGGGCGCCTCGGCGCGCCACGCCCGCAGCCGCCGCCAATCCCCCGCCCAGAGATGTTCGAGAAACCGGTTGACGAGATCGTCACGGGCCGAGACCGGAACACGGCTCTGCAGGTGGGCGCGCGCGAGTGCGGCGGCATCCGTGAGCAGATGCTTGATGGCAACCTGATCGTCGGCGAGTACGTCCGAGAGCAGGGCCATGTCGTCGCTGATCTGTTGAGCGGGTGGCGGCATGGGCGGGTCCGGTTGACTGACCCGCAGCATAGGCGACGGCGAGGGTATTCGGCGCAACCGAAGAAATAGATTTTCGGGACCCAAGAAACGCGGCGCGGATTACGTCAAGGCGGCGATGACTTTGCGGGTTGGTGAAGACCTAAATCGATAAACCCGCGCGAATTGGCGCATTGCCACCCAAGGACAACGAGAGTTACTCATCGATCTGAGCGTCACCTCTTGATATCAGTGCACAAGTGTACATACTATGAAAGGGTATGTTTGGGATCCGGTGAAGGCCGTCGAGAATTTCCGAAAGCACCGCGTCCGTTTTGCTGACGCGGCTCTCTCTTTGGAGGATCCCCTCGGGCTTTCCACGGTCGATCTTAGTTCATGGGACGAAGAAAGATTCGTCTTCATTGGCGCTGATCCCGGCGGGGCGCATCTCGTGACGGTTTACACGCTACGCGGGAACGTCGTCAGGTTGATTTCGTCCCGGCTTGCTACGCGAGCTGAGCGGCGTTCTTACGAGGAAGGCTGATGCGGAAAGAATATGACTTTTCCAAGGCGGTGCGCGGCGCCGTCATCGCGGCTCCGAAGGCGAAGTCTCGAATCACGATCCGGCTTGATGACGCGATCCTGCAGTGGTTCAAATCCAGAGCGGACGAGGCGGGTGGTGCAAATTACCAAACGATGATAAACGCGGCATTGATCGCGCATATTCAGCGTGAGGCAGAGCCGCTGGAAAAAATACTCCGACGAGTGATTCGCGAGGAGCTTCGGAAAGTCGGCTGAGCTGCCTTTTTTCGCAGGCAGCCCGCCGTCGCCTGCCTTGCAATCAGCGTTGCCGCGGCCGTCGCTCGCCCATACCCGGTTCACCTGCCCCGCCCATCCCGCGCCGGCGCTCGCCCATCCGTTCGCGTCGCTCGGCACGCAACTCCTGCATCTTCGCGCGCTGTTCCGGCGTCAGGATGGCGTCGCTCTGGGCGCGAAACTGCTCCTGCTGTTCGCGCAGTTGCATACGTGCCGCCTCAAGGCTGCGCCGCGCTTCGGCCGTGACCGTGTCGTAGTTCGCATCGCCCGGCTTGGCGTTCGCGAGCGTCTGTTGAGCCGTACGGACCTGCTCGCGCAGCGGCGCGATGGCGGCACGATGACTGTCGGCGAGCGTTCGCAACTGCGTGCGCTGGGCGTCAGACAAGTCAAGTTGTTCGAATACGCGCTGCATGCGCTGCTCGGGCGGCGGACCTTCCTGCGCCAGAGCGAAGCTGCCCGCGAGCAGGGCAGCGACGACCGCGGTCGCAATCGATGGGATTTTGCTTGGCATGACGGAGACTCCAGTGACGAGGGAAAGGGAATGATCGTGATGTCGATCAGACCGCAAGATGCCGTGTCAGATCCTCGCGTGACGGCAAAGAAAGGGGAAAGTTTGGGAAAGAATTGTCAAGCATCAGCACGCCGGGTTTTCGCTACTCCGCCGCGCTTGCTACAAGTGATCCCTGATTTTCGCCGCGATTTATCCAAGAATACACGCGAAATACCGATCTGAAACCCGAGCCCGCTCATGTAGAACGGCTGAGCCTTCGGTTATTGTCATGCGTCTTTAATGTGAATACAATAAATGAAGTTCCTTAGTTTCGATCTGAAGAAGAGCGAGCGGAATCTTGCGGATAGAGGGATCGCCTTTGACAGAGCGGCACTTTTCGAGTGGGTGTCCGCTCGCATCGTTGAAGATACGC
>CAZIRD010000140.1:0-6648 GCA_964541625.1 uncultured Acidibacter sp.
CTTGCCGAGCTTGTTGATCAGCCCGGTCGGCAAGCCGTGGTAGTGATACTCGCCGGTGGGCTGGACGTGGGCGTTGTTCTCGTCGGTACCGAAGTTGAACGATGAGGGAGCAAGGGCCTCCATCCGCCATGCGCCGGTGCCACCAATGGCAGAGCAATTGGGAGGACTCGCGCTATCGCAGGTCCCGCCGGTGCCCGGCTCGAACTTCACGCCATTGATCGCATAGCCCGGAACCATCGCATTGGTGCCGGTCGCACTGGTGATCGCCGGACGCAGCGGGAAAGTCGCCGTGATCGACTGCGTGCGGATGGCGTTGGGATTGTTGGCGTTCGGAAATGTGCCCACCGTGTGGTTCGGAATGGCGTTCGAGACCAGCGAACGCGTCGGATTGCAGCTCCAGATCGCACTCGCCGTCGCGTTCACCGACGCTGAGCCGTTGAACTCGGTAACGGTATACGAGCACAGCACTCCGTCGGTGTTGTAGGCGATGCCGCCCGCCGTCGGCGTGACCTGCACCTGTCCCGAGGCCGAACTGCTGCCGACCGCGTTGGTCGCAGTCACCGAACAGTTGTAGGCCGTGCCGTTGACGAGACCCGTCACGCTGAGCGGGCTTGCCGTGCCGGTTGCCGTGCGCGTTGTCCCGCCGCCCGTGCAGGAAGCCGTAAAGCCGGTGATCGGCGAACCGCCATCGGACGAGGGCGCGGTGAAAGCGACCGAGGCGCTACCGTTGCCGGCAGTCACCGTACCGATCGTGGGCGCGCCGGGAGTGCCCCGCGGGGTGGCGCTGACGCCGGCGGAGGCAGTGCCAGCACCCGCCGAATTGGTGGCCGCAACCGTACAGCTGTAGCCCGTGCCGTTGGTGAGCCCGGTGACGGTGATCGGACTGCTGCTGCCGCTTTGTGAGCGGTTGGTGCCGCCGGCCGAACAGGTGACTACATAGTCGATGATCGCCGAACTGCCGCTCGAGGACGGCGGCGTGAAGGTCACGGTGATGCTGCCGTTGCCGGCAGTCGCCGTACCGATGGTCGGTGCGCCCGGCGGCGTCGGCGTCGAGGATCCGCCGCCGCCACCCCCGCCACAGGCGGCGAGCATTGCGAGTGCGACGGTAACCGGCAGCGCGCGCAGCAGCGAGCGGGACGGCCTTGCAGCGCAGGACACCAAATCGGACTGAAGCATGTACTGGACCTCGAGTGGAACGCTGACGATGTTACCGTCGCCCTGAACCCGTGGCACGCTGCCGGCGACGCCTTTGCGTTTTTTTGCACTGCCGCATTGCCTGCGCGTGACCAAACAGGTGGCGGCCCCGCCGCGTCGCCGAACACGGGTAACATCGCGCCATGACTACCCCCATCACCCGACGCGCCGCCGTCGCGGCACTCAGCGCCACGGCTGCAGCACCGTGGCTGCCGGCTCTCTCCCGAACACTCAACGGCTCTGCGGCGGCACCGCCAACAGCGAGCGGTTCCGCCGATGCCGCAGCGCTCCGGCTGCTCGATGCAGCAGCCGGCCAATTGCTGCGCCTGTTTCCGGAAAGCGCGACCTCGCTGGGTGTCGATCGTGGTCGCGACCGCGACCTGCGCTCACAGCTTGCCGCCCGCTCGGCCGCGGGTCAGCAGGCCGTCGCTGCGCGACTGCGGCGCGACCTCGCGCGCGTGCAGGCGATAGATATCAGCCGCCTCTCGCACCCGGTGCGCACCAGCGTCGAGGTGGTGCGCAGCGCCTATGCCACCGCGCTCGAGGGCTTCGCGCTGCCCTACGGCGATATCACCGTCGGCGGCTGGCGCAACACGCCCTACGTGGTCATCCAGAACGTCGGTGCCTATCTCGACATTCCGCGATTCCTCGACAGCGACCATCCGATCGACGACGCCCGCGACGCGCAGGCCTATCTCGAACGCCTGCGCGACTATCCGCGGCAACTCGACGGCGAACTCGAACGCATCCGGGCTGCGCGCGCCGCCGGCCTCGTGCCGCCCGCGTTTCTGCTCGACAAGGCACTCGGTCAGCTGCGCCAGTCAGCAAAGAATTCCCGTGAAGGCGGCATGCTGGTCGACTCGCTGGTGCGCCGCGCGCGGGACATTCGCGGCAACTGGGAGCGCGAGGCGCGGGCGATCGTCACCGGCGAGGTCACCGCCGCACTCGAGCGGCAGATCGCCGAACTCGAGACGGCGCGCAGGATCGCCACCGACGAGGCGGGCTTGTGGGCACGGCCACACGGCGAGCAGTTCTATCGCTGGGCCCTCAAGGCCTCGACCACCACATCCCTGACGCCCGACGAGGTGCACGCACTCGGTTTCGAGGAACTCGAGCGGCTGCATTCGCAGATGGATGGCATCATGCGCGGCCTCGGCTACAACACAGGCACCGTCGGCGAGCGCATGCAGGCGATCGCCAAAGATCCCAAGTACCAATTCGCCGAGGGCGACGCCGGACGCGCCGAAATCATGGCCTTCATCGATGCGCGCCTGCGCTGGATCCGCACGCAGATGCCGCGCGCCTTCCACACGCTCGTCGACCCGCACATGGAAGTGAAGCGCTTGCCGCCCGAGGAAGAGCCCGGTGCCCCGACGGCCTACGGCGGCGCCGGCTCGATCGACGGCCGCATTCCCGGCCGCTTCTGGATCAACCTGCGCACCACCGGCCTGCATAGCCGCTTCGCGCTCGCTGATCTCGCCTTCCACGAATCCATCCCCGGCCATATCTGGCAGGGCGAATACACCCACGAGATGCCGCGCATCCGCCAGATGCTGGCGTTCAACGCCTATTCCGAAGGCTGGGCGCTTTACGCGCAGCAGCTCGCCGACGAACTCGGCGCCTATGAAAACGACCCGGTCGGCAAGCTCGGGTATTTGCAAGCGATTGCTTTCCGCGCCTGTCGGCTGGTGGTCGACACTGGTTTGCACGCGAAGCGCTGGAGCCGCGAGCAGGGCGTGCGCTTCTTCGTCGAGCGCAATGGCTCCAATCCGCTGGAAGTGGCGAGCGAAGTGGATCGCTATTGCTCGTGGCCAGGCCAGGCCTGCGGCTACAAGGTCGGACACAGCGAGATCAACCGACAACGCGAGCTCGCGCGCACCACACTCGGCGCAAAGTTCGACGTGCGTGACTTCAACGATACCGTGCTGCGCGGCGGCAACGTGCCACTCGACGTGCTCGCCGGCAACGTCGCCGAATACCTGCGTCGGACCCGGCAACCGGCGTGATCGACCGCGAGCACCGCGAAATCTATGACCGCGATGGCGTGGTACGCCTCGAGGCGGCCTTCGACGCGCGCTGGGTGACGCGGCTGACGCAGGCCTTCGATCGGCTGCAGGCGTTTGTTCGCGCAGGTGAACCACTGCCGCATTCGGGGAGCGAGGGCGTGAGGCCTGCGGACGGCGATCACGATCCGCACACGGGGAGAGCTCACCTCCGCAATGCGGCGCCGCACGATGCGGATGTGCGCGCATGGGTACAGGAATCGCCGGCAGCGGAAATCGTCGCGCGCCTGCTCGGCTCGAATCGCGTGCAACTCTGGTACGACCTCTGGTTCTGCAAGGAGCCGGGTGGTGGAGCCGACGCCGCAACGCCTTGGCATCACGACTCGGTCGGTCACTGTTTCGAAGGGCCGGACATTCCCTCGTTGTGGATCGCTTTGACTGACGTCGGCATGGATGACGCGCCGCTGCTCACCCTGCAAGGTTCGCACCGGGATCCGCGTCTCTTCCCGCCACCCTATCGACCCGGCAAGGAACACTTGCCGCTCGCCGCGGGCTACACAATGATCGAGGTGATGCAGGACGAGGTCGCGCGCCAGCCCGAACGCATCTGCGCCTGGACCGTCCGCGCCGGCGACTGCCTGCTGATCCATCCGCAGACCTGGCACGCCTCGATGCCACAGCGCTCGACGAACCGTCGCCGCCTGGCCTGCACCTCGCGATGGCTCGGCACGCAGCTCGTCTTCCAGCCGAAGCCCTACTCCTTCAACGGCTACTACACGCAGGCCGACGGCCTCAGCCCCGGCGCGCGCCCTCCATTCGACTTCCTGCCGGTATACAAACCATGAAACGACGCTACGTCGATACCCGTCACGGCCAACTGCATGTCACCGACAGCGGTGATGCCGCCGTTGGGACTGGCGAGACGGTGCTTTTGATGCACTGGGTGCCGCTCTCGGGTCGGATGTACGAGCATGAACTGCCGCATTTCGCAGCGGCCGGTGTCCGCGCGCTCGCCGTCGATCTGATGGGTTTCGGCCGCTCGGACCCGCGCGCGGGAGCGGTGTGGAGCGTCGCGCAGCATGCCGACGTGCTCGAAGATCTGCTGCGCGAACTCGATGTACGCCAGGTCACCGTGGTCGGCGGCCACTACTCGACGCCGATGGCCGTCGAACTCGCGCAGCGCGAACGTGCCGCGCGCCGCGACCTGCGCAGACTCGTCATCGACGGCGGCCCGATGCTGCCCCCCGAGGCCTTCCAGGCGCTGCTGCAGAAGGCCCGCCTCGGCAGCGGGCCCGGCTTGAAGGACGACGGCTCGCACCGCACCTGGCTCTGGGATCAGGCCGTGCACACCTTCGGTTTGTTCGCGCCGCAGGACTTCAGGCTCGATGACGTCCATCTGCCGCAGGTCTACGGCTTCATTGCCGACTTCATCGCCTCCGGCCTAAGCCAGGACATGAGCGCCCTGCAGCCCTACGAGTTCGCAGCGAAGCTCGCGGCCGTGACCCTGCCGACGCTGGTGCTCACTGCCGAGACCGAACCACTACGGGCTTCCTTCGAACCGCTGTGCGCGACACGCGGTGAGTGCAAGACGCACATCTTTCCGGCGGATCATCCGATCAACGTGCCCACCCGCCGCGGCGAGTTTGCCCGCGCCATCCTCGAATTCATTGGCTGCAGCGATCGCTGAGCGCGGGGCAGCCGACGCAAGAGTGTGCACTAGCCGCGAGCATTGTTGCGCCACACGACCGGGAAGACCCCCTCGGGCGGCGGCTCGTCGCGTCGCATACGCGGGTCGCGGTCGAAGGGCGCAAGACCAAAGGTCAAGGCGTTGGGTCGCCAGACCACGTCACTACCAATGAATCGCAGTGTGAACGCGAGTCGACGACCCGGCACCGTACTGCGGCGCGGTGGCGCGCCATGGATGGTGCGCGGGTGGATCAGCAGCATGTCGCCGGCCTTGGCTGTCCAGGTGCTGATCGCGGCATCCGGCGCATGTACGCGGTCGAGCAACTCCTGCCACGGCCGGTAATCCGCGGGTCGCTCGACCTCGCGCGGGAAGAACGTCGAGTGATAACGGTGCTTGTCGAGATGCGAGCCATCCAGCGTCTGCAGCGGCGAGTTGTCCGCAGCGACATCCGTCAGCGCCATCCAGCAGCTCGGCAGATGTTCGCCCTGCAGTGAGAACGTGCACTCGTCGTTGTGCCAGGGCGTCGCGGTCTCGTTCGCACTGCCTTCTTTCGAGAAGGTCGCATCGAGCCAGACGCGCAGCGAACTCGCCCCGGTCAGCGCCGCCACGGCAGCGGGCGCGGCCGACTCGAGGATCGCGCGGCGCAGCGCGGGCACCCGCGGCATCAGGTTGACGAGCCGGACATAACCGTCGTGGTCCTCGAACTCGATGTCCCTGAACACCGGGTCGGCAAGCGCCGCCTTGCGCGGCAGCGCACCGGAGCGCAGCGCGGCGATGGATTCATCGAGGAGTCGTGTCAGCGTGGCGACGAAATCGGCGTCGAACACGCCTTCGACGCGCACGGCGCCGAGGCGGCGGTAGGTCTCGATGTGCAGCGGGGTGACGGGACTCATGCGGTGACTCGACTCATGCGACGACTCCGGAGATGAGCTTGCGATAGTGCGCGAGCAGCGGCGCGGCGTAATCGCCACCACGCGCGCGCGTATGCACTGGGTGGTCGCCGACGAACACGTGACCTGCCGCTCCCGCAGCATTGGCGAGCACTGTCTCATGGCAGTTGCGCAACGGATCATCGTCAGCGGTGATCGCGAGCACCGGCACTTCAAGCCGCCGCAGCGCAGCCACCGCGTCATACTCCAGAAGCGCTTTTGCCGGACGCATGTCGAACGCCGCCATCATGCGGGCCTGCAGCAAATTCATGGCGAATTTCGCGAGGCCCGCATCGAAGGGCGCATGCGGCCGCCAGACACGTACCTCATGCATGATGTGCCGCCACAGCGAGAGCATGTGCGCACCATCTTCGGTCGGCTGGAACGGCGCCGGCATGACTTTCTCGAGGATGCTGCGCCGCAGCTCGGCATCCCAGGTGGGCGTACCGTCGAGCCCCACGTAGATGAACCGCCGCGGCGCACGCAACGCAGCCTCGATGGCGATCTCTGCCGCCAGATGCCCGCCGACGAGCACACAGCGCTCGATCCGCAGCAGGTCGAGACACTCCAGCACGCTGTCGGCGTAGTCACCGATGTACCACTGCTGCGTGCAGCGGAACGAGTGGCCGAACCCCGGCAGATCGGGCGCGAGGCCGCGAACACCTGCGGCGGCGAGCGCCTCGATCGTGGCCGAGTATTGTGCGGAGGATCCGGGCGCCCAGTGCAGCAACACGAATGGCGTGCCGCGACCTGCCTCGCGGTAATGGACCTGGCCGCGCAATGTGTCGATGTAACCGAATTTTTGCATTCGAACCCTTCTAGAATGGCCCGATGT
>CAZIRD010000141.1:0-6500 GCA_964541625.1 uncultured Acidibacter sp.
CACCACCTCGAACCCGCAGGACATGCGCTCGACGATGTACTGCTCGGACGTCGCCAAGATGCTCGAGGCGCCGATCTTCCACGTCAACGGTGATGATCCCGAAGCGGTCGTGTTCGTGGCCCGCCTCGCCATGCAGTACCGTCAGCGCTTCCACAAGGACGTGGTCATCGACCTTGTCTGCTATCGCCGTCTCGGTCACAACGAGGCCGACGAACCGGCGGCGACGCAGCCGGTGATGTACCAGGCGATCCGCAAGCATCCGACCACGCGCAAGCTCTACGCCGACCGACTGGTCGCCGACGGCGTGCTCACCTCGTTCGAGGCGGATGGTTTCGTTGAGCAGTACCGCGCGGGTCTCGATGAGGGCCGGCCGCAGGCCAAGGCCTCGCTCGGCATGATCGGCAACAAGTACACCGTCGACTGGAGCGCCTACATGCGCAACATCGACTGGACTGCGCCGGTTCGCTCGGGCGTCGAAGGGCGGCGGCTGCGCGCGCTTGGCGCGCGTCTCGTCGCGGTGCCAGACGGGCACGTCCTGCACCCGCGTGTGCAGCAGGTGATCGCCAACCGGTCAAAGATGATCGCCGGCGAGTTGCCGCTCGACTGGGGCTGCGCCGAGTCGCTCGCCTACGCCTCGCTGCTGGAGGACGGCTATGGCGTGCGCATCTCGGGCCAGGACTCGGGCCGCGGCACGTTCTTCCACCGTCACGCCGTGCTGCATGATCAGCAGACCGGCGCGACCCATGTGCCACTCGAGCACATCGCCGAGCGTCAGCCGCGCTTCACGGTGATCGACTCCGTGCTCTCCGAAGAGGCGGTGCTGGCCTTCGAGTACGGCTATTCGCAGACCGATCCGAGCGTGCTGGTGATCTGGGAGGCGCAGTTCGGCGACTTCGCCAACGGTGCGCAGGTCATCATCGATCAGTTCATCAGTTCGGGCGAGTCGAAGTGGGGCCGTTACTGCGGCCTCGCGCTCTTCCTGCCGCATGGCTACGAGGGTCAGGGGCCGGAGCACTCATCCGCCCGTCTCGAGCGTTTCCTGCAGCTCTGCGCCGAAGCCAACATGTCGGTATGCGTACCCTCGACTCCGGCGCAGATGTTCCACATGCTGCGGCGGCAGATGCTGCGCGAGTTCCGCAAGCCGCTGGTGGTGATGACGCCGAAGAGCCTGTTGCGCCACGAGATGTCGGTGTCCTCGCTGGCCGATCTCGAAAAAGGTTTGTTTCAGAACATCATCGACGAAGTCGACGAGATCGAGCGCGACCAGGTACGCCGGGTCGTTTTCTCGAGCGGCAAGGTGTACTTCGATCTGCTCAAGGCGCGGCGCGCCGCCGGCGTGAACGATGTCGCGCTGGTACGGCTCGAGCAGCTCTATCCGTTCCCCGCCGATGAATACGCGGCGATCCTCGAGCGTTACCCGCAGGCGCGCGAGATCGTCTGGTGTCAGGAAGAGCCTCAGAACCAGGGTGCCTGGTATCAGGTGAGGCATCGCCTGGAGCGGCCGCTCGGCGGCAAGCGCGCGCTGCTTTATGCGGGGCGCGCGCCGGCAGCGGCGCCGGCGACCGGCATCGGCAAGATCCACGATACCGAGCAGGCGAGCCTCGTGCGCGCCGCGCTCAGTTCCGTGGCCCGCGAAGACGACACCCGCATCACCAAACGGCTCTCCGAGGAGCCGTCGGAACCCACGCGTTCGGTCGTCGGCGGCCGTCGCAAGCGTTGAGCAGGAAACCTTTCGACCATGAGCATGGAAATCCGCGTTCCCCAACTTCCCGAATCCGTCGCTGACGCCACGCTGGTGGCCTGGCGCAAGCAACCCGGCGAGACCGTTTCACGCGACGAAAACCTGGCTGATCTCGAGACCGACAAGGTCGTGCTCGAAGTGCCGGCGCCGGCGGCGGGCGTAATCAAAGAATTCAAGGTGCAGCAGGGCGCGACGGTCAAGAGCGGCGACCTGCTCGCCATCTTCGAGCCCGGTGCGGCCGCGACGGTCAAGACCGGTGCTGCATCGACCGCGGCTTCTGCCCCGGCGGCCGCTGCCGCGCCTGCCGGCAAGCCGGCAACGGTTGCCAAGCTGGGTCCCGCCGCGCGGCGGGCGGCGGAGGAAACCGGCGTCGATCCGGCCAGCGTGAGCGGCTCGGGTCGCGATGGGGTGGTCACCAAGGGCGATGTGCTCGCGCAGGCCGCGAAACAGGCGGCGCCGGTGGCTGCAGCGCCCGTCGCCGCACCCGCCAAGGCGGCTGCGGCGCCCGGCAGGCTTGCCGGTCCCGCAGGTCCGCGCGCCGAGCAGCGCGTGCCGATGACGCGTCTGCGTCAGCGCATCGCCGAGCGCTTGCTGCAGGCGCAGCACAACGCCGCGCTGCTCACCACGTTCAACGAGGTGGATCTGACCGCGGTCAATGAATTGCGCGCCCGCCACAAGGATCGCTTCGAGAAGCAGCACGGCGTGAAGCTCGGCTTCATGTCGTTCTTCGTCAAGGCGAGCATCGAAGCCCTGCGCAAGTTCCCGGTGATGAATGCCGCGGTCGACGGCAGCGACATCATCTATCACGAGTACTACGACATCGGCGTCGCCGTCTCGACCGACCGCGGACTCGTGGTTCCGGTGCTCCGCAACGCAGAGAATCTTGGCTTCGCCGAGATCGAGAAGCAGATCGTCGACTACGGCAACCGTGCCCGCGTCGGCGGCCTCGCACTCGAAGATCTGCAGGGCGGCACGTTCACCATCACCAATGGCGGGGTGTTCGGTTCGCTGCTCTCGACACCGATCGTCAATGCGCCGCAGAGCGCAATCCTCGGCATGCACAAGATCCAGGATCGGCCGATGGCGGTGAACGGTCAGGTGGTGGTTCGGCCGATGATGTACCTCGCGGTTAGTTACGACCACCGCATCATCGACGGTCGCGAGGCCGTGCAGTTCCTCGTGGCCATCAAGGATTGCCTCGAGGACCCGGGCCGCATCCTGCTCGGACTTTGATCGCGACCGTCCGCGGCACTGGAGTGCATTCATGAGTGATTACGATGTGATCGTCATCGGCGGTGGTCCCGCCGGTTATCCGGCTGCGATCCGCGCCGGGCAGAACGGGCTGAAGGTGGCCTGCATCGACGAGTGGAAGAACTACGACGGCAGCACCGCCTTCGGCGGTACCTGCCTCAACGCCGGCTGCATTCCCTCGAAGGCGCTGCTCGAGTCTTCCGAGCTCTTCCATCGCGCGCAGGCTGAGTTCGCCGCGCACGGCATCCGCACCGGCGCCGTGGCCATCGACATTGCCGCCATGCAGAAGCGCAAGACCAACATCGTCAAGACCATGACGGGCGGCATTGTGCAGTTGCTGAAGGCCGCGGGCGTCACGGCCCTGCAGGGGCACGGCAAGCTGCTCGCCGACCGCAAGGTCGAATTCACCGCGCACGACGGCAGTGTCTCAGTGCTTGCGGCGCGTCACGTGGTGCTGGCGAGCGGCTCGCAGCCCATGGCGCTGAAGAGTGCGCCCTTCGACGGCAAACACATCGTCGATAGTTGGGGCGCACTCGAGTTCGACAGCGTGCCGAAGCGTCTTGGCGTCATCGGCGCGGGCGTGATCGGCCTCGAACTCGGCAGCGTCTGGCGGCGGCTGGGTGCCGAAGTCGTGGTGCTGGAGGCGATGCCTAACTTCCTGCCGATGGCGGACCAGCAGCTTGCCAAGGAGGCGCTGAAGCATTTCAAGAAACAGGGTCTCGACGTGCGTCTCGGTGCCAAGGTCACCGCCGCCGCGGTCAAGGGCGACGCAGTCGAGGTGGCCTACAGCGACGGGAACGGCGCGACGCAGTCGCTGACGGTCGATCGACTGATCGTCTGCATCGGTCGACGGCCCTACACGACACAGTTGCTCGGCGAGGGAACCGGTGTCGAGCTCGACGAGCGCGGATTCATCAAGGTCGATGATCACTGCCAGACGGCGGCTGCGGATGTCTGGGCGGTGGGGGATTGCGTGCGTGGCCCGATGCTCGCGCACAAGGGCAAGGAGGAGGGCGTCGCGGTCGCCGATCGCATCGCCGGTCGCTATGCGCACGTCAACTATTCGACCATCCCCTCGGTGATCTACACCGCGCCCGAGATCGCCTGGGTCGGCGAGACCGAAGAGCAGGTCAAGGCCAGCGGGCGCGCCTACAAGGTCGGCAGTTTCCCGTTTCTTGCCAGCGGTCGGGCGCGGGCGATGGAGTCGGGACAGGGTTTCGCGAAACTGATCGCGGCCCGTGACGACGACCAGATCCTCGGGGTGCACATCATCGGACCGATGGCCGGCGAGCTGATCGCCGAGGCCGTGCTTGCCATGGAGTATTCGGCCAGCACCGAGGATCTGCAGCGCACGATCCACGCGCATCCGACGCTGTCGGAGGCTCTGCACGAAGCGGCGCTCGCGGCCGACAAGCGCGCGATCGACATGCCGAACCGCTGACGCGGCGGCCGTCTGCAGTCAGTCCATCCAGTCCGCTTGCAGGCAGCGCTCGGGATGCTCGCTGCGCATGCGCCGCAGGTTGCCGCAGCGCGCGGCGTGCACGGTGACGCCGCGGCCCGGCGTCACGTAGCCCGATACGGCCTCCGGCGCGAGCGGCGCGCAGCACTTGGCCAAGTTCATCGGCAGATCCCGGACCCCCTCGATGCTCAGACGCCGCGCCGCGGTGGATGAAGTGGGGTAAGCCGTCGTGCGACCCAAGGCACGAGTGCGGCGCGGCGTGCTCTCTGTCGTATCCGCAATCGATGAACTCGATGTCGTTGCACCCAGACGCGCGACGGCCTGCTGCAGCTGCGTCACCGAGAGTTCACCTTCGCCGAGCCAACGGTAAAGCTGGGTCGTATCCCCGGCCTTGAGCTCGCTCGCCAGCGCGGGCGTCTGCTCGAGACTGACACCGAGCCGCGCAAGTTCGCGCTCTAGAATCTGGCGTCCGGCGGCCTCGTTCTCGGTGGCGTCGATGCGGCGGAACCAACTGCGCAACTTGGCGCGACTGCGTGGCGAGGCGAGGAAGCCGTCAAGGATCAGCCAGTCTCGGCTGGGGGACTCCTGTTTGCCGGCGATGATTTCGACGACTTCGCCATTGGCGAGGGGCTGGGTAAGTGGGGCGATGCGACCGTTGACCTTCGCGCCGCGGCAGCGATGCCCGAGTCCGGTGTGGACCTGGTAGGCGAAGTCGAGGGGCGTTGCACCTTTCGGCAGGTCGATGACCTCGCCGCGTGGTGTCAGCGCGTAGACGCGATCCTCGAAGAGTTCGGCCCGAACCCGGTCGATGAAGTCGGTGGCGTCGCGCGATGTGCCCTCCGCATCGGCCGTGCCCGGTCCCAGAAGTTGCCGCAGACGTTCGATCTTGCGCTCGTAACCGGCATCACGACCGCCGCCCTCCTTGTATCGCCAGTGGGCGGCGACGCCGAGCTCGGCATGCTCGTGCATCTCGCGGGTGCGGATCTGGATCTCCACCGTCTTGTCGCCGGGTCCGACCACGGCAGTATGGATGGAGCGGTAGAGGTTCGCCTTGGGCGTGGCGATGTAGTCGTCGAACTCGCCAGGAAGGTTGGTCCAGTGGCCGTGCACCACGCCGAGTGCGGCGTAGCAGTCCGCGATCGAGCCGCAGATGATGCGCACCGCGCGGACATCATGGAGCTGCGTGAACGACAGGTGCTTCTGCTGCATCTTTCGATGGATGCTGTAGATGTGTTTTGGTCGACCGTACACCTCGGCGGCGATCCCCGCGCTGCGCAGCAGGTCGTCGATACGGCTACACAACGCGGCGATGTACTGCTCACGATCGGTCCGGCGCTCGGCGAGCGCGGTAGCGATTGATTTGTAGTCGAGTGGCTCCAGGTAGCGGAACGCGAGATCCTCGAGTTCCCATTTCACCTGCCAGACCCCGAGGCGATTGGCGAGCGGGGCAAATACGGCGCGCGCTTCGGCGGCCAGCCGGCGCTGCTGGGCTTCCGGCAGCGACTTCGCCGCCCGCAGGCGCGCGAGTTGTATGCCGAGGCGGGCGACCACAAGACGTGGATCGGCCACGAGCGCAAGCAGCATCTTGCGCAGCACTTCGGCCTGCGGTCCGTCGAGTCGCGCGTCGTCAGCCCAGCCGAGAGGGCTGCCGAACTCACCCAGACGGGCGAGTTCCCGCGCGGCTTCGAAACTCGCCGGATCGAGTCCGGGCGGTGGCTGTGCCGGCAGTTGTCCGTTACCGGATTCGAGCAGCAACACGCCAACCGCGAGCGTGGGTTCCTCGGTCAGCGCGCCGACCAGGCGCGCAGCGGGCTCCGCTTCGACGAGCGATCGCAGGCTGCTGCCGAACTCGACGAGCGCGGTCCGCGCGACCTCGAGCAGGCGCTGCATTTCAGCGGGAATCGACTCGGCAATCTGCACGCCCGGATGGTCCTCTTCGCCTGCCGGCAGACGGTGTTTCCGGCTATCATACGCGGGCCATTTTTCGGCAGATTTCCGGGGTCGCGAGCGCATGCCGCGTTATCGGTCCAAGTCCTGGCGAAGCTACCG
>CAZIRD010000142.1:0-6498 GCA_964541625.1 uncultured Acidibacter sp.
TGGTCATCATGCGCGCCCATTGCGCGCCCATCGGGCTGCGGCCGGCGCCGCCGAGGCCGACGCCCCAGCCACCCGCGCCGAGATAGGTTTTCTTTGAACCCCACTCGCGGGCGAGCGCGCGCACGTCCCGGGCCGGAACGCCCGTCTCCTGTTCCTGCCACTCGGGCGACTTCGCGACGCCGTCCGCTTCGCCAAGGATATGGGCCCGCCACTCGTCGAACCCGGTGGTGCGCTCGGCGACAAAACGCTTGTCGTACAGCCCCTCCGTGAGCCACACGTGGCAGATCGCCTGCGCGAGCGCGGCGTCGGTGCCGGGCTTGGGCGAGATCCACTTGCCGCCGAGGTGCGCGGCGGTGTGGTTGAGATAGGGGTCGATGTGCACCATCTTGATGCCGAGCTGCTTCGCCCACTCGCGCCGCTCGGTGCCATCGAAGCCGTAGGTCGCATCCGGGTCGCTGGACCAGAAAACGATCAGCTCGGCCTCCTTCAGGCAGTCCTCGACGGTGCCGTAGAACTCCGGGCAACCCAGCCGCAGGCTGTTGCCCCAGTGGTGCATGGCGCCCCAGAACCAGCCTTCCCAGCTGTCGGGCGTGTGCACCAGCTTGGTGACGCCGATCAGGTTCCAGAAGCGGTTGAAGGCACTCATGTAGTGCCCGAGGTTGCCCCACTGGTGGTGCGAGCCGTTGGCAACGCAGATGGCGCCCGGGCCCACCGCCTTGGCACGCTTGATTTCCTTGCTGACGATGTCGAGCGCCTCGTCCCAGCTGATGCGCACGAACTTCGACTTGCCGCGGTTCTGGATGTTGCGCTCACCATCGGGATCGAAATCCACGCGCTTCATCGGATGCAGGATGCGCTTGTCCGAGTAGACCATCGACTTGAGGCACAGCCCGTGGGTGGCGACGGTGGTACGGCGACTCGGCGTGAAGCGCTGTCCGCGCGCGGTGATCGACCAGGGCGCGGCATCGCTGTCGTCGAAGTCGATCGGCGTGGTGCGCAGGATCTTGCCGTCCTTGACGTAGACGAAGATCGGGCCGCTGTTGGTGCCATTGGTGTAGCGGGTGACGCCATCGCCCATGTCGGTGCCGGCTTTCCAGGTCACCGTCTCGAGCCGCGTGAGCGTCTGCATGAACCACACGGCGAGGTCGTCCGGACCGTCCAGCCCGATCTTGAAGTTCTTCGCGGCATCGATGCGTTCGAGCATGTCGAACGGCGGGGTGAGAAAGCTCTCGGCGATTTCGCGGTTCTTGAAGTGGATCGTGAGGTCCGGTTTGGCATGCAGCCCGGCGCCGCTCTTTACCTTGCCGTCGCGCAGCTCGATCCAGCGGCCCTCGGGTACGTCGCGCAGACGGAACTGCGCGATGAGGTTGCGTTCGGCGAGGCGCGCCGCATACGCCGGATAGAGCTTGGCCATGGCGCGCATGGCTTGCGGGATACCCCACAGCAGGACCGAAAGATTCATGCCCAATCTCCGCACGGAACTCGACAAAAAAATATCACGGGGTGGCTCGCACACCGGCCCGGGGCCGGCGGCAGCCCGCAGCGCGGTTGTTACGCCTCAGCCGAGGGCGACGCCGAGCAGGCGTCCGACCAGCCAGGCGATCACGCCGGCGCCGCCGCCGATCAGTACCATGCGCAGCGCGCCGCGCCAGGCGTCGCGGCCGGTGAACAGACTGATGGCCATGCCGATGCCGGCGAGCGCGAGTACGGTGATCGCCACCGTCCAGCCGATGGCGCCGCCCGCCGCGAGCCCGAGGGTCGGCCCCAGCAGGTAGGGCAGCAGCGGCAGGATCGCGCCGACCGAAAACGCGATGAACGAGGAGATCGCGGCGCCCCAGGGCGAGCCGAGGTCATCCGGGTTGAGACCAAGTTCCTCGCGGGCGAGGACGTCGAGGGCTTGTTCGGGCCGGGTGACGAGGGCGCGGGTCATCTGCCGCGCCTGCTCGATGTCCATGCCGCGCGCCGCGTAGATCAGCGCAAGTTCCTCGGCCTCTTCCTCCGGGTACTCGTCGAGTTCTTCCTTCTCGAGCGCGATCTGGTACTCGTACATGTCGCGTTGTGAACGGACCGAGACATATTCGCCGGCTGCCATGGAGAGCGCGCCGGCCAGCAGACCCGCGACGCCGGTGACGAGCACGGTGCTCGGCGAACTGCCGGCGCCGGCCACACCCATCACCAGTGCTGCATTGGAAACGAGACCATCGTTGATGCCGAACACGGTTGCCCGCAGGTTGCCGCCGGATACCCCGCGGTGCCGCTGGCCCACCTGCGCGAGGGTGGTGGGCATGGCATGCCCGGCAGCGGTGCTGCCGGAGTAGACCGACACGCCGCGCAGTTTCATGGCGGCGAGCACGTGGCGCGTGGCCCGCGGTCCAAAGCGCCTGACCAGCGCGGCCACGATGCGGGCGCGCAGCGAAGGCGTGAACGCGTAACTGCGCGTGGGTGCGAGCGCCTGCCACTTCAGCGCCTGCTCTTCGGCAGCCTCGCCGAGCTGGCGGAACATGCGGCTCTTGGCCGGATCAGGCTCGAGCGCCGCAACCCGGCCGTACAGCCACGCGGATTCCTTCTCGTGGTACCAGCTGTCGGTATCGCTCACGTACGGGTGCCGCGACGACGATCAGCGTTCGCGGCCGTCGTCATCGTCGTCGAGGTCTTCGTCTTCCTCGTCCCAGTCGTCGTCCTCGTCGTCGTCTTCTTCCTCTTCTTCGTCTTCCTCGTCCCAATCCTCATCTTCGTCCTCGTCGGACCAGCCTTCAGGCTCCTCGATGAGTTCGAGATCGAGTTCGCGCCATTCCTCGAGATCGAGTTCTTCAATGTCGCCGTCGAGATATTCGATTTCGACCAGTTCGCTGTCTTCGTCGACCGAGAGCACACGGAAGGTCTCGTCGTCCTCGGCGTTTTCGTACCACTGGCCCTTGACGGGCTCGTTGTCTCTGCTCACGGCGTCACCTCAACAAAGGAGGATTAGGATCTCCGGTGCGGGATTTTACTGCGACTCTCGACTATAGTGCCACGCGTCCGGCAAGCCCGACCGAGACGCCGAAGATGCCCGCCCGCGCACAGTCCGCCCAATCCTCATCGCCACTTGCCCGTGCCCGCCGCGTCGTGGTCAAGGTGGGTTCGGCGCTGCTCGTCGACGCTGCGACCGGCCGGCTCAATCGAGCCTGGCTTGAGACCCTGATCGAGGACGTCGTCAGGCTGCGCAGCCAGGACAAAGAGGTGGTGCTGGTGTCCTCGGGGGCGATCGCCCTCGGCCGTCGGCATCTCGGTCTGCCGAAAGGGCCGCTGCGCCTCGAGGAGAGTCAGGCCGCGGCGGCCGTCGGCCAGATCCGCCTTGCGCACGCCTACAAGGAACTGCTCGAGCAATGGGACCTGCAGGTCGCGCAGGTGCTGCTCACCCTTGAGGACAGCGAGCAGCGCGTCCGCTACCTCAATGCCCGCGCCACGCTCAATGCGCTGCTCGAGCGCGGTGCGGTACCGGTGATCAACGAAAACGATACCGTGGCGACTGCCGAGATCCGCTACGGCGACAACGATCGGCTCGCGGCCCGCGTCGCGCAGATGGTCAGCGCCGACTGTGTGCTGCTGCTCTCCGACATCGACGGCCTGTACACCGCCGATCCGCACCGCGATCCGCAGGCCGAGTTCATCCCGCTGGTGCGCGAGATCACGCCGCAGATCGAAGCGATGGGTGGCGAGTCCGCCTCCGATGTCGGCCGCGGCGGCATGGCCACCAAGATCATGGCGGCGAAGATCGCGGTCGCCGCAGGGTCCCACTTCTGCATCGCTGCCGGCTCGCCGCGACATCCGGTGCGCCGTATCGAGCAGGGTGCGCGCTGCACCTGGTTCAAGCCGAGTTCCTCGCCGGTGGCAGCGCGCAAGCAATGGATCGCCGGTACGCTACGGCCCGCCGGGCAACTGGTCATCGACGCGGGCGCCGAGCGCGCCCTGCGCGCCGGCAAAAGCCTGCTGCCCGCCGGCGTCACGGCGATCCACGGTCGCTTCGATCGCGGGGACACGGTGAGCGTACTCACTGCAGCCGGGCGGGAGATCGCCCGCGGCATCGTCGCCTACTCGGATGCCGAGGCAACGCTGATCCGCGGCCGGCGCAGCGGTGAGATCGCTGCGGTACTCGGTTTCGCCGGGCGCGACGAACTCGTGCACCGCGACGATCTGGTGATGCAATGACATCCGTGGCGGCGCTGATGGCCGATATGGGGCGCGCGGCCCGCGCGGCCCAGCCGCTGCTCGCGCGTGCGCCGCGGGCCCGCAAGGACGCGGCGTTGCGCGCTGCGGCCGCGGCGCTGCGGCAGTCGGTCGCGGCGCTGCTGGCAGCCAACGCCACCGACCTGCGGGCCGCCGAGGCGCGAGGACTGGCGGCGGCGATGCTCGATCGCCTGCGTCTCGACGAGACCCGGGTCGAAGCGATGGCGCGTGGCCTCGAGGATATCGCCGAGCTTGCCGATCCGGTCGGTCGTACGCTGGCCGAGTGGACGCGCCCCAACGGGCTGCGCATTGCGCGTGTCGCGGTGCCGCTCGGCGTCATCGGCATCATCTACGAGAGCCGACCGAACGTGACCGCCGATGCCGGTGCGCTCTGCCTGAAGTCGGGCAACGCGGTGATCCTGCGCGGCGGCTCGGAGAGCCTGCACTCCAGCAGTGCGATCCACGCCAGCCTGCTCGCCGGCCTGCGTGCGGCCGGCTTGCCCGAAGGTTGCGTGCAGCTCGTGCCCACCGCTGATCGCGACGCCGTGGGCCTGATGTTGGCCGGGCTCGACGGCGGCATCGACGTCGTCGTGCCGCGCGGCGGCAAAGGGCTGGTCGAGCGGGTGCGTCGCGAGGCGCGGGTACCGGTCATCGGCCATCTCGATGGCAACTGCCACCTCTATGTCGATCGCGATGCCGATCTCGCCATGGCCATCGCCATCACCCTCAATGCCAAGCTGCGGCGCACCGGCGTGTGCGGCGCCGCCGAGACGTTACTCGTCGACCGCGCCGCGCCCGCCGACTATCTGCCAACCTTGCTGCGCGCGCTGCTGGAGGCGGGTTGCGAGGTACGTGGCGATGCGCCGACGCAGGCGCTCGATCCGCGCGTGAAGGCGGCCGATGAGGACGACTGGCGCACCGAATATCTGGCGCCGATCATCGCCGTGCGCGTGGTCGATGGCGTCGAGGCGGCGATGGCGCACATTGCGCGTTACGGGTCCTCGCACACCGAGTCGATCATCACCGCCAATGCCGACACCGCCGGCCGATTCCTCGCGGGTGTCGACAGCGCGATCGTGTTGCACAACGCCTCGACGCAGTTTGCGGATGGCGGCGAGTTCGGCATGGGTGCGGAGATCGGCATTTCCACCGACCGCTTCCACGCGCGCGGGCCGGTCGGCCTCGAGCAACTGACGAGCTACAAGTACGTGGTGCGCGGCACCGGTCAGATCAGGCCCTGAGCGCCACCGACCAAAGAAAACACCCCATGAATGCCGCGCTCGCGCAGCGCCAGCGTGGTGTTCAGGCTGCGGGTACCGCGTGCGCAGACGAGAAGATAGCGACCGTCGCCCGGCAGATTGCGTCCTTCCAGCAGTTCGCTCATCGGGATGGCGAGCGCCGGTTCGGGCAGCGGCGCTGCGGCGATCTCGCGTGCATCGCGGATGTCGATCAGCGCGTAGCCCGAGGCGCGAGCCACCGCGAGGTCGGCAAAAGAAAGCTGCGCGGGTTCGGCCTGCTCCATGGAGGCGCCGAGGGCAGCACGTTCGCAGGCCTGCTGCAGGCCGGCTTGCGAGGGCGGACAGTCGTCCACGCAGGCTGCCCGCCGTCGCGCGCGCAGACGGCTGACGGCGAGGCCGAGCAGATCGACGGTGAGCACCTCGTCGCCCAGTCGGCCGGGCAGGGCTAGCAGCAGTTTCAGTGCCTCCAGTGCCTGCAGGCTGCCGAGCACGCCCGGAACCGGGCCGAGCACGCCGGCCTCGGCGCAGTTGGCGACCACGCCGTCGCGGGTCGCTTCCGGCCAGAGGCAACGCAGGCAAGTGCCGCCACGGCGTGGATCGACGACCTGCAGTTGACCCTCGTATTGATGGACGCTGGCGAAGATCGTCGGCACCCGCAGCGACTGGGCGAAATCGTTGAGTAGGAACTTGGTGGCGAAGTTGTCGCTGCAGTCGATGATCAGGTCGCTGCCGGCCAGCAAACTGGCGCCGTTGCTCGCCTCGAGACGACAGGCCTGCGCGTCAACCTCGACCTCCGGGTTCAGGGCCCGCACCCGCGCGGCGGCAAGCGCGGCTTTGGGTTCGCCGCAATCGGCGAGTGCGTACCAGGTCTGGCGGTGAAGGTTGGACGGTTCCAGCCGATCGCCATCGATGATGCGCAGTTGGCCGACACCGGCGCCGGCCAGCAATTGCAGCACCGGCACACCGAGGCCACCCGCGCCGACTACGGTGACCCGCGCTGCGCGCAGCTTGGCCTGGCCGGCCGCGCCCACTTCGCGCAGGTTGACCTGCCGGG
>CAZIRD010000143.1:0-3392 GCA_964541625.1 uncultured Acidibacter sp.
TCGAAGAGATCGTCAACACGATCAACGACATGGGCATTCCGGTGTACGAAAAGGCGCCGGAAAGCGAGTCCCTGCTCGCCCCCGAGACCACTGCGCCCTCCGACGAAGAGGCGATCGAAGAGGCCGCCGCGGCGCTGGCCTCGCTCGACGCCGAGCTCGGCCGCACCACCGATCCGGTGCGCATGTACATGCGCGAGATGGGCACGGTCGAACTGCTCACCCGCGAGGGCGAAATCAGCATCGCCAAGCGCATCGAGGAAGGTCTCGACTCGGTGCGCAGGCAGATTTCGCTCTACCCGCCGAGCTACGACTTCATCTTCCGCGCCTACGAGAACGTCAAGGCCGGCAGCGGCAGGCTCGCGGACATCATCGTCGGCTTCATCGACCCGAACGCGCCGGACGTGATCGCGCAGCCGCAGAACCCGACCAAGGTCGAAGCCTCCGCGCCGAACGAGGAGGAAGAAGAAGCCGAGGACGGTGATGACAGCGAAGAAGCCGTCGACACCGGGCCGGATCCGGTCGAGACCGCCGAGCGCTTCGCCTCGCTGCAGAAGCTGCACGCGCAGCTGATCAGCGCCATCGCCAAGACGGGCATGGAAGACCCGAAGACGCAGAAGATGCGCAGCAAGCTCTCCGGCGAATTCATGGAACTGAAGCTCTCGCCGAAAATGTTCGATGCGCTCATCGACAACCTGCGCGCGCAGGTCAATGAAATCCGCCAGCTCGAGCGCGACATCATGGTGATCGCAGTACGCGACGCCGGCATGCCGCGCAAGGAATTCATCACCTCCTTCCCGCGCAACGAGACCAACGACCGCTGGGTCGCGAAGCACGTCAAGGCCGGCAAGAAGTGGTCGGTGCCTCTTGGCCGCTTCGCCGAAGACATCCGCAAGAAGCAGATCCTTCTCGGCGAGATCGAGAAGATCCACCATCTGTCGATCGCGGATATCAAGGACATCAACCGCGAAGTGTCGATCGGCGAAGCCAAGGCGCGGCGCGCCAAGAAGGAGATGGTCGAGGCAAACCTGCGCCTCGTGATCTCCATCGCCAAGAAGTACACCAACCGCGGCCTGCAGTTCCTCGACCTCATCCAGGAAGGCAACATCGGTCTGATGAAGGCGGTCGACAAGTTCGAATACCGCCGCGGCTACAAGTTCTCGACCTACGCGACCTGGTGGATCCGCCAGGCCATCACTCGCTCCATCGCCGATCAGGCCCGCACGATCCGCATCCCGGTGCACATGATCGAGACCATCAACAAGCTCAACCGCATCTCGCGGCAGATGCTGCAGGAGATGGGCCGCGAGCCGACGCCGGAAGAGCTCGCCGTGCGCATGGAGATGCCCGAGGACAAGGTCCGCAAGGTGCTGAAGATCGCCAAGGAGCCGATCTCCATGGAGACGCCCATCGGCGACGACGAGGACTCGCATCTTGGCGACTTCATCGAGGACACCTCGGTGGCCTCGCCGATCGACCAGGCGACCGCCGAGTCGCTGCGCGAGACGACCCACGCGGTGCTCGCTCAGCTCACGCCGCGCGAAGCCAAGGTGCTGCGGATGCGCTTCGGCATCGACCTGAACACCGACCACACCCTCGAAGAGGTCGGCAAGCAGTTCGACGTCACCCGCGAGCGGATCCGGCAGATCGAAGCCAAGGCGCTGCGCAAGCTGCGTCACCCGAGTCGCTCCGAGCAGCTGCGCAGTTTCCTGATCGAAGATTGAGCGGCGGCGGGCGCGGACTCGTGCAGATCGCCCGATGAAGCTCGCCCAACTGCGCTATCTCGTCGCCATCGTCGAGGCTGGCTTCAGCATCTCGGCGGCGGCGGCGAAGCTGCACATCTCGCAGCCGGGTGTGAGCCGCCAGCTCAAGCTCCTTGAAGACGAACTCGGTCTCGAGCTGTTCGTCCGCGATGGCCGCGCACTCACCCGGCTGACCTCCGAGGGACAACGGGTCTTCGAGCGGGCGCAGCGCGTGCTGCGGGAAGCGCAGGCCATCAAGGCCATGTCGCTCGATGCACGCGACCCGGAGCGCGGCTCGATCGCGATCGCCACCACGCATACCCAGGCACGCTATGTGCTGCCACCGGTCGTCGAGGCATTCCGTCGGCGCTACCCGAAAGTGCGTCTGCATCTGCAGCAGGGCACCTCCGAGCAGATCGCCGACATGCTCAACTCGGGCCAGGTGGACATGGCCATCGCCACGGGTGCACGCGAGCGCTTCCCGCACTGCATCCTGCTCCCCTGCTACGAATGGCACAGACGAGTGGTGGTGCCGCGTGAGCACGTGCTCGCGCGCAGCAAAACGCTGACTCTCGCCAGGCTCGCCCCGCATCCACTGGTCACCTACGTGTTCAACATGACGGGTCCGGCCTCGCTGCCCGACGCCTTCGCCGCGGCAGGGCTGGAACCGGACATCGCCCTGACAGCGCGCGACGCCGACGTGATCAAGACCTATGTCAGGCTCGGTCTAGGGGTGGGCATCGTGGCGGCCATGGCCCTTGATCCGGTCGCCGATGCCGACCTCGTGTCCTTCGATGCCTCGCACCTCTTTCCGCGCCACCTGACCTGGGTCGGCTTCCGGCGCGGCAGCTTCCTGCGGCGCTACACGCTCGACTTCATCCAGGGTCTCGCGCCGCACCTTGATCGACAGCGTGTGCAGAAGGCCGAGCGTGCCGGCGGCCAGGAAGAGGTCGACGCGCTCTTCGCCGATGCGCGGCTGCCGCTCTACGCCTGACCGCCGCAACCCGTTTCGCTAGAATGACCCCTGCCACGGATCTCAAATATTCGAAGAGGACTGCCACATGGCTCTGATCTCGATGCGACAGCTTCTCGACCACGCCGCCGAACACGGCTATGGCGTGCCCGCCTTCAACGTCAACAACCTCGAGCAGGTACAGGCGATCATGCAGGCTGCGGACAAGACCGACAGCCCGGTGATCATGCAGGCCTCGGCCGGCGCCCGGAAGTACGCCGGCGAACCGTTCCTGCGGCACCTCATCGAGGCCGCGATAGAGAGCTATCCGCACATCCCGATCGTCATGCACCAGGACCACGGCGCGAGCCCCTCGGTCTGCGTGCAGTCCATCCGCTCCGGTTTCTCGAGCGTGATGATGGACGGCTCGCTGAAGGAAGACGGCAAGACACCCGCCTCCTACGACTACAACGTCGAGGTGACGAGGCATGTCGCGCGCATCGCGCACGCAGTGGGCGTCTCGGTCGAGGGGGAACTCGGCTGCCTCGGTTCGCTCGAGTCCGGCAAGGCCGGCGAGGAAGACGGCCACGGCGCCGACGGTCATCTGTCGCACGACCAGCTGCTCACTGACCCTGATCAGGCCGCGGATTTCGTCGCCAAGACCGGCGTCGACGCGCTGGCCATCGCCATCGGCACCAGCC
>CAZIRD010000143.1:3402-6489 GCA_964541625.1 uncultured Acidibacter sp.
CTACAAGTTCAGCCGCAAGCCCACCGGCGACATTCTCGCAATCCAGCGCATCCGCGAGATTAACAGCAAGATCCCGAACACCCATCTCGTGATGCACGGCTCGTCCTCGGTTCCGCAGGAGTGGTTGAAGATCATCCGCGACAACGGCGGCCAGCTGCGTGAAACCTATGGCGTCCCCGTCGAGGAAATCCTCGAAGGCATCAAGCACGGCGTGCGCAAGATCAACATCGACACCGACATTCGTCTCGCCATGACCGGCGCGATCCGTCGCTACTTCAACAAGGATCCGGCCGAGTTCGATCCGCGCAAGTACATGAAAGAAGCGATGCTCGCGGCGCGCGAGATCTGCATCGCGCGCTACGAGGCCTTCGGCTGCGCCGGCAAGGCTTCGTCGATCAAGGTGCTGCCGCTCGAGGCGATGGCCAAGCGCTACGCCGCCTGACGGCGATCAATCAAAAAGGCCGTGGATCCGTCACGGCCTTTTTTTGTGGATCTGGTCGAAGCGCTGCTCGAGCTCGGGATTGCTGCCGCGCAACTGGTCGACGACCTGCTTGGCCCAGTCGAAATAGGCGCGCTGCCTGTCCTCCGACCAGCCGCTCGGCGGGCTGGCCACCATGCTGCGCAGGTTGCAGATCTTGTCCGCCAGCTTCACCTGCCGCGCTTCCGGTGAAGCAAGCCTCGCCCGCGACACCTGCAGCTTCTTGCGAACCCGCCAGTTGAGGCTGGCCTCGTCGGTCACCTCCATGACGATCCGCGCCACCTGCACACCGAACTCACCCTGCAGTTCCTGCACGGTGGTCTGCGTGTCCTCGATCGTGTCGTGCAGCAGTGCCGCCGCGAGCACCACCGGATCCTGCACGCCGCCCTCGAACCAGAGCACGTGGGCAAGATCGAGCGGATGGTTGATGTAGGGCTCCCTGCCCTTGCCCTTGCGTCGCTGGTCGCGATGTTTCCAGGCCGCAAAACGCGCTGCACGAAGCACCAGCCCCATGCCCTCGTCGTGCATCTCCAGCCGTCGTGCCGGCGACATCGGCGGCTCAGGGCGTAAACAGCGCGCGGTGGTCGCGGATGAACCCGGCGAACGTCGCGGGATCGCGACCGGTGACTTCCTTGAATGTGTTGGTGGTCTCGACGACATAGCCGGCGGCGATCTCGGCGAAGATGTCGCAAACCGCATCGAGATGCCATTTGCTGGCGAGAAAGCGTCCGAGGAAGGCTTTGTATTCCGCTGGATCCTGCGGCACATACTCGATCTTGCGGCCAAGTTCGCGGCTGAATACCGCTGCAGCCTCGTGAAACGTGAGCTTGTCGGGACTCGTGATGTCGTAACTGCGGTTTTCGTGGCCTGTTGTCGAGAGGCAATGTGCAGCGAAATAACCCGCGTCGCGCGAGTCGGTCATCACCGCCGCGCCTTGTTCTCCGAACGGGTAAAAGAACTTGCCCTGCGCCTTGATGGTCGCGGCGTTGGCAAAGAAGTTCTGCATGTAGAAACTTGGGCGCACCATGGTCCAGGCCACGCCCTTGGAGCGGATGTGCTGCTCGGCGTCCCAGTGCATCCGATGGGTCGCGATCTTCGCGTTCGGCAGGGACTCCATCGAGGAGATCTTCAGGATGTGGGTGACACCGCAATCCACCGCCACATCCGCCAACTGCTTCTCGAACGAGAGTTGCCGCTCGCCGTTCGGCAGGATGATGGCGATCTTGCTGACGCCGCGCATCGCCGCCTGCAGGCTGTCGACGTCTCCGGCATCGCCGATGACCAGTTCCACGCCAGCCGCCGCAAGCGCAGCCGCCTTGTCCTTGTTGCGCACCAATGCGCGTACGGCGACGCCGCGCGCCGCGAGTTCTCTCGCTGCATGGCTGCCCGTGCGACCCGTGGCTCCCGTGATCAGTATCATCAACGTTCTCCGTTACCTTGCTGCATAATCCGCAAGCCGAATGGATAACACAACCGCAGTACAGCAACCATGATTCGCAGCATCTGTGACCTCTCTGACGATCATCCCGGCAAGGTGCGCACCGTGCGCCCGCTGTTCCGTGACTTCGGACAAGTGCGGGCGTTCCACGGTCCGATCACCACGATCCACTGCTTCGAGGACAACGCGTTGCTGAAACAAACCCTCGGCACGCCAGGCGAAGGTCGCGTCGTGGTCGTTGACGGCGGCGCCTCGCTCGAACGAGCGCTGTTCGGCGACAAGCTGGGTGCGCTGCTGCAGGACAACGGCTGGGCCGGCATCATCGTCAACGGCGCCGTCCGCGACGTCGAGTTCCTGCGCCAAATGCCGATCGGCGTGCGTGCGCTCGGCATCTGCCCCACGCAGCCGAACAAGACCGGCTCGGGCGAACGGGACGTCGTGGTCACCTTCGGCGGTGTCAGCTTCCAGCCTGGCGAGTGGCTCTACGCCGACGAGAACGGGATCATCGTCAGCGCTACGCCACTCGACTGACGTCGGATCACCTGCGCCGGCCTAGAGCCAGCGCGTTCGGCTCGCGATCTCCGCGCTGCGCACCGGCGCACGCGAGACGGGCTCGCCCACGTGTACGAAGCCGATGATCTGCTCGTCGGCAGCAAGGCCGAGCGCGCGCTTCACGCTCGGGTGATAGGCGTGCGAACCGGTCTTCCAGGCAACACCGAGACCAAGGCTGTGCGCTGCGAGCCAGAGGTTCTGGATCGCAGCGCCCACGGCGACGAGCTGCTCGATCTCAGGGACCTTTGGATGCGCCTGAACCACAGCCGATACGACAATCAGCGTCGGCGACCGCCAGGCCTTGGAAGCCTCGCGCTGCAGCGTCTCGGCATCGGCATCGGGCGTCTTCTCGCGCAGCGCAGCGGCCATTGCATCGCCCAGGATGCCGCGTGATGCCCCTACGAGGATGGTGAAGCGCCACGGCGCAAGTTGACCGTGATCCGGTGCACGCACGGCCGCCGACAGCAGAACCTCAAGACTTTCCCGGGCGACCGAAGTGTCGGCGAACTTCTTGGTCGAGCTTCTGCTCTTGATGAGATCGACCAGTGAATGGACTGCGGTCTGTGCTGTCTCGCTGCTCACGCGGAAAATCCTCCACCCGCCGGTTGACGGGTGGAGG
>CAZIRD010000144.1:0-6456 GCA_964541625.1 uncultured Acidibacter sp.
CGGGCTTCATTCATAAGCCTGGCTGTATCGGCATCGTCTCGCGCTCGGGCACGCTGACCTACGAAACCGTGTTCCAGACCACCAACAACGGCCTTGGCCAGAGCACCTGCGTCGGCATCGGTGGCGATCCGGTGCGCGGCATGAATTTCATCGACGTGCTCGCGCTCTTCCAGGACGACCCGAAGACCGAGGGCATCGTGATGGTCGGCGAGATCGGCGGCAGCGACGAGGAGGCGGGCGCGGAGTTCATCCGCGAGCACGTCACCAAGCCGGTGGTTGCCTATATCGCCGGTGTCACGGCGCCGCCGGGCAAGCGCATGGGCCACGCAGGCGCGGTGATCGCTGGCGGCAAGGGCACGGCGGACGACAAGTTCCGCGCACTCGAGGCGGCGGGCGTACGTACCGTGCGTTCGCCGGCCGAACTCGGCTCGGCGATCGAGGAGCAACTGCGCAAGCGACGCAAGGCCTGAGGGCCGCTGCGCCGCCGCGGGCCACGATGCTCAGGATCGCGCTCGCGCAGATCGACCTGCTCGTCGGCGACGTCGCCGGCAATCTCGCGCGCGTGGCCGAAACCGCGGCCACCGCCCAGGCGGCGGGCGCCGGGCTGGTGGTCTTCCCCGAGCTCACGCTCGCCGGCTATCCGCCCGAAGACCTGCTGTTCCATCGCGGCTTCCGCCGGCAGATCGACGCCGCATTCGCGCAATGCGTGGCGGCGCCCGGGCAACCGCCGATCCTGCTCGGCTTTCCCGAGTATTGCGGCAGCCTCATCCACAACAGCGTGGCGCTGATCGCCGATGGCGTCGAGCGTGCGCGCTATCGCAAATCTGCGCTGCCCAATTACGGCGTGTTCGATGAGCGACGCTACTTTGCGCCAGGCGACTCGCCGGTGGTCGTCAGCCATGCGGGTTTCCGGCTCGGCCTGCTCGTCTGCGAGGACATCTGGCAGCAGGCGCCGGCACAGGCGGCACGCGCCGCCGGTGCCGAACTGCTGATCGTCACCAACGCGTCGCCCTACGAGCAGGGCAAACAGGGGAGGCGCGAGGCGCTGCTGCGTGAGCGGGCGCTCGCCACCGACCTGCCGATCATCTATCTCAATCTGGTCGGCGGGCAGGACGAGCTCGTGTTCGATGGCCAGAGCGTCGTCGTCGACCGGCGCGGCGAGGTGTTGCTGCGCGCGCCGGCGTTCACCGAGTGCCTCGCGCAGGTCGACCTGCAGCGCACCGCGGACGGCGCGGTGTCGCTGACGGGTAGCCTGCTCACGCCGCCGCTTGAGGAGACCGAGGAGATCTACCGTGCGCTCGTCCTCGGCGTTCGCGACTATGTCGAGAAACACGGCTTTCCGGGCGTGGTACTGGGACTCTCGGGCGGTATCGATTCCGCGCTCACGCTCGCCATCGCGGTCGATGCGCTGGGTGCCGAGCGCGTGCAGGCGGTGATGATGCCGTCGCGCTACACCGCGCAGATGAGCCTCGACGATGCCGCCGCGCAGGCGCAGCGGCTCGGCGTGCGCTACTCGGTGATTCCGATCGAGAACATGTTCGCCGCGACGCTGACGGCACTCGCCGACGAGTTCGCCGGCCGTGCGGTCGATGCCACCGAGGAAAACATCCAGTCGCGTTGCCGCATGCAGCTGCTGATGGGTATCTCCAACAAGACCGGTCGCATGCTGCTCACCACCGGCAACAAGAGCGAGATGGCGGTGGGCTACGCCACACTCTATGGCGACATGGCGGGCGGCTTCGCGCCGATCAAAGATTGCAGCAAACTGCTCGTCTATCGACTCGCAGCTTGGCGCAATGCAGCGGCGGTCGCGGCTCGCGAGCCGGCAATCATCCCCGCCCGGGTCATCGAACGGCCGCCATCAGCCGAGCTGCGCGCCGACCAGAAGGATGTCGACTCGCTGCCGCCCTATGAGGTGCTGGATCCGATCCTCGCCGCCTTCATCGAGGAAGACCTGTCGGTCGAGGAGATTGTCGCGCGCGGTTACGATCGCGCCACGGTGGAGCGCGTGCTCGGCATGGTGCAGCGCAACGAGTACAAGCGGCGGCAGGCGCCGCCCGGTGTCCGCGTCAGCCGGCGCGCCTTTGGGCGCGACTGGCGTTATCCGATCACCAGCGGCTATCGCCGCTGATCCCTCGAGCCGCCGTCCGGGCTCAGCCCCAGAGTTTCCACCACGGCTTGCGGGTGGGCACGACCTTCTCGGCGATGCCGCCATAGTTGGCGGCGTAGATCTCGCGCGATTGCGCGGCGAGTTCCTGCATGCCGAGGCGGTCGTAGGCGAGGATGAGCACTTCCAGCGACTCGCGCACCGCAGGTGCGCCGTCGTACTGCTCGATCGTTTCCTTGGCCCGTCGGGCGGCGGCGACCCAGGCGCCCCGCGCGACGTAATGACGCGCGACGTAAAGTTCGTAGTCGGCGAGGCGGTTGCGCAGGTGGATCATGCGCCGGCGCGCGTCATGTGCGTACTCGCTCTTCGGATACTCCTCGACGACCTTGCGGAAGGAGTTGAAGGCGCGTCGCGCAGTCTGCGGCGGGCGTGCATCGAGGTCGACATTCAGCCAGCGCTCGAGGAAGTTCGCCGAGCGCTCGAAGTCGACCAGGCCCTTCACGTACCAGGCGTAGTCGATACGCGGGTGGGTCGGGTTCTCGCGGATGAAGGTGTCGGCCTGATCGAGCGCGGATTCGCTTTCGCGGCCTTTGTAATAGGCGTAGATGAGATCGAGCCGGGCCTGGCGGGCTTCGGCGCCGAACGGATAGCGCGCCACCAGCGCCTCGTAGAGACGGATGGCATTTTCGTAGTCCTGGTTGTCGAGCGACTTGCGGGCCCGCTCGTAGACGAGACCCGGGCCGCCGCGGGCGAGATCCATGTCGTCGCGGCTGGAGGCGCAACCGCCGAGCAGCAGCGCGAGCGCGAGCAGCAGGCCGACGAGCGCGGCAAAGCGTCGCGGCGCGGCAGCGGAGAAGAGGGCCGTGGTCGACTTCGGCGTCATCGTGGCGGGTTTCCGGGCGGTCGGTCCGGCCCGCGAGCGGGCCAGGGCGTTGGATTCGGGGTGGCGTGGACGGGCATTATAGCCGACCCCATGAACCCGCCCCGCAAGAAGGCTGCCGCGACCCAGATCCACGAGTTGCTCGTACCCGAGGGCGTGGCTGCCGGTCGGGTCGATGCGATGCTCGCGCGCTTGCTGCCGCAGTACTCGCGCGCGCGGCTGCAGCGCTGGATCGATGCCGGTCAGGTGCAGCTCGATGGCCTCGTGCCCGGGCGCAGCGACACGGTCAAACCGGGACAGCGGCTGCGCGTCGAGGCCGAGTTTCCAGCCGACGAGAGCGTGCAGGCGGGGGCGGCGGCAGTACCGTTTCGCGTGCTGCATCGCGACGCCGCGATCCTGATCATCGACAAGCCGGCGGGGCTCGTCGTGCACCCCGGTGCCGGCGTCGCGAGCGGTACCATGCAGAACGGCCTGCTTGCGCTCGACCCGCAGCTGTCGCGGGTGCCGCGGGCGGGTATCGTGCACCGCCTCGACAAGGACACTTCCGGTCTGCTCGTGGTGGCGCGCACGCCGGCCGCGCACGCCGTACTGGTGCGCGCGCTGGCCGCGCGCGAAGTCGGCCGCGAGTACCTCGCGCTTTGCCACGGCGTGATGACTGGCGGCGGCACCGTCGATGAGCCGATCGGCCGCCATCGTACGCAGCGCACGCGCATGGCTGTGCGCGGCGATGGACGCGAGGCGGTGACCCACTACCGCGTCGAGCGTCGCTTCCGCGCCCACACGCTCGCCCGCGTACAACTCGAGACCGGCCGCACCCACCAGATCCGCGTCCATCTCGCGCACGTCGGCCACCCCATCGTTGGCGATCCGCTTTATGGCGGGCGCCGACGGCAGCCGGCGGCCGCGAGTGCCGCGCTGCTTGCGGCACTGGGCGGCTTCAAGCGGCAGGCCTTGCACGCCGCGCGGCTGACCTTGAGCCATCCGGTGAGCGGTCGTGAACTCGCGTTCGAGTCGCCGCTGCCAAAGGACTTCAAAGCCCTGCTCGCCGCGCTCGAGGCGGCGGAGGGCGGCCGATGAGCGTGCCGCTGCTTGCACCGCAGTGGGCGGCGCCGCCCGGCGTACGCGCCGCCTTCTCGCTGCGCAGCGGCGGCAGCAGCGCCGCGCCCTGGGACACCCTCAATGTCGGTGTGCATGTCGGCGATGATCCTGCGGCGGTTGCCGAAAATCGCCGCCGCCTCGCCTATGCGCTCGCCTTGCCGGCCGAGCCGGTCTGGCTCGATCAGGTCCACGGCACCGAGGTGTGGGTCATCGATGGCAACGCGCTGCCCGCAGCGGTCCAGCGGCCGCGGGCCGATGCCGCCGTCACACGCCGTGCGGGGGTGGTGCTCGCCATACAGGTGGCCGACTGTTTGCCGGTGCTGTTCGCGAGCCGCGATGGTCAGGTGCTCGGTGCCGCGCACGCCGGCTGGCGGGGGCTTGCGGCCGGGGTGCTCGAGGCGACGCTGGCGGCGATGCGCGTGCCGCCCGCCGAGGTGGTCGTCTGGCTTGGGCCCTGCATCGGTCCGGCGCATTTCGAGGTGGGCGAGGAGGTTCGCGAGGCGTTCCTCGCCGCGCCGACCAACGCCGCCGGCAGCGCCGCTGCGGCCGCCGCCTTCGTGCCGAGTCCGCGCGGTCGCTGGCTCTGCGACCTGCCGTTGCTGGCACGGCAACGGCTGACGGCGCTAGGCATCGGACAGATCAGCGGCGGCGAATGGTGTACGGCCGCGGATCCGGTGCGTTTCTTCTCGCACCGACGGGACCAGCGCACGGGACGCATGGCAGCGCTGCTCTGGTGTTAGAATATAACATTCATGCACATCGAACCCCTGCTGCCCGCCATCCTCCTCTTCACCGCCCTCGGTGGCGCGCTGTCGGCGCTGCTCGCCGGCGCTTTCCTGCTGCTGCCCGAGCGGCAGCGCGATCGGCTGTTGCCGCACTCGGTCAGCTTCGCCACCGGCACCTTGCTCGCGACCGCGCTGCTCGCGCTCATCCCGCATGCGGTGATGGCCGCCGGTCCGCTGCGCGTGCACGGCATCGGCGTCGCCCTGCTCGCGGGGATCGGTCTCTTCTTCGTACTGGAGAAGTTCCTGCTCTGGCGGCACTGCCACACCGAGGCGGTGGAAACGGCGCATACCCATGAGCACCATCGTCGCGAGGCCTCCGGCTGGCTGGTGATGGTGGGCGACGGCCTGCACAACTTCATCGACGGCCTGCTGATCGCGGCCGCCTTCCTCACCGACTTCCATCTCGGCGTGGTGACCACGTTGGCGATCATGGCCCACGAAATCCCGCAGGAAGTCGGCAACTTCGCCGTGCTGCTGCACGGCGGATTCAGCCGTGCCAAGGCGCTGGCCTGGAACGTCGCCTCCAGTCTCACGGCGGTACTCGGCGGTCTCGTCGGCTGGTGGGCACTGCGCGATGCGATGGCGCTGCTGCCTTATGCGCTCGCGGTGGCGGCCGCGAGCCTGCTTTACGTGGCGGTGGCCGACCTCATCCCGGGACTGCACAAGCGCACCGACCTGCGCGCCGGTGCCTACCAGTTGCTCTGGATCGGCGTCGGTGTCGGTCTGGTGATGATCGCCGAGTCGCAACTGCACTGACCGCTGCGCCCGCACGGCCCACGTCGCCGGCCGCTGCGGGCAAGCCCTTGAAAGCCGCGTCGCTGCCCTAATTTAAACGGGTATCGACAATCGGCTCATGCGGGGCGCTAGCCATGCGACAGGAAAGACTTACCGAACGATTCAAGCAGGGCCTCGGCGAGGCGCAGTCGCTCGCGCTGGGTCGTGACCATCAAATAATCGAACCCGCGCATGTGCTGCTCGCACTGCTCGACCAGCAGGGCGGCACGGTGCGTCCGCTGCTCGTCAAGGCCGGCGGCAACGTGCAGCGTCTGCGCACCGACCTGCTCGCCGCGCTCGAGCGGCTTCCGAAAGTCGAAGGCACGCCCGGCGAGATCCACATCTCGAACGACCTGCAGCGGCTGCTCAACGTCACCGACAAGCTTGCGCAGGGCAAGGGTGACCAGTACATCTCCAGCGAACTCTTCGTGCTCGCCGCCTTCGAGGACAAGGCGCTGCTGGCCCGCCTGCTCAAGGACGCGGGGTTTTCACGTGCGGGGCTCGACAAGGCGATCGACGAGATCCGCGGCGGCGAGCGCGTGCAGGATGCGAATGCCGAGGAAGGCCGTCAGGCGCTCGAGAAGTACACCATCGATCTCACCCGCCGCGCGAGTGACGGCAAGCTCGATCCGGTGATCGGCCGCGATGACGAGATCCGCCGCACCATCCAGGTGCTGCAGCGGCGCACCAAGAACAACCCGGTGCTGATCGGCGAGCCCGGGGTCGGCAAGACCGCGATCGTCGAGGGTCTGGCACAGCGCATCATCAACGGCGAAGTGCCCGAGAGCCTGCGCAACAAGCGCATCCTCGCG
>CAZIRD010000145.1:0-6437 GCA_964541625.1 uncultured Acidibacter sp.
CCGCCGCGCCCTGTCTGCGGGCAGGCACGTACTGGCTGGACCTGAATTCAGTGTCACCGTCGACGAAAGCGGATGCCGCAAGCGTGATCGACGGCGCCAGCGCAAAGTTCGTCGAGGCGGCCGTCATGTCGCCCATCGCTCCCAAGGGAATCGCGACCCAGATCCTGCTCGGCGGCGCGCATGCCGGCACGTTCGCGTCCATCGCGATCGGACTCGGCTTCGCCGGCGTCGAAAACTTTGCCGAATCGCTGGGGACGGCGTCCGCCGCAAAAATGTGTCGCAGCGTCATGATCAAGGGCATGGAAGCGTTGCTCACCGAGTCGCTGCTCGCAGCGCGGCATTATGGCGTCGAGTCGACGGTGCTGGCTTCGCTGCGGGACCTTTTCCCAGGCGAGGATTGGCCGGCGGTATCCCGCTACATGATCTCGCGATCGCTGCAGCACGGTCGCCGCCGCGCCGAGGAGATGCGTGAGGTTGCACGCACGGTGAGCGATGCCGGGCTCGATCCCTGGATGAGCACGGCCTGTGCCGAACGCCAGAATTGGGCGGCAGCTTACGACGCCGCGCGAACGGCCCCAACGCTCGAGACGATGCTGGACACCGTGCTTGCGGCAAGGAGAGCGGGAAAATGATCATCGATTGTCATGGTCACTACACCACCGCGCCGGCGAAACACCAGCGCTTTCGCGACGCGCAACTCGAGGGACTGAAGGACCCGACCGCAGCGCCACCCAAGTTGTCCCACATCTCCGACGACGAGATCCGCGAGACCATCGAAACCAATCAGCTGAAGTTGCAGAAGCAACGCGGCAGCGACATCACGATCTTCTCGCCCCGTGCCTCCGCAATGGGACATCACCTCGGCGACGAAAAGATTTCAATGGCGTGGACGGTCGCCAACAATGACTTGATCAAGCGCGTCGTCGATCTTTATCCGGACAACTTCGTCGGCGTATGCCAACTGCCGCAGTCGCCCGGGGTACCGATCGCCAACTCCATCCCGGAGCTCGAACGCTGCGTGAAGGAACTCGGCTTCATCGGCTGCAACCTCAATCCGGACCCCTCGGGCGGACACTGGCGTGCGCCGCCCCTGACCGATCGTCATTGGTATCCGTTCTACGAGAAGATGGTCGAACTCGACGTTCCGGCGATGGTGCACGTCTCGGCATCCTGCAATCCGAACTTCCACGCCACAGGCGCCCATTACATCAACGCCGATACCACCGCATTCATGCAGTTCATCGAGGGCGATCTGTTCCGCGACTTCCCCACCCTGCGGTTCATCATTCCGCACGGAGGCGGAGCCGTGCCCTATCACTGGGGCAGATATCGCGGTCTCGCCGACATGTTGAAGCGCCCGCCGCTTGCCGAACATGTCATGAAGAACGTTTTTTTCGATACCTGCGTCTACCATCAGCCGGGCATTGATCTACTGGTCGAGGTCATCGACATCGACAACATCCTGTTCGGTTCGGAAATGGTCGGTGCAGTCCGGGGTATCGACCCGACCACCGGGCATTTCTTCGACGACACCAGGAGATATATCGATGCCTTGCCGCTCGCAGCGCGCGACAAGTCACGTATTTTCGAAACGAATGCACGTCGTGTTTTCCCCCGACTGGACGCGCTGCTGACGGCGAGGAACGCATGAGCGGAGCCGGCCTGAAACCAGGCGGCCATGGCTGGGCCTCGAATGGCGCTACGGGCGGGTTCACCATGGACGCGGGTTGGCTGCCGTACCATCCCGCACCCTCGAAGCCGCAATACTCACCGCCACCGGGCGCGGTCGATGCCCATTGCCACGTCTTCGGTCCAGGCGACCGGTTCCCCTACGCGACAGAGCGCAAATACACCCCCTGCGATGCCTCGAAAGAACATCTCTGGGCGTTGCGCGATCATCTTGGATTCACCCGCAACGTCATCGTTCAGGCGACCTGTCACGGCGCGGATAACCGCGCGGTTCTCGACGCGCTGCGCGCCTCGAACGGGTTGGCCCGGGGCGTGGCCACCGTGACCGCCGACGTCACCGACGCGGCGCTGCAGGCGATGGACGCCGCCGGGATACGCGGAGTACGTTTCAATTTCGTCAGGCGACTCGTCGATACCACGCCGCGAGCGGTTCTCAAATCGATCGCCAGTCGGGTGGCCGCGCTCGGCTGGCATATCGTCGTCTACTTCGAGGCTGCCGACCTGCCAGAGCATTACGACTTTTTCGCATCACTGCCGACCACGGTGGTTGTCGATCACATGGGGCGTCCTGACGTTCGCAAGCCCGTGGATGGCCCCGAGTTCGCACTCTTCGTTCGTCTGATGCGCGAGCACGGCAACATATGGTCAAAGGTCACCTGTCCCGACCGCTTGTCGGCAGGTGCCGCGCCGGGCTGGGATGACGTGGTGCCGTTTGCCAAGTCTCTGGTCGAGAGCTTTCCCGATCGGGTCCTTTGGGGTACCGACTGGCCGCATCCGAACATGACCCGTTACATGCCCGACGATGGGCAGCTGGTCGATTTCATCCCGCGTATTGCAACCACGACGCTGCTGCAGCGCATGCTTCTGGTCGACAACCCGATGCGCCTGTATTGGGCGCGCTGAAACGGAGTACCGACGATGGCCCTGGAAAAACCCTACCTGGATGTCCCTGGCACCACCGTCTTTGATGCCGATCAGGCGCGAAGGGGCTACCACCTCAACCAGTTCTGCATGTCCCTGATCAAGGTCGAGAACCGCGACCGCTTCAAGGCCGACGAGGAGCGCTATCTGAATGAATGGCCGATGAGTAATGAACAGAGACGCGCTGTGCTCGATCGCGACTACAACCGAATGATCGATCTCGGCGGCAACATCTACTTTCTGGCAAAGATTTTTGGTACCGACGGCAAGACATTCCAGTATGCGGCCGCATCGATGACCGGCATGTCGCAGGATGCCTACGCAAAAATGATGCTCGCGGGTGGGCGGCCGATTGCCGGAAATCGCTTCATCGGTGAGGGCGCCAGCGCCGAGGGGACTCGCTGATGGCAAGAATCACGGCCGGTGTTGCGACCTCTCACGTTCCGGCCATCGGTGCAGCACTCGATGCGGGCAAAAGCCGCGATCTGTACTGGCAGCCGGTGTTTTCCGGCTACGACTTCTCGAAGCGCTGGGTCGTCGAGGACAACAAACCCGACGTCGTCTTTCTGGTCTACAACGACCATGCCACGGCTTTCAGCCTCGACATCGTGCCTACTTTCGCCATCGGCTGTGCGGATCGGTATATGCCGGCCGACGAAGGCTGGGGACCGCGTCGCGTCCCGCCGGTAGAGGGTCACCCTGAACTGGCGAGTCATATCGCCCAGTCGGTGATCCAGCAGGACTTTGATCTCACGATCGTCAACCGCATGGATGTCGATCACGGCCTGACCGTGCCGCTGTCGCTGATGTTCGGCCAGCCGGAGGTTTGGCCAGTGCGGGTCGTTCCGCTCGCCGTCAATGTCGTGCTTTATCCAGTCCCTTCGGGCCGACGATGTTTCGAACTCGGTAAAGCCATCCGCCGCGCTGTCGAGTCCTTCGATGAAGATCTTAATGTGCACATCTGGGGCACAGGCGGCATGAGCCATCAACTGCAGGGGCCGCGTGCGGGCTTGATCAACAGCGAATGGGACAACCGCTGGCTGGACCGTCTGATCGAGGATCCCGAAGATCTCGCGCGCATGCCGCATATCGAATACGTACGCGAGGCAGGATCCGAGGGGATCGAACTGGTGATGTGGCTCATCATGCGCGGCGCGCTCGATCGCGAGGTCGACGTCCGCCATCGGTTCTACCACGTGCCGGCATCGAACACCGCGCTGGGTCACGTCATCCTGGAGAACTCCAAATGAAGATCGTCCTCGCCGGTGCCGGTGCATTCGGCATCAAGCATCTCGACGCCATCAAGGCCATCAACGCCACGGGCGGGCAGATCGAAGTGGTCTCGGTGGTCGGTCGACAACTCGACGCCACACGCGAGATCGCCAGCCGTTACGGCATTCCGCACGCCACCACCTCACTGACCGAAGCGCTGGCGCATCCGGGCGTCTGTGCCGCGATTCTGTGTACACCTACCCAGTTGCACGCCGCCCAGGCCATCGAGTGCATGAATGCCGGCAAGCATGTGCAGGTCGAAATCCCGCTCGCCGATAGCTGGGCCGACGCGCAGGCGGTCGCAGACCTGCAGGTACAGACGGGTCTTGTCTGCATGGTTGGGCATACGCGCCGCTTCAATCCGTCGCACCAATGGCTCAACCGGCGGCTGCGGAGCGGTCAATTGTCGATCCAGCAAATGGATGTGCAGACCTACTTCTTTCGACGCACGAACATGAACGCGCTGGGTCAGCCCCGGTCATGGACGGATCATCTGCTCTGGCACCACGCCGCACATACGGTGGACCTCTTTGCCTACCAGGCCGGCTCGCCCATCACCGTGGCACGCGCTCTGCAGGGACCTAGGCACCCTGTTCTCGGCATTGCAATGGACATGTCCATACAGATGAAGACGGCCAGCGACGCCCTTTGTACGCTGTCGCTCTCGTTCAACAATGACGGGCCTCTCGGGACGTTTTTCCGTTACATCTGCGACAACGGCACCTACATCGCACGCTACGACGATCTCGTTGACGGCAAGGAGCAAAAAATAGACGTCTCGACGGTCGACGTATCGCTCAACGGTATCGAGTTGCAGGATCGCGAGTTCTTCGCAGCGATCCGGGAGAGGCGCGAACCGAACGCCAGCGTCGCGCAGGTCTTACCCTGCTACCGGACTCTGCATGAGCTGGAGCAGCAGTTCATCTGACCCGCCGACCGACATCGACACGTTCGCGGGAACGCGGTCATTCGTACTCGGCCCAGGTTTCCCCGGACTTGCGGTTGTAGTGGATCGTGATGCGCGATGTTTCGCAGAGATTGAAGTCGTTCCAGATCGCTTCCTCGCCGTCGTCGTAGACGACCTTGAGGTCCCAGCGGCAGACGTTCTCGCGCTTCGGGAAGGTGATGTCGACACGCTCGCCATCGGCGAGCACGTCGCGGCCAAGTACGTCCTCTTCCCAGTCGCTCGACTTGCGCGGCGAGACGTAAACCTGCTCGATCGTGTAGCCGGTCGCGTTGACCAACCTGAAGTCTTGGTCGGCGGCATGGGCTGCCGTGGAGGTGAAGGACGTCAGGACGGCGGCAGCAGCCACCACGAAACCGGCAAGGCGCATGGACACTCCCGTTTTGACCCGTTGAAGGACGGGTTTCAGCCCTGATCTTACTTGGAACGCCTGTCACTGGCCGGGTAATTTTTGTGCGCGCACTTCAGACCGCAAGCGTCGTCACGGCGATAGTGGCAAAGGCGGAAAGCCCGCCCCGCAGGATCGGGCGCCAGCACCCCGGGCCCCGACCCAGCGGGTCGCGAATCAATATGTCGTTTTGGCTTCACAGCAGGGTGTAGCCCTGCACATGGCGACCTTCGAGTGGGTCGAAGGCTGGTACCACCCGCATCGTTGCCACTCGGGCTTTGGCTATCGCTCGCCGGTCAACAACGAGCGGTCGCATCAACAGGCCAGAGCAAGAACGGCAGCGCCTCTGCTGCCTTCGGCAGCAGACTCACTGTCGGGCAAGATCATCAAGACGGCGTGACGAAAACTGCACACGACTAAAACCTTAACCTGTCCACGGAACCGGTGCAGCTCCACGAAGCCTTGGGTCACGGTGATCTGATCAAAGTAATACTGTATGCGCCGTTCCTGTCAATCGCCCACCGCTGTGGGCGGATCACCGAATCTCGCATCGCTCCGGGAGTCGACGACGGGACATGACAGCCTGACGACAGCGGCTTGCCGTAACCTTTCGTCATGGTCTACGAGTCCTTTTCGAGAGTGATCTGCTTTAGCAAGATTCTTGCCGGTGCAATCATCGTGGTCAGTCTCGCCGGAACTGCACGTGCAGACAATCTTGATGATCTCCGCGCCGAATTGACGGCGCTGCGTGCTGAACAATTGCGACTCGCCGCACTTCAAGAGAAAAACGAGACTGCGCTGCGCAAGCTGGAGTCGCAACTCGCCGTCTCAGCCCAAGGCGCGACTCCATCGGCGACGGGTCCTGCACCAACTTCTTCGACCTCAAAGACGATTTCCAGTTGGTCGATATCGGGAGACTTGAGGGTTCGCAATCAACTGGATACGTCGGATGAAAGAGCGCCAGATCGTGACCGTGCCCAGATCCGAGCACGACTTGGCGCCACATATCGACTGAACGACTGGCTACGCGCAGGCGCTCGCGCAGTGACGGGAGATCCGGACGACCCCAGAACCTCGGACGCCCAGCTTCAGACCTGGAACAATGATCTGCAAGTCAGCCTTGATCTTGCTTACCTGCAAATGGATCTGGGGCAGACGACGGTATTTGCCGGGAAGTTCCCCCAAATCTTTGCCCGCACCGAT
>CAZIRD010000146.1:0-6377 GCA_964541625.1 uncultured Acidibacter sp.
ATGTGCGGCATCGTCGGCGCCATCGCGCAGCGTGACATCGTCCCCATCCTCATCGAGGGCCTGCGTCGGCTGGAGTACCGCGGCTACGACTCCGCGGGTGTCGCAGTGCTCAACGGCACGGGACATCTCAAGCGCGTGCGTACCGTCGGCAAGGTGCAGCGGCTGCAGGATGCCCTCGACGCCTCGCCCACCCACGGCCCGCTGGGCATCGCCCACACCCGCTGGGCGACCCATGGTGTGCCCTCGGAGCGCAATGCCCATCCGCATATCTCGGCGGACGGGCTCGCGATCGTCCACAACGGCATCATCGAAAACCACGAGGCGCTGCGCGCGCAGTTGCAGGCCGACGGCTACGCCTTCACGTCCGACACCGACACCGAGGTGATCGCACACCGCGTGCACCACCACCTCAAGCGCGGCGGCACGTTGTTCGACGCCGTGACGCGTACGGTCGCCGAACTCGAGGGCGCCTATGCGCTGGCGGTGGTCAGCGAGGCCGACCCCGAACGCATCATCCTCGCGCGTGAGGGCTGCCCGGTGGTGATCGGCCTCGGCGACGGCGAGAACTTCGTCGCCTCGGACATCGCCGCGCTGCTGCCGCAGACGCGCCGCTTCATTTTCCTCGAGGAGGGTGACGTCGCCGAGGTGACCCGTGCCAGCGTACGCATCGTCGATCGCAGCGGTGCCGCCGTCGAGCGCAAGCTGCATGAGAGCGAGCTCTCGGCCGATGCTGCCGACAAAGGCCAGTACCCGCACTTCATGCTCAAGGAAATCCACGAGCAGCCGCGGGCCGTCGCCGACACCCTGCAGGAGCGCGTCGCCAACGGCCGCCTGCTCGAGGCCGCTTTCGGACCCGCGGCCACCGAGGTGTTCCGGCGAACCGGCGCCGTACACATCGTGGCCTGCGGCACCAGCTACCACGCCGGTTCGGTCGCGCGTTATCTGATCGAGCAGCTGGCCGGCATTCCCTGCGGCGTCGAGATCGCCAGCGAATATCGCTATCGCAGTCCGGTGGTTCCGCCGAACACGCTGTTCGTCACCATTTCGCAGTCCGGTGAGACCGCCGACACGCTGGCGGCGCTGCGGCTGGCGAAGAAAGCGGGCTATTTGTCCTCGCTCGCCATCTGCAATGTGCCCGAGAGTTCGCTGGTGCGTGACTCGGAGCTCGTGATGCTCACGCGCGCCGGCCCCGAGATCGGCGTCGCCTCGACCAAGGCCTTCACCACGCAGCTCGCGGCACTCGGTCTGCTGGTGGTGGCGCTCGCCAAGTCACACGGCGCCACCGCCGAGCAGGAACGTACGCTCGTCAATCGCCTCGTCGAACTGCCGGGCATGATCGAGAAGACGCTCGCCCTCGATCCGGTGATCCAGGAACTCGCCAAGCGCTTCGTACCCAAGCACCATGCGCTCTTCCTCGGTCGCGGCACCATGTACCCGATCGCCATGGAAGGCTCGCTGAAGCTCAAGGAAATCTCCTACATCCACGCCGAGGCGTACGCGGCGGGCGAACTCAAGCACGGTCCGCTGGCGCTGGTCGACGCCGACATGCCGGTGGTCGCGGTCGCGCCGAACACCGACCTGCTCGAGAAACTGAAGTCGAACCTGATGGAAGTCCGCGCCCGTGGCGGCGAGTTGATCGTTTTCGCGGATCCCGAGTCCGGCATCCAGCCTTCCGAAGGCGTCACCGTGATCACCATGCCGAAGCACGTCAGCTATCTGCAGGCTCCCGTGGTCTACACCATTCCGCTGCAGCTGCTCTCGTACCACGTCGCCACCGCCCGCGGCACCGACGTCGACAAGCCGCGCAACCTCGCCAAGTCGGTGACGGTGGAGTAGCGCCGCCGATTGCGGACTCGCCGACCGCTTCGACGCCAGCCGACCTGCACAAATCTTCACTCTCGCGAGCGGGAATCTTCCGTAGCCGTGCCCGGTCGCAATGACGTGGGGCAAGGGTCAAGTCCCCGAGGAGTGATCAGCATGAATACACGTTCGAAACTTATTGCATCGACCGTCGCCGCGATGTTGTGGCTCGGTCTGTCGAATGCACACGCTCAGCAGTCGGGCGCGCAGGGTCCCGGTCGCGGTGGGCATGGTTCGCAGCCGCCGAGTGGTGCGCGTCCGGATCATCCGCCCGGCCAGCACGCGCCCGATGGCGACGGCAGCGGCATGCAGCCGCAGCGCCCGGATGGCGCGCGCGGTGCGCCGCCGTCGGGTTCGCCGCCGAGTGGTACGCCGCCCTTCGGTGACGGCAACCACGGCAGTGGAGGCAAGCAGGGCGGCCGGCACGGTCCGCCGCCGTCGGGAAGCACGCCGCCGTTCAGTCCGCCTGCCGGAGGCTGAGCGACTCGATCCTTTCGCTGACAGTCAGACGGGTACGGCCTCGAGGTCGTACTCGTCGGCTGCGCTGATTTTCACGGTGGCAAACTCGCCCACGGCGAGTTTGCCACCGCGCCTGATGCGTACCACGCCGTCGATCTCCGGCGCATCACCGCGCGAGCGCGCCACGGCGACGTTGCCTTCGATGGCATCGACTAGCACCTGTTCGGTACCGCCGACGCGCGCCGCGAGACGTGCACTGCTGATGCGCTGCGCCGTCTCCATGAAGCGGGCGAGCCGTTCTTCCTGGATATCGGCCGGTACGTGTGCGCCCAGTGCATTGGCGCGTGCACCCTCGACCGGCGAATATTTGAAGGCACCCACACGATCGAGCTGGGCTGCCTCGATCCACTCGAGTAATTCATTGAACTCGGCTTCGGTCTCGCCGGGGAAGCCGACGATGAAGGTGCTGCGCAGCGTGAGATCCGGGCAGATGCGACGCCAGGCGCGGATGCGATCGAGGGTGTTTTCGGCATGCGCCGGTCGCTTCATGCGCTTGAGTACGCTCGGGCTGCCGTGCTGGAACGGGATATCGAGGTAGGGCAGCACCTTTCCCTCGGCCATCAGCGACACCACATCATCGACATGCGGGTAAGGGTAGACGTAGTGCATCCGCACCCAGGCACCGAGGCTGCCGAGACCGCGCGCGAGATCGAGGAAGCGGGTGGCGTACTCCGTGCCGTTCCATTGTGCGCGCGGGTAGCGCAGGTCGGCGCCGTAGGCGCTGGTGTCCTGCGAAATCACCAGCAGCTCGCGCACGCCGGCCTTCACCAGGCGCTCGGCCTCGCGCAGCACGTCGTCGATGCGCCGGCTGGCGAGTTTGCCGCGCAGGTCCGGGATGATGCAGAAGCTGCACTGGTTGTTGCAGCCTTCGGAAATTTTGAGGTACGCATAGTGCCGCGGCGTCAGGCGGATGCCCTGCGGCGGCACGAGGTCGACGAAAGGATCGTGCTTGGGCGGCAGGTGCTGGTGCACCGCGCTGAGCACGTCATCGTAGGCGTGGGGCCCGGTGACCTTGAGCACGCGCGGATGCCGCTCGAGGATGCGCTGCGGATTCGCGCCGAGGCAACCGGTGACGATTACCTTGCCGTTCTGCTCGATCGCCTCGCCGATGGCGTCGAGGGATTCGTCGATTGCCGAGTCGATGAAGCCGCAGGTGTTGACGACCACGACGTCAGCGGAATCGTAGTCGGGCGCGACGGTGTAGCCCTCGGCGCGCAGCTGCGTGAGGATGCGTTCGGAGTCGACCAGCGCTTTCGGGCAGCCGAGACTGACGAAACCGACTTTGGGGTTCTTGCGGGACACGCTCCATTTTACCCGTCGCGGCAGGGCCGTGTCCGCAGTCTGGACGGGCTTGGTGCAGGACTTTGGCGTGGCCAGCCGCTGAGGCTGAATAGGCGCCGTGAAAAACCTCAATATCGCCATCGTCGGCGCCGGTATCGGTGGACTCTCCGCGGCACTCGCCTTGCAACGCGCCGGTTTTCGTCCGGTGGTGCTCGAGCAGGCGCCGGTCCTCGCCGAGGTCGGAGCGGGAATCTCGCTGAGTCCCAGCGCCGCGCATGCACTCAATCATCTGGGTCTCGCCGAAACCCTGCGCACCAAGGCCTATCACCCCGAAGACCAGTGCGTCCGTCACTACAAGGACGCCCGCCCGCTCAGCTGGATCAACCGCGGCCGCTCGCTGGTGGAAAAGTACGGCGAGCGTTACTACCTCATCCACCGTGCCGACGTACACGATGCGCTGGCGGCCGCCGTGCGTGCCAATGACGCCGCTGCCATCGAGCTCGGGCGCCGCTGCCGTCGCGTGGCGCAGGACGCTACCGGAGTCGACATCGAGTTCGAGGACGGCAGCCGCCGACGCTTCGACGCACTGGTGGGCGCAGACGGTTCGCGCTCGATCGTGCGCCAGGAAATCTTTGGTGCGCTCGAGCCGCAATACACGGGCTATATCGCCTGGCGCGGGCTCGTGCCCATGGACCTCGTCCCGCAGGAGATTCTCGATCCGCCGTCCGGGGTCTTCCTGGGCCCCGGCCACCTCGTGAACCGCTATCCGGTACGCTGCGGGCAGCTGCTGAACTTCGTCGCCTTCGCCGAGCGCCAGGCCTGGACCGAGGAAGGCTGGTCGATCCGCTCCACGGTCGAGGAACTGCTCGCCGAATTCACCGGCTGGACGCCCTGGGTGCTGCGCTTCATGGAGCTCGTACCGCCGAACCAGCTCTTCAAGTGGGGGCTCTTCGACCGCGAGCCGCTCGCCCACTGGACGCAGGGCCGGGTGACGCTGCTGGGTGACGCAGCCCATCCGATCCTGCCCTTCCTCGGCCATGGTGCCGTGCTCGCCATCGAGGATGCGGTCGTTCTCGCGCGCGCGTTTGCGGCAGCTGACGGCATCGACGAAGCCTACGAGCGCTACGAGCGCGCCCGCCGCGAGCGCGCTGCGTTTGTGGTGCTGGAGTCACGCAAGGCCGGGCGGATGTTCCACGCCCCCGACACCGATACCTACCACGCGCGCACCCAGGGCAAACCTGCCGACGAAGGCATTGGGCTTTTCTCCTACAATCCGGTCACCCAGGCCGTTTGAGCCCTGCACCATCGCCCCCGCGGGCAGCGAGTCGCCGATCATGAGCAGCCAACCCGAGACCATGCCGACGCTGGCGCAGCGCGCCGACGCGTCCTACCTCGATTTCGTCGAGGGCTTCCGCGAATACATCCTCGGCAAGGGCGCCGACTTCGAGGATCGCCTGAACGCCGAACTGCTCAGCGAGGAGTCCCGCCGCGGCAAGCCGTGGCAGGACCTCGAAGACATCCGTGCGCACGTGCATCGGTTGCCGCTCGGCCGCTTGCGCGACCGGCTGGCGCGCACCCAGCAGGAAATGAAATGGCATGCGCTCAAGCGCTCCTTCGAGGCGCAGCGTGCCGCGCTGGTCGGCGAACTGGCCCGATGGGACGATCGCGGTCCAGGACGACTCGAACTCGATCCCGCGTTCGTGCACCCGGCTTACGTCAACGTGCACTTCCATCTGCAACCCGGTGGCTACTACAAGGACGAACTGTCGGGGTTCCTCTACCACTACGGCACCAAGGTCTTTTTCCGTGGCGACAACGACCACGACGAGCTGCACGCGAAGCTGGTGGCCAGGGTGCCGGCGCCGGCTGACGGCAAGGTCGAGCGCATCCTCGATCTCGCCTGTTCGATCGGCCAGAGCAGCACCGCGTTCAAGCGGCGGTTTCCGCAGGCCTCGGTGACCGGCGTCGACTACTCCGCGCCCATGCTGCGGGTGGCACATCGGCGTGCGGCGATGCTCGGCGACGAGGTCACTTTTGCGCAGCGGCTGGTCGAGCAGACGGGTTATGCCGACGCGCAGTTCGACATCACCTTCGCGTTCATCGTCTTCCACGAACTGCCGCTGCGGATCATCCGTGAGACGGTACGCGAGGCGGCGCGGGTGACGCGTCCCGGCGGCATCTTCGCGGTCTACGATTTCACCGGTACGCGCGACAAGTCGCCGTTCCAGCGCTATCACCGCTGGTTCGACGCCCGCCACAACGGCGAGCCGTACTCGCAGGACTTCTGCGACTGCGACTTCGACAGTATCCTCGCCGAGCACGGCTTTCGGGTCGCCGCCGCGCCGGTCGGTCAGCGCTCCGGCGGTGCCGGCTACATGCAGCACTGGTTCGCCACCCGTGTCTGAGGAGCAGACTCCCGAAGGCGGCACGCCGATCGCCGGGCCGGATCCGGTCTATCTCGAAGATCCGGTGCTCGATGCCACCGTGCGCATGGTGGTCGAGCTCGCCGCACAGGTCTGGGTGGAGCGTGAGCGGCGCATCACGCTCGAAACACTGCTTGAGTCGCGGGGGCTGCTGCCCCGCGAGGCGATCGAGGCGTTCAAGCCGGACGCTGCCCAGGCGACGGCGCTGAAGGCCGAGCGGGCGCGCTTCATCGAGGACGTGTTCAAGGAATTGCGGCGTATCCCGGTACGCCCGTAAGCCGCGTCGATCAGCCC
>CAZIRD010000147.1:0-6342 GCA_964541625.1 uncultured Acidibacter sp.
GTGAAGCTGCTCTGCCTGCCATTCGTCGCCTTCCGCGATACCGCGGGCAAGGCCCATGTGCTCGCCGACACCTGCGCGCATCGTGGCGGCGCTCTGGGCCTCGGCAAGATCAAGGGCAATTCGGTCGCCTGCCCCTACCACGGCTGGGAATTCGGCGGCGATGGCCGCTGCACGCGCATTCCCTCGCTCGGCGACGACGCCAAGTTGCCGGCGCGCGCCAAGGTCGACGCCTACCCGGTGCAGGAGAAGTACGGGATCGTCTTTGCCTTTCTCGGCGATCTACCCGAGGCTGAGCGACCGCCGCTTTACGACATCAGCGAGTTCGGTACGCCCGAGTGGCGGGCGCAGACCTTCGTGTTCGATCTCAAGGCCTACTACGAACGCTCGATCGAGAACGGCCTCGATCCGATCCACAACGAATTCGTCCACCAGGCGCAGGGCCAGCCCTCGCTCTCGCCCGAGCAGCAGCGCACCCCGCTGCCGATCGAAGACATCCCGTGGGGCAGCAAGCACTACATCAAGTTCGGCGGCAGCAAGAGCGAGGATACGGCGCTCGCCGGAGTGCGTCAGGGTCCCCGCGTCGGCGCCGCAGGGTCGTGGCATCAGGGTCCGAACCAGCTAGTGACCTACATCGATCTCACCGCGACCAACTCGTTCCACCAGTACATGTTCGAGGCGCCGGTGGACGAGTCCAACACGCGCATCTACCTCGTCAGCCTGCGTAACTGGCTGCTCGAAGATCAGCATGAGAAGCGGATGGAGGACATCACCCGCCGCGTGGTCGCCGAGGACATGGTCATCGTCGAGAATCTGAACCCCGTGCGTACCCCGGACAGCAATACGCGCGAAGTGCTGGTGCCGGGCGATACCGCGATCGCCCACTACCGCGAGTGGCTCAAGAAATGGGATGCGAATGGCTGGCGGATCGACGTCAGGAGACTGCGCGAACGCCTCGGCGATTACGCGATCACCATCCCCTGCCCTGCACGGCGGACTTCGGACAACTGGGTGCAGGAGACGGTGCCGCTATTGCCAGCCGGCAGTGGCACGGGTCACTGAGCCCCGACGGAATCGGCCATCAGTCTTCGACGCCGAAGGCCAGCCCAGCCCGCTGCTGCAGGCGCGGCACCAATCGCTCGCCGAACGCCGTCGCCGGAGTCCAGAATCCGCCCGGCCGTTCCGCAGGTGGCAGGTCGAATGCAAGGCAGGCGGCCGCCTCGCCGAGCATCTTCGCGGTCGAGCCGTAGCCCGGATCGCGATCGCCCGTCACCTTGACGGCCAGCGTCCGTCCGTCATCGGTGCGACCAAAGAAACGCAGGTCAAAGAAACCGCGGCGCTGCGCCTCGGGACTCGGCCCCTCGCCCGGTTTGGGGAGCACGAAACGCTCGAGCAGCGTGCGGGTCGGTCCGAGCGCACTCGCCACCATGAAGGTCGCCATGCCCGCCGCCGTCATGGTGGCGGCGATCCGCCCCTTGAGTCCCCTGCCGATCGACACCGCCTCGTCATAGCGGAAGTCGCGACCATAGGCGTGACCGGAGAGCGCGTTGCTGCGGTGCACGATGCGGGTATTGATGGCCGCCATCACGAACGGGGCGATCCACGCCCTGAAGTCGGCATCGAAACGCGCGCCGGACACGTTGGGCTGACGGATGTCGACACCGTTGGCGATACCGGAACAGAGCGAATACGGATTGGCGAGTTCCTTGCGCAGCGCCGGGTTACCGCGCACTTCCTTGGCGACGTTCAGCAGACTTGCCGCCGTGCCGCCGGAGAAGCCGCCGCGCATCGCCCGTACGCGCATCTTGACGCGGCTCGCCGCGCGCCCATAGCGACGGCGTGACTCCTGCTGCAGGAACAGCACCCCGAGATCGGACGGAATCGAGTCGAAACCGCAGCAGTGCACGATGCGTGCGCCGCTCGCCTTCGCAGCGGCTTCATGGCGGTCGATCATGCGGCGGATCCACTGCACTTCGCCGGTGAGATCGCAGTAGTCCGTGCCGGTCTCGGCACAGACCTTCACCAGCGGCTCACCGTAGAGGGCGTAGGGCCCCACGGTGGAGACGACCACCCGGGTACGCCCGACCAGCGCGCGCAGCGACCCCTCATCGGCGGCGTCCGCCACCAGCATGGGCAGCCCCGCTGCCTCGCTGCCAAGTTCACGCTTGAGTTCCTCGAGCCGCAGGGCCGAACGCGCTGCGATCGCCCAGCGCAGCGCCTGACCCGCTGCACCAGCCGCCGCTCGGCTGCCGTCTGCACCGTAGGTGTCGAGCAGGTATCGACAAAGAATTCGACCGACGAAACTCGTCGCGCCAAAGACGACGATGTCGTAATCCTGCATGACTCCCCCTGCGGCCTCAGCCGAACGGATGACGGCGGATGATCGTCTGGTCGCGGTCCGGCCCGGTGGAAATCACGTCGATCGGCACGCCGACCAGCGACTCGATGCGGGCGAGATAGGTACGCGCCTCGGCCGGCAGATCAGCCTCGCGCGTGACGCCGAAAGTGCTGCCTTTCCAACCGGACATTTCTTCGTAGACCGGTTCGACGTCGCCGAATGCGTCAACGAGTAGCGGCGGCTCCTGCGACACCACGCCGTTAGCCCGATAGCCGACGCAGATGCGGATGGAATCGAGGCCGTCGAGGACGTCGAGCTTGGTCATGCAGAGGCCCGAGATGCTCGAATGGGTCACCGAGCGGCGCAGAGCGACCGCATCGAACCAGCCGCAGCGACGTCGCCGGCCGGTGACCGCGCCAAACTCCTGCCCAACCCGCTGCAGGTATTCGCCGGTTTCGTCGAACAGCTCGGTAGGGAACGGGCCCGCACCGACGCGCGTGGTGTACGCCTTGACGATACCGAGCACATAGTCGAAGTTGCGCGGCCCGATGCCCGTGCCGGTTCCCGCGAACCCTGCGGTGGTGTTCGACGAGGTGACGAAGGGGTAAGTACCGAGATCGACATCGAGCATCGCGCCCTGTGCGCCCTCGAACATCACATGCCTGCCCGCACCACGGAGTTTCTGCAACTCGTGCGTGACGTCGCTGACCAGCGGCTTGACACGCTCGGCCATGGAAAGGTGCTCGTCGAGCGTCTTCTGGAAATCGACCGGCGGCTGGCGGAAGTAGTGCTGTAGCACGAAATTGTGGAAGTCGAGAATCTCGCCGAGCTTTGCCGCGAAACGCTCGCGCTGGAAGAGATCCGCGACCCGCAGCGCCCGGCGCGCGACCTTGTCCTCGTAGGCAGGCCCAATGCCGCGCCCGGTGGTACCGATGGCATTGGCGCCGCGCGCCTGCTCGCGGGCGCGATCGAGCGCCACGTGCGAGGGCAGGATCAGCGGGCAATTGGGCGCGATGCGCAGCCGCTCGAACACCGGTACGCCACGCCCGACGAGCATGTCAGCCTCGCGCAGCAAGGCCTCGAGCGAGAGCACCACGCCGTTGCCGATCAGGCAGGACACCTGCGGACGCAGGATTCCGGAGGGGATGAGCGAGAGGACCGTCTTGTCGCCGCCGACGATGAGGGTATGGCCGGCATTGTGGCCACCCTGGAAGCGGACCACCGCCGCGGCCCGCTCGGTCAGCAGGTCGACGATCTTGCCTTTGCCCTCGTCACCCCATTGCGTGCCGATGACGACGACGAAACGACCGGCCTCCATGGCCCGCAATCCGCCGGCGGCTCAGCGAGTGCCCGCGTTCGGGCTGCGCATGTATTTGAAGAAGTCGCTGTCGGGCGAGACCACCATGACGTCCCCTTCTTTGCCGAGCGAGTTCTTGTAGGCCTGGATGCTTCGATAGAAAGCGTAGAACTCGGGGTTGCGACCGTAGGCGGCGGAGTACGTCGCCGCGGCCTTGGCATCCGCGTCACCGCGGATCTTGAGCGAATCACGGGCCGCGACCGAGAGGATCTCCGTGCGCTTGCGGTCCGCCTCGGCGCGGATGCGCAGGGCTTCCTTTTCACCTTCGCCGCGCAGCTGGCGGGCAAGGCGGCTGAAGCTCTGCTGCATGCTCGCGTAGACGCGCGACTCGACATCGGGCGGCAGACCGATCTTCTGCACGCGCGCGTCGATCAGCTCGAGGCCGAGACTCTCGACGCTTTTGCTCGCGCGATCAAACATATCGCCAGTGAACGCGGTGCGTTCGGCGGAGACGATCTCCTGCAGGGTGCGCTGCGCGACCGCGTTCTTGATGCCGTCCTTGACGATGTCCGCGAGGCGCTGGCCGGCGGCGCCGGTGTCACTGCCGAAGGCCTGCGAGTAGCGTCCGGCGTCCTTGATGCGCCATTTGACGTAGTAGTCGACGATCAAACCGCGGTTTTCGCTGGTGAGGAAGGTCTCGCCCTCAAAACTCTGCGAGACGATGCGCCGCTCAAACTTGCGCACGGTGTCGATCGGCAGCTTGAAATGCAGCCCTGCCGAGTAGCCGGTGCCAACGATCTCGCGGAACTGGCTGCGCACGGCAAGCTCGTTCTCCGAAACCGTGAACGTGCAGAGGCTGAGGATCAGGCCGAGCGCAGCGACGAGACCGACGATTTTCTGGATGGACTGGGACATGTCAGCGCTCCACCCGCGCACGCGGATCGTTGGCGGGTTCCTCGGCAGCCCCGGCGCGCGGCGCGGTCACGGCCACTTCCGGCTCGCTGCTGCGACGCTGCTGTTCAATCAGCTTGTCGAGCGGCAGGTAGAGCATCTGATTGCCGCCCTTGGTATCGACGACCACCTTCTGCGAGCGACCGAGCACATTTTCGATCGCTTCGATATAGAGACGGTCGCGCGTCACCCGCGGCGACTTTTCATACTGGGCAACAAGCTGGCGGAAGCGGTCGGCCTCACCTTCCGCCACCGCGACGACTTGCGCGCGGTAGGCCTCAGCCTCCTGCAACTGGCGCGACGCGCCGCCTTCCGCCACCGGCAGAATGCCGCTCGCGTAGGCCTCGGCCTCCTTGACCAGGCGTTCCTTGTCGGCGATCGCCTTGTTGGCGTCTTCCTGCGACGGACGAACGTCGGTCGGTACCTGGATATCGGTGAGGTTGACGCTGGTGATGATGATGCCGGTGCCGTACTGGTCGAGCGTCCGCTGGATCAGTTCCTTGGTCCGGGTGGTTGCCTGCTCGCGCTTCGAGATGAGGATTTCCTCGAGCGTGCTGCGACCGACCACTTCGCGGATCGCCATCTCGCCCACGTCGCGCAGCGTCTGCTCGGGGTCCTTGACCTGAAAGAGATACTTCACCGGATCGCGCAACTGGTACTGCACCGCGAGCGACATGTCGATGAGGTTGATGTCCTGCGTGAGCACCTTGGCGGTGTAGTTGACGCTGCTGACCTTCTGCGTGTTGACCTTGGTGAGCGACTCGAGCGGCCAGAAGTGGAAGCCGAGACCGGGATCGCGCACGCTGACGAACTGGCCGAAACGCTGGATCACCCCCCGCTCCGCCTGATCGATGGTGAAGAAACTCTGGTAAGCCCAGAAGATCAGCGCGATGCCGGCAACGATGGCGATCTGCGAGCGATGCTCGCCGAGCCCCGACTCGGGACCATCACCCGGCGGTTCAGCCGCGCCACCCCCGGGACCCGCGCCCTTCAGGATGTTGTCGAGCTTGCGCTGAAACTTGCGGAAGGCATCGTCGCCGCCCGCCGGTTTGCCGGAGCGCTTGCCCCAAGGATTTTTTGGGCCGCTGCCCGGTTCGTTCCATGCCATAGGTGTTTTTTTGTTGCGCCAGGTGGGTCAGGAGGGGCGCGCGGACAGGGCGGATTGTATGTACCCCCCCTCGACCGCACAAGGTTGCATGCCCTCGACGTCGGCCACTTCGACGCCGGGGCTGCGGGCGAGTTCCCGCGCCTCGATCTCGGGGATGTTGGCAATGAGTTCGAGACCGCCATCGTCGAGGTAGCGCTCGCCGCGGACCACTCCCGAGGCAAACAGCCGCGCGCGCAGCGCCCCGGCGTGGCGGGCATCGACGCGCACGGTACGCGGCCTCGCGAATCTCGACAGCCGCTCGGCGATCGCCCCCATCAGCTCCTCAAGGCCCTGACGTCCGGCCGCGGAGATCCACACGCTCGCGACCTCGCCCGCTTCGTTACGATCCAGCCGCGGCGAGACGTCCAGACGGTCGATCTTGTTGTACACGCGAATCTGCGGCAACGACCCCGCGCCGACCTCGTCGAGCACGGCGTTGACCTGGTCGATATGTTCGTCGCGGCGCGGATCGCTGGCGTCGATGACGTGCAGCAGCAGCGTCGCCTCGCGCGCCTCGGTCAGGGTGGACTGGAAAGCCGCCACCAGTTCGTGGGGCAGTTCACGGATGAAACCGACCGTATCGGCCACCACGATCGGCGTGCCGCCGGGCAG
>CAZIRD010000148.1:0-6295 GCA_964541625.1 uncultured Acidibacter sp.
CGGTACAGCCGGAGGCGGAGATGATGTGGATCTTGGATGTGCTGGAGCCGGTGGGGTAAGCGCCGATATCACCTAGCCGCTGAAGGTACTGACGAAACGCGACGGGTCAGTCCAGGGACATATCATCTAAGTGGTCATGAAACCATTGCAACAGGCCGGGCAGTAGTAGCCAGCATCAAGCTCCATTCGCGAATAACCCGTCATGGCAACATAATCAGTAAATAAGTAGTGATTCCCAATGAATGCGTTGCACTTCGTGCAGGTGTTTGCAGCATACCTATCGCGAACTGTCCTGCTGTATCTTGTTCTGATGTTTGCCCCGTGCTGATTTGCAAGAGCAATTTGGGCGGCATCAAATTCGCATTCATATCCAGCATCACCTCTCAGCGCGCCAACCTTCATGGTTGCTTTGCACCGCCAGCACTTTCCATCGATTACGAGTAGTTTCATGCGTGGCATGTGGCGGTGGCGCGTTGGGCATTTAAGATTAAGGCAGACATCAACAATGTCGGGCCTCAAAACATCTTCACTGGCTCGACTTAACTCTGCATCCGACTTAAGCTCAAACACTATCAAGGGAATACTCTTTTTCTTGTAATACTCAATAGTTGATGGCTCAGGGGGGTGGGTCACAACGATTTCAATGGCTGCAACTACATTTCCTTTCCCGTCCAAGAGGGCGATATCCGGTCGGCAAGCCCCAAGACTGAACTCTTCCTGTACATGCGAAGCTCGCTTGAGTAGGTTGCCGCTATGGGTGCCACTGCATGAATCACAGTCCCACTGGAGCGATAGTCGCTCCCCCGCGAGAAGTGAAGCAGAGATTCTTTCAAATAAGAGCCTCTTAAAGCCAAAGTGAAGGACCGTCTCTGGACTACAGTTATGGCTGAGGTTCTTGTGCGCGAAATGGGGGGGGGCTTTCGCGCCCATACGGAATACCATCTCGTTTCTGCATGATGGGCCGAAGTAGGCATGACCGCGTTGAGCGGCATCAGCCAACACAAGATCGCCAAGCTCGTTAGCTGCTAATGAGTAAAGGATTTGCTTGCCCATCTGATTACCACCCCCTAACGCTCCAGATCAGAAGCGGGCATGAATCTCGGCATAAAACTAAGCATCCGCTCCCGTCTTCTGAATCTGGTTGTTGGACGGCGGCAACTCGAGAATTGTGTGGTTCTCTCACTGAACCTTTTCGCTGAACTGGGATAACCCCAGGGCGCTTCGATGGTGGCAAGGCTTGTTATGGTTCACTCCGATATGTGTCGATGAGACGTGGTCCACTCTGGTCATACTCATCCAACATCCGCTTCATGAAACCCTTGAGCTTTCCCCCATCAAGGACGTAGGCGCCCGAAAGGCGCAGCTCTGGATGGTGCGGGCCGTTGCCCCCCGCGTTCAAGATTCGCTTTTCACCGAGGATGGCCCAGCACAGAGTGAGTTGCTCGCACTGCTGGAGATCCTGCAGGGCGTCCGCTCGAAGAAGCAGCGTGCTCGGCCCGGGAGCGCTCGCCGTTGGGTCCTGAGCCACGAGGTGGCCCGAAGACGTAGTGAAATCGGCACCGCGACCCGCCCACTGAAGGCGGAGCTTGGTCATCAGCTCCTCAACAGGGAGTAAAAGCGTGTAGTGGTCATCCACCGAACAGTCGAAGCCGCTGGTCTCCTTGAGATACTCGACGGCGACTTGCCGAAGCTGCACGGGACAGCCATGCCTCGGCTGCGTCCAACCATCATCGCCAAAGTACGGATTTTGGAAGTAGCGAGATGCGTGACCCCACCCATGCTCACCCAGAAACATCCCGGTAACGTGGGGCGGGTCCGGCATCCAGCGCCCCATGAAGTCGACCGTCTCGGCCCACCTCAGGTAGGCGTCCGCGTCCGACGTTCGAATTAGGTAGGCGTTCGCCATGTACCAGAGTTCGCCCCGCGCCACATCTGTTGGGCGCTGATCTGGTGGAACTTCCTCTTTCCAGTTGAAGTAACCGTGCCCGTTCAACCAGCGCGACCCATCCTCAGGGTTCACGCAGACGAGCAGGTCTTCGATCCTTGGCAGACCGTCGACATTAACAACCCAGTCCTTCGGGCTCGCTTCATGTCCCCATGCGGCGTAGGAAGCGGACCCCCACCAAGCTGGCGCGTGCCCCGCCCATGACGTGCCGCCAGGGATGTCACTGATCGTGCATGACGGGTCGATGTCTCGCAGGTCGACCTGCCACGGCCCCTGGTAGCTCTGGTCGCCGTCCTCGCGGAACTCTTCCCGATACTGAAAATGATCGGAGAGGAACGCCATCATCTCGTAGTAGGCGATCCACTGGTACTTCTTGCCGATGCGTTCGGGCTTGGATGCCGCACGGCCGTCACTGCGCACGACAAAGCGATCGAAATAACCGAAGCGTTCGACAGTCCAGCCGAGATCAAATACACGCTTTAGAATATAGCGTTGCACTTGGCCGAGATCGAAACCTGGTGGTCGGCTGGCCATGTGCTGGTTCTCTTCGGCGTCCCTGATCATGCTGAACCGCGCTGCATGTTCCGCAGAAAGGATCGCTTCAAGCGCACGCTCGGCCTCGTCCCTTGCCCTCCCGAGTGAAACAAGCTCGGGAGGGCAATCCTTCGCAAGTTCAGCTTCGAGCGTCTCCTGATTCGATAGGTCGATTGTAGGTTGACCCTCGGCCCCCTCTCGCTGATCGAACCACGCGCGTACGAAATCGGAAGAAGCCGCCGCATAGGCGTCGTCCGCCTGATCGAAGGCCTGCCATGCTGACAGCTCATCATCGGAGAGGTCCGCGACAAGCGCACTCACCTGCTCAGCGAGACTCGGAGGCGGCGTCCACGGTGGCTCTTGCAGACGGAGCGAAAGAAATTCTCGTGATGTTTTCGATGAATTTGTACCAATGACGTACCACGCGAAGTCACCGTTCATCACCGACGTCCCGATGACATTGCGACTCCACTCAAGGTCCCTGCTATCGTGAGAGCCCCGAGACCAATCTGGTAGCAGCGGCTTGACTTCCTCCTCGGACGGGATGGACGGCCACTCGCTTTTGTACGGAGGACGAATCAACGCCGCTTCGAAGTTGTTCGTCGAGCGGAGATGGAGTGCGCGCTCCACCACGCCTCGCGCGTAGTCGCGCAAGAGAATGTGCGGCGGCGGACTCCCAGATTTGAAGACGTGACGATACACGGCCGAGGCGAGGCCACCAACGGCTGCGGCATCATGGCTGCGCATCACGACTCCATACGCGACGCCATAGATCCGCTCGGTGACGTACGGGTCATCGACATCCGCGAAGCGGTGGGCCAACCGGACCATGCCCGAGAGTCGGCCCGTGTAGAGATTGACGAGCGCCTTTGTCGCGCGGTCGCGTAGAAAGCGGTGAGAGGTCGTGAGCATCCACGCGAGTGCGATGCCACAGAGGTCAACCACGTCGTCAGCAATGACAACCGTGTTCCCAATGGTCCATGCCCAGTCGACAACGCGATCGACGGAACCGTGACTTCCCCAAGCGGTATAGAGGTAGGTGCTCCACCACGCGTCACGATCTGCCATCCCATCTCTTCGGAGCCGCCGATCTAGGAAAGACGCGTTCAGCGGGTGCTCCGGAACGGTCGCGACGGTGAGCAAGACCTCCAGCGCCTCGTGCAGGTCATGTTCGCTCGCGCAGAAATCGTTGAGCACCTTCCGCGTGGCATCCGAGAAGGCCTCAGCGCTCCGCCAGATGAGGCTCTGGCGAAAGGCGTGGCCGGTTCCCCAGCGCGCCGCCAGCTGCGGGGCGAACGTCAGCAGCTCGGTGTGGGTTCGTTCGGCGACCTGAATGAACAGGGCCTCAAGCAGTCCGGGAGGGATGTACTCGTCTGCAATTACAGCGGCAAGGGCGCCATCAGCGGAGAACGCGGCGGCCCAGTCAGGTGGCGCGGGCACTTTGTCGAGGAGGGCCTTCGCGACGAGGTGATCGGCAAGGCGCTCATACGCGACGTAGACGACGTCGTGACGAGTCATTCCCTCACGAAGAAGGGAATCCTCTGCAAGGACACCTTCAACGACTAGGCCACGAGAAAGGGAACGCTCGAAATCTCGGTTCGGAAGAAGCGCGTCAACGACCTGGGCCGCTCGTTCACGCTGCAGCCACCGCTCGTTCGCGTCTACCAGCGCTGCCGCGAAAGCGTCAACGGCGCGGCGCACGAGCGGCGTACGAGCATCGTAGCCGAGTTGTTGGGCCAGTCTGGCGTTGACCGCGTCGAGGTACAAGTCGAACACGGCCGAAATCCCGTGGAAGCCGCGAGGAAGCCGCTGGTGACCCTGTTCGTTCAGGCCTCGGCAAAGTGTCTTCAGGAATAGAGGGTTCTGGAACTCGGGCGCGAGGAGCGGAGTCGATGGAAGCTCCAACCCATAGTGGACGAAGAATGTCTTCGTGGCGTCGTACTCGTGCTCGCGAAAGCCGTGATGCGTCACGAGCAACGCTCTGTCGCGCACCTCCGATGGGATAACCACGTCCTCGTACGAACTGCGCACCGAAAGAACGACACCAAGCCAGGGAGACCGCTCCACCTGGGCCAGGAATGCGGCCAAGTGAGTCGGCCAAACTGTGCGTCCCGTGCCCTCGTTGATTGCGTCGATGGCGATCAGTGCCCGCTCGCCACTCGCCTGTGCTGACGCCTCTAGCGCCCCGATGAACTCCTCAGCGGAGAGGCCGGCAAGGTCAAGGTGCTGCAACACCTGGGGCCACGGCGCATCGTTACTCACGAAGCGTTGACCCATCAGCAGGACGGTCGGCTGGTGTGCCTCAACGCGTCGCTTCACCACATCGCAGAGGAGATGCGTCTTGCCCGTGCCCGCGTTGCCGCGTAGGACAAATGTACTGCTTGCGGCCAACTCGTCAGCTCGGCGCAACGCTTCGGACGCTTCGCGCAACTCGCTCTCCAGGCGTCGCAGGGTGTAGCCGCGCTCTCGAAACGGGTTCGTACGGTATTGGCCGTGACCAGTCTCGACCTTGGGCTGTTGCGAGTCATGTTCCTCTGCACGCTTCTCGAGGTGCGCGGCAAGCGCCTGCACCGGCACGCTGGTCGCTTCGATCTTCTCGATGACGCCTGCAAAGGGCAGTGGGCCGGCAGCGACTTGTGAAATGGAACCCAGCGCTTTCAAAACCGACTGAACGGTCTCGCAGAGGCAGGCTGTCATCACCGCAGTCTCGTCGTCGGCGATTGAGTGCTCCGAGTAGCGGGCCCTCAGAAGGGCTTCCCTTACTGGGAGAGCTAAAGCCTTGACGCGGTTAAAAAATCTCTGCGTTCTCCCGAACGCATCCAGGTCTTCGGCGATCGGCAGCTCGACATGTATTTCGGGCGTGTACCGTGGCCCGGCCGCCCTGATCGCCTCGTCGAGGCGCGCAGAGAACCACGCTCCGTCGAAGCCGCGCTTGTCGAACCAGAAGCGAACCCGCCCAACGTTCTCAGTTCGAGCGAGGCGTTCCAGCATCTCGCTGCTGCCCCACCAAACGAACTCGATGGTTCGATTCTTTCCGTGCGCCCACCCTCGCCACTTCGTGACGTGCTCATCCCATTGATCCTTCGCCGACTTCCATTGCGTGCCGGTCTTCTTCCCGACGATTCGCGCGTCGGCCAGGTCCAGTGGAACGCAGACGAAATAACGACCGAGTTGGGGATGCTTATCGATGGCTGCCTTGACGGACTCATCAAGCTGCTTCCACTGCGAGTCACCGATACCATCGAAGTACTTCGATTGCCAACCCCATTCCGTCGCGTCAGCAAGCACCGCATAACACTCGACACCCGCATCAGGTGTTCCTTTTCGGATGAAACGTGATCCGGCAGGCGCTTCCACGCGAGCAAGTTGAGAACAAAGCTCCTCAAAGCCCTTTTCTCGGCCACCGTTGAGCGGACGAATAGCAGACCAGTCAAGTGTAATGCCGTTCATGATGCAACTGCTGTAAGGACGAGCACACCAATTTCAGCTTTCTCATGTCAGCTCCGTCCGGCCAACTCCTTATTGGCAGGTTCTGAGAACCACCGGTTCCAACGCTTTCCTTTCCGAGAACCACAGCCAGCCCCAACTGCGCATCGGCAGCCAACCCGGCTCAAGACTAGCCTCAGCAGTTCACGCTCGCCATTATCGGCTTGGTTCACGGTTCCGAGAACCACCTGTAGCTCAAGTCACAAGTCGTCGGCAGAGCTCGATAGCCCGTCATCCATCCATGGGTCCCTCGGGTATAGGCCTCTCTGCCCAACCCCCTGGGTAGCCTCCCCCGCTGCCACATCCCCGGCAGCCCCTGCTGCCCATGAC
>CAZIRD010000149.1:0-4059 GCA_964541625.1 uncultured Acidibacter sp.
TCTCGCACTGCACGGGACCGACGAGGAATCGTCGCAGCCGCGCGGTGGTGGGTTGAGCGCCCACGAAAGTCGACTGCGTACGGCTTGCTCCGGTCGCGTCGGTATTGGTGATCGTGCGCGCCGCGCCGTCACCCACCGTGCCCGGCAGTGAAGCGAGCAGCATGCAGTTGGTGACGTCCGTGTAGGCGCCGTCATCCGTCTCGATCCAGCAGATCCCGGTGCGCGAGAACCAGAGACCATCCGGACTGGAGAAATCGTTCTCCGCGCTCAGCCCGGAAAGATTGACGTTGGCGGCACTGGCGCTCGCGCGCGAGCCGAAGAGGTAAATATCCCAGCGGAACGTCAACGCCGCCGGAGTGCTCTCCTGCCAGCGGATGATGTGGCCGTTGGGATTGCCGCGCTGCGCAGTGCCATCAGTGCGTGGATCATTGTAGTGACGAGGATTGGCGGCGTTGGTGGCGCCGAGCGGGCGCAGCGTGGCGTTGTTGTTGGTCAGCGTCATGTAGACGGCACCCGTGTTCGGGTCGACCGCACCCCACTCGGGGCGATCCATCTTCGTGGCGCCCGCCGCGTCGGCGGCGAGCCGCGCGTTCACCAGCACATCAGCCTGGTCGGCGAACGAGTAGGCGGCGTTGCCCGAATTGACCGGGCCGACGTTGAACGTGAGTTCAACCCAGCGTCCGCTGCCGTCGTCGCTGAAAACCGCAACGTAGAGTTTGCCGCTGTCGAGGTACTTGTCGCCTGCGGCGAGGCCACGAGCGGCATCGGCCGGGTCCCATACCGCGTTGGAGACATACTTGTAGATGTATTCGTTGCGCGAGTCGCAACCCATGTAATAGACGATCGGCTTGCCGGCCTCTGCTTTTGCAGCCCAGGCGCCCTCGTGCGCGAAGCGACCCATGGCGGTGCGCTTCCTCGGCACCGAGTTCGGCGTGTAAGGGTCGATCTCGACATTCCAGCCGAAGGTGTTGGGGGCATTCCGGTAGTCGTCGGAACCATCGGTGGATGTGCCGCGTACTTCGGCGTTCCAGCGGCCATAGAGATCATCAGCGGTATCCGGCGTGACCGTCGCCCAGAGCTCCCGGCCCGTGCCAGCGACGCCGTAACGGCCGAGTGACGCGAGCTCTTTCGCCGACCGGCGCGGGTTATCCGTCGCAGTGGTACGGCGGAAGTAGCCGGCCCAGTTTTCTTCGCAGGACAGATAGGTACCCCAGGGCGTGTAGCCGTGTGCGCAGTTGTTCACCGTGCCGCGCGTCTTGGTGCCGTCCTTGGAGTACTTGGTCACCATGTATCGCGAGCCGCGAGCCGGCCCGGCGAGCTCTATATCGGTGAGGGTATGGACACGTCGGTTGAAGCTCGAGTCCTGCTTGTAGGTCCACTCGCCGTTCTGCCGAACGATCTCGGTGATGGAGACCCCGTGGACGTAGTATTCTTTGAGCACTTCGTCAGCGACCGTGCGCGCGCCGTTCACGATCGTCGGGCCCGTCCGGTGCAGGAAGAGCGGCGTGATCGCCTCGTGGTTCATCACGAGCAGGGCGCGATCCGTCGCGGTTGCCGAATAGCGGCCGTCGGCGCCGAGTCCGAAATACTCGATCGCATCGCCGTGATCACCGATGCGCCCATCGAAAGTATTCGCCGCATCGCTGCCGTCATTGCGGAAGTAAGGGACGCCCGACTTGATCGGATCGCCGAGACGCAGCAGCACGTTTGCGTAATAGCCGCTCGGCAGCGAAATCGCGTCACTCACCGACTTGGCAACAGCATTGAAGCCGAGCGCGGTCGCGCGCGCGGGAGCGGAACCGCTGCCGGTCGTCGCAACACCACCGGTCGGCACCGCAGAGATGGGATTGCTCTCGCTGCCGCAACCCGCCAAAGCACCGAACAAGGAGACGGCCGCCAACCCCGCCCCGCCCTTCAGCAGCATGCGCCGTGCAATGACCGCGCTCATCTCGGGGTTATTTGAAGGGTTAGTTACGTCGTCATCGCGCTCGTGCATGGCTCCAACTCCTCTCGAACCGGCTGTAGTCAATTTGAGGACAGGATTGTCTTGCGCGCGCAGTTAAGAAACGGTGGCGATTTTCTTGCAGCTTCGTGACGGCGGCATACCCCCGCGCCGGCGGAAGTCGGACAGTCAAAGAATTAAAGCTTCTGCCGTCAAATCTTCATATCGCTGCAATCGAGGCGCGTGATCCTGCAGCGATGCGACTGTTGCTGGTCACGGATGCCTGGGAGCCGCAGACCAACGGCGTGGTCAGCACGCTGCGTGAAACCTGCCGCGAACTCACCGCCATGGGGGTCACCGTCGAGCGTATCTCGCCCGAGGGGTTTCGCACGGTCGGCTGCCCGAGCTACCCGGAAATCCGCCTCGCCGTGCTGGCGCAGGCTGCTGTCGACGCAGTCTTCCGCAACTTTTCGCCGGATGCCGTGCATATCGCGACCGAAGGACCGCTCGGCCACGCCGCCCGGGCCGCCTGCCTGCGGCTGGGAATGCGCTTCACCACCTCGTACCACACGCGTTTTCCGGAGTACCTGCGCGCCCGCTGGCCGGTACCGCTGGGGCTTTCGTATCGCTACCTGCGCTGGTTCCACGGTGCAGCCGCACAGACGATGGTTTCCACCGCGTCGATGGAGCACGCTCTGCAGGCGCGCGGCTTCCGCAACATCCGCCGATGGTCCCGCGGCGTCGACACCGTCCGGTTTCGACCGCGCGTCGTGCGGGCTGGCGGCGCGCCGACGTTCGTGTTCGTCGGCCGCGTTGCCGTCGAAAAGAACGTCGAGGCGTTTCTCGCCACGCCTCTGCCGGGAAGCAAACTCGTTGTCGGTGATGGACCGGCGCGATCCACGTTGCAGGGGCGCTTTCCCGAAGCGCGTTTTGCCGGGATGCTGAAGGGCGACGCGCTGGTCGATGCGCTGGCCGGGGCAGACGTGATGGTCTTTCCGAGTCGCACGGATACCTTCGGTCTCGTGATGCTCGAGGCCATGGCCTGCGGCACGCCGGTGGCGGCATACCCGGTTACCGGTCCGCTGGATGTCGTCGAGCACGGGGTCACTGGCTGGCTCGCTGAGGATCTCGGCGTCGCCGCCCATTTCGCCCTGCAACTCGACCGGAACGCCTGCCGTCGGGCCGCGGAGCAGCGCTCGTGGCAGGCGGCCGCCTTGCAGTTCCTCGGCAATCTCGTCCCATGCCGTGCCTCGACTTACCCACTCTTGCGGCGCGTCGAAAAACGGAGGCTGCAGCATGCCGATCCCGCGCACTGACGGCGCCGCGGGTGCGGATGTGGTGCCGCTCTACGTGCATGGCAGCAACAGCATCGGCTTCCAGCTTGCCGGCTTGCTGCACCCCTCATTACGTACGGCGCTATTGCCGCGCGAGGTCCTCAACAAGCGCGGCACCCGCCTCGACCTCCGCTTCGGTACGCCTATCCCTCAGCTGCGACTACGCGCCTGCGGGGATCCGGAGCGCGTCGAACAATTATTGAAGATCCGTCTCTACAGCCTCGCTGCGCCGCGCGCAGCGTGCTCGAAGCGCACGTCGCCTCGCGGCGCAAGCCATTGGCGTGTGGAAGAACGGTCGAAAGGCGCGCAGGAGCCCATCGCGCCGCCCGCCGACGCGGTCGTGATCGGCGCTGAAGTCGACGCGCTGGGCGCGGAGTCGACCCTCTGCCGTCTTGGCGCCATCGACGTCCTGCTCGCCCGTGGCGCGAACGTGCCGCGTCTCCTGCACGAAGTCGGTCGGCTGCGTGAGACGACTTTTCGCGCGGTCGGCGAAGGAACAGGTCAGTCGCTGGACATGGATCGGTTCGATCGCTTCTACGAGCACCTGATCGCGTGGGACTCCCGCCAGCGTCGCGTCATTGGCGGCTACCGCCTGGCGCGGGTCGACGAGGTTCGTCGGCGCTACGGGCGCAGCGCTCTGTATCTCGCCGGCCTCTTTGAATTCCGCGAGCCGTTCTTCCCACTGCTCGGACCGGCGCTCGAGCTCGGGCGCTCGTTCATCCGTCCCGAGTACCAGCGCAGTTACGCGCCACTGCTCGCGCTGTGGCGGGGCATCGGCGAGTA
>CAZIRD010000149.1:4159-6179 GCA_964541625.1 uncultured Acidibacter sp.
GCGGCAGATTGCCCATGTCAGCGCGCACCGCAACGAGGTCCCGACAGCCTTCCGCGGTGTCATCAGCGCCGAGGCGCATGCCAAGGCGGCCGATTACACCTGCGCCAAGCAGCGCTTCGGCTTGCTGCAGTTCCTGTTCGGCGTGGTGCTGCTGCTGGCCTGGACGTTGGGCGGCGGACTCGAGGCGCTGAATCGCGCGGTGCTCGCGGTGTTCGGCGGCGACGCCGCGGCCGCCGGAAGCCTGGCCAGCCAGATCGGGCTGCTGCTCGCTTTCAGCGTGATCGGCGGCCTGCTCGAACTGCCCTTCGAGTGGTACTACAACTTTCGTCTCGAAGAGCGCTTCGGCTTCAACCGCATGACGCTGCGCCTCTGGCTCGGCGACGTCGTCAAGAACCTGCTGCTCAGCATGCTGATCGGCCTGCCGCTGATCGCCGTGGTGCTGTGGCTGATGGGCGCAGCCGGCGGGGCCTGGTGGCTCTGGGCCTGGGGCTTCTGGGTCGGCTTCAATCTGCTGCTGATGGTGGTGTACCCGCTGTTCATCGCGCCGCTATTCAATGAATTCAAGCCGCTGCAGGACGAGGCCCTTGCGGCGCGGGTGAAAGACCTGATGCAGCGCTGCGGTTTCGCGGCCAAGGGCCTGTTCGTGATGGACGGCAGCAAGCGGTCGGCGGAGTCGAACGCCTACTTCACCGGTCTCGGCCGCGCGAAGCGGGTGGTGTTCTACGACACGCTGCTCGCCCAGCTCTCGCCCGGCGAGGTCGAGGCCGTACTCGCGCATGAACTCGGCCATTTCCACCACAAGCACCTCATCAAGATGCTGGTACAAATCTTTGCGCTCAGTCTGGTGGCGCTGGCCACGCTCGGCTTCCTCGCCAGCCAGCCGGCGTTCTACCTCGGCCTCGGCGTGACGCCAAACACGAGCGCTCCCAACGACGCGCTGGCGTTGGTGCTCTTCATGATGGTGGTGCCGGTCGCGAGCTTCATCGTCACGCCGCTCGCCAGCCGGGCCTCTCGCCGACATGAGTTCCAGGCCGACGCCTATGCCAAAGACAACGCCAGCGCCGGCGACCTCGCCAGCGCCCTCGTCAAGCTCAGCGAGCAGAACGCCTCCACGCTGACCCCCGACCCGGTGTACGTGGCCTTCAACTACTCGCACCCGCCAGTAATCGAGCGGCTCGCCGCGCTCGGCGCCAGCCCCCGCTAAGTCGCCCGCCGGCGAGCCGGCGCTCCCCGGGTATTGACTCGTGCGCATTAATATTCATAATGCGCGCACTTTTATGCACGCCGACCTGCACCAATCCGAGCGCCGCAACGCCATCCTCCGCCTGCTGCGGGGGGCTGCCGTGCGCAAGCAGGGGGAACTCGTCGACCTGCTGCGCCGCGAGGGTCATGCGGTCACGCAGTCATCGATCAGTCGTGACTTGCGCGACCTCGGCGTGCTCAAGGCGGGCGGCCGCTACCTGCCGCCCGATGCAACGCAGCGCTCGCTGGATGATTTCGGTGCGCTGCGGCAGTTTGTGCGCGGTCTCGCTACCGCGGGCACGGTGCTGACCGTGTTGCGCACCACCACCGGCGCCGCGCAGAGCGTGGCCATTGCCATCGACAAGGCCGAATGGCCGGAAGTGGTCGGCACCATCTCCGGCGACGACACGATTTTCATCGCCACCGATACCGCGGCCGCGCAGTCGGCAGTGGTCGCGCGCCTGCGCGAATTGTTCCGTCTCTAGAAGCAAATTCCCCAAGGATCGCGAATGTCCCAGCCCATCGTCCTCGCCTATTCCGGCGGCCTCGACACTTCTTTTCTAGTGCCGTGGCTGAAGGAGCAGTACCAGCGTCCGGTGATCACCGTCACCGTGGACACGGGCGGCATCGACGCCGCAGCGGCCAAAACCCTTGAGCAGCGGGCGATCGCGCTCGGTGCCAGCGAACATCACCAGATCGACGCCCGCGCCGACTACTTCGAGCAGGTCCTGCGCTTCCTGATCATGGGCAACGTGCGCCGCGGCCAGCTGTATCCGCT
>CAZIRD010000150.1:0-6126 GCA_964541625.1 uncultured Acidibacter sp.
CTGAGCCCGGGGCTAACCGTGACGCTACGCGGCTAGCGGTTTATACTGGGAAATTAAATAGTTACGTGACTTTTCAAAAGATGAAAATTTTGATAGCGGAGGAAGAGACCGAAGCGCGGACCACGCTGGTGCGTTGGCTTACGACACTCGGTCATGAACCCGTGCTCGCCGCCACGGTGCCGGAGATGCTCGACCTGCTCAAAGGCGGCGGCGTTGATCGCCTGCTGGTCTCGGTCGATCCACGCAGTCCCTCGCCGCTACTGCAGGCAATCAAGGGGAGTGAGATCCGCGTACCGATGCTGGTTGCCTCGATGGACGAGAATGTCCGCGATCTGATCACCCTAGTCACGCGGGCGCAGGCGGTCCCGCTGTCCAAGCCCTTCCAACAGGAAGATCTCGCGCAGGCCATTGAAGCCTCAGCGAAGATGTCGCCGCTCACACCCCGCCCGCAGTCAGCAGGTCAGCCCACCGTTGCCGCCAAGCCGGGCACGGCTGCGGGCCCGGGCGCGACCACGGCCGCATCCGCGACTGCGGCCAAGCCGGCGGCTGCCAGCAAACCTGCCGCCGCGACCTCTGCAGCGGCAGGCTCTGCGGCACCTGCCGCGGCGGGCGGCGTGCGCGCCGCGGTCATTCGCCTGCTCGAGGACCTCAAGCAGGGCAAGGTGAAGCTGCCGGTGCTCGACCCCAGGGTCGGCAAGATCCAGTCGCTGATGAACCGCAAAGACGTTGAACTCAAGGAGGTTGTCGACGTCATCGGTCGGGACCCGACACTGACCGCCTCAGTGCTGCGGCTTGCCAATTCCAGCTTCTACATGCAGCGCACGCCGGTGAAGGACATCAAGGACGCCTGCGTCCGTCTCGGCAACAAGAACGTTTTTTCGATCGCCTTCGAGGTGCTGCTGCGCAACCAGTTCTCGGCGCACAAGCAGCCGTTCCGAACCATCATGTCGCAGATCTGGCAGAACGCGCTGGTGACCTCGCGCTTTGCCAGTCGACTCGCCGTCATGGTGCGCTACCCGCAGCCCGAAGAACTGCATGCGCCGGCATTCCTGCACAACATCGGCGAACTCATGCTGATCCAGTTGTTCGCGGATCTCGATGATCCGCGTGCCAACGCTCCCGAGGAACTCGGCGCCGAGATCAATCGCCTGCACCAGCAACTCGGCGCCGTGCTCGCCAAGTCATGGAACCTGCCGCCGACGCTGGTCCGGATCGTCGGCAACCACCATCAGCCTGCCGAAAACCCCGAGCCGGAAGACCAGCGGCTGATGCGCTGCCTCGTGCTCGCCTCCTGGAATCTCGCAATCGCCAGCGGCTTCCCCTATCTCAGCAACACCGAGCCCGTGGGGCTGGACGAACTCCTCGCCGGCCTCGGCATCGATCCCGCATCGCTCACCGCGATGCGTGAAGAAGCGCGCAACTGGGGCAAGGAGTAGCACTTGCCACGGACCAACACGCCCGAGCGATAGGCGATTTCGGCCGCTAGCGGCCCGGTTTCATCACGGAAAATGGTGCCGGGAATAGGATTCGAACCTACGACCTACGCATTACGAATGCGATTCAGCGTCCTATTCGTCTACCGCAGAAAATCCAGCGACTTGCCTCACAAAACCTGATTTTTCCCTGTAAAAAATCCCTTTCGCACATTGTACTGCGATCGACCGAGTTGTACCGCCATAGATGCCGGTTTACTCTACTTGCGCTTATAAGTGCTCGCCAGTAAGTGCGAGCGAAGTCCCACAGGCTTTGCAGGTTGAGGAGTTGGCATGCGAGCGAGGATCAGCGCCAGGTTGCTTAGTACCAAGTCGGCGATCCCCGCCGATAAGCCCTTCGAGATTCGCGATGACTTGCTCAAGGGGTTCATCCTACGAGTCCAGCCGTCCGGCGCCCGCACCTATTACGTGCAGGTAGCGCGGAACCATCGATTGAAGATTGGCGCAGTCGGGGTGATGACCCCGGACGAGGCTCGGGAGCGCGCCTCCAAGATCCTCGGCAATCATGCTCACGGACGCGATCCGTTGGACGGTCTCGGCGGCACCCGATCTGGATCGACCTTGGCTGCCTTTATCGAGACGACCTACGCCCCTCACCTCGCCGCCACGCGACCCGTTGGGGCTGCCGCCACGGTACAACGGCTATTAAGGCGCTTTAAGGGGCTGGGAAACCGCGACCTAGCCGGCATCACCTCCGGTGATCTTGAGCGCTGGAAGGCCGATAAGCTCGCTGCCGGCCGCACACCGGCCACGGTTCAGCGAGACCTAATGCCGCTGTCAGGGGTCTACAAGTTCGCTAAGAAGCTTCGTCTGGTTGCCGAAAACCCGGTCACCGACGTGGACAAACTCCGCCTCGACCCCCTCGGCAAGTTGCGGTACCTAACCCCGGCAGAGGAGTCCCGCCTTCGGACGGCGCTCGCCACCCGCGACCAGCGTCTGCTCGACCAGCGGAAACGCGGGAACAAGTGGCGGGAAGATCGCGGTAAAGAACCCCTGCCGACCCTTCCCCACTTCGGCGACGGACTCACCCCAGCGGTGCTGATATCGCTGAATACGGGTGTCCGACTGGGCGAGCTATTGAAGCTACGCTGGTCCTCGGTCGACTTTGAGGGCGAGATCATTACCGTTAGCGGGGGTACCGCAAAGAGTGGCAAGACACGCCACGTGCCCCTGAATGCCGACGCTCTGAATGTCCTCCACCAGTGGCGCTCTCAATCTGGCGACGATCTGGTCATCGGGATCGCGACCAGCTTCAAGAAGTCCTTCGCCGCAGTATTGATAGACGCGCAGATTGAGGATTTTCGCTGGCACGATCTACGGCACACCTTCGCGTCAAAGCTCGCGCAGCGGGGTATACCGATCAACGTCGTTCGCGAGTTACTCGGACACTCGACCCTAACAATGACTCTACGCTACGCCCACCTTTCCCCCGATAACCGCCGTGCAGCGGTAAAAACCTTGGACCTCTAATGGCAAACCATCTCGCAAAGGCAAGAGACGAATGGAAAGCTGCTCAGGCTTTCCGCGAAAAAAAAGAGAAAGAGGCGAAGGATGTTTACCTCGCTGGAGCCAAGGAGTGTCTGGCTAGAATAGAAAAATTGCACGGGGTAAGCGCTAAGAAAGATTTGGCCGAATGGTTTGATCAATGTCGGCTGTGGCTCCTGATTACAAAGAACGACCGGCAAGCCAAGCCCCCGGTCAACAAAAAGCGCAAAGAAATATTAAGTGCGTCGACAGCTCTGCTTAAAGCTTTGGACGAACCCGGTATTGATGTTCTCGCAGAGATTTTTTTGGGAAGTTATGACAAAGCAGACGAATTTTTCGCAACCCTGTGTTTCGTTCGTAAGCAGCTAGACGCTCCACGTAATCCGGGTCCAAAACGCGATGAGATTCGCGATAAATTTGGCATGGCGCTAAACGAGATTTTCAAAGCACACAACATTAAATTCACCGCTACCGCACCAACCTCTAGTGGCCGAGCCAGCCTAGCCGTGGCCTGTTACAAGGCAGGTCTAAAAGCGCACTCACTGGGTAGCGCACGAAAAGTCATCCAAAGACTTGGTAAAAAAAAGGGGAAAAGATAGATCCTTTTTTGACTTATCTATTCCCCGTTATTCCCCGTTTTTCTCTAGCGACTGCGGGGTAAGCGGCGATATCTTTGGCGCGTGGAAACTCCCTTTGTTTATGGAGCGCGTCAAACATGGACGAAAAACTGCTGAGGGACGAAGAGGCCGCCGAGATCATCGGCATGAGCGCGGCGTTTTTGCGAAAGGCTCGATGCGTTGGCACCATCGGTCGCGCAACACCAGCCCCGCCGCACGTGCAAATCGGGCGCGCCGTAAGGTATCGCCGTGCGGATCTCGACCGTTGGATTGACGAGCGAACACGTAACCGCTCAATGCCGGAGGTTACTCGTGAGCGCCGCTGAAAAACTGCTGGCTCGCCTCGACGGTGTCCAGGGCGGCAGCGGGAAGTGGCGCACTAGGTGTCCGGCGCATAATTCATCTGGCAGAACGCTAGCCGTTGCAGAGAATGAGGGGCGGATTTTGCTCCACTGCTTTAGCGGCTGCTCGCCCGGGGCGGTTCTCTCCAGCGTAGGCCTTAGTTTTACCGACCTTTACGACCGACCCCTTAGCGAGTTTGCTCCACAAAAGAGCCCTTTCAACGCCCGTGATGTTCTCGACCTGGTCGTACGCGAGGCGATGACTGTCTCAATCATCGCCTCAGACTTTTACCGGCAGCGAAGTATCTCGACGCTCGACGCGGAGCGACTGTTCTCTGCTACGAGCCGCCTTAATGGAATTGCCGATCTGGTGGGCCGTGAGCGCCGATGACCTCGCGGCAAGACTTGACGCCCAGAATCTCTCGATTCGTCTTCCAGGCGACCTGTCGCCGACTCTAGAGGACCATGCGCTGATTCAAGGCCTGCTGCCTGAGAAAGCACTAGCCGCCATAATTGGCCCATCGAATACCGGCAAAAGCTCGCTTGTACTCGGGCTTTCGGCCGCGGTCGCGATGGGCAACCCGTTTCGTGGGTTACGCGTTCGGCAATGTGCGGTGCTGTATGTAGCGACGGAAGGCGCGCACGGACTTAACAACCGTATATCGGCTTTGCTTCAGACGGGAGCGCTCGCTCCCACTGCTGCGCTTGGTATCGTGACGGCATCTGTAGATCTTTGCTCATCGTCCACGGATTCGTTACGAATTATAAATGCTTGCGCTGGATTAGAAGCAAAAACAGGTCGCCAAGTTGGGCTTGTCGTCATTGACACCGTCGCCCGCGCCATGAATGGCGCAGACGAGAACTCTGGCGCTGACATGGGACGTTTTCTTGCCAGTGCTGAGGATATCAAGACGCAAACAGGCGCGACTGTCCTGCTCATCCACCATGCCGGCAAGGATGCTTCTAAAGGCGCACGCGGGCACTCTAGCTTCCGTGCAGCGCTAGATACCGAAATCACTGTTGACGGCGCAAATAACCCGCGAACCGTTACCGTCACCAAGCAGCGTGACCTCGCGCCGCTTGAGCCGTTTGCCTTCAACCTATCTCCAGTAACTCTGGGGACAAACTCACACGGAGAGTCGGTCTCTGCGGTCGTTGTAGAGCATTCCGCAATGCCCACCGTGACCCGCTTGAAAGGGGCCGGCAAGAACCAAGGCCTCGCCCTAGCCGCAATTACTGAATGGGCGAGAACCACAGACGCACCCATCATCACAACCGTCGAATTCACTGACTTGCTCAAGCGACAGGGCATCACGCATCGCCAGCGCCGACTTGAGGCGATTAACTTCCTGATAAATGGCGGATTACTTACGAAAACAATCGGTGGATATACCGTGGAGCGTAGTGTTTTATGACCGTACGAAATGTCCGAAACGTCACGTTTCGTACACCGTACAGCGTAACGTCCGCGTCCGGTGTGTCTTTAGACACCGGACGATCGGACGCCGCCTTGCGATCTGATCGGGCGCTTTTGTCACCTCTCCTTGCCTGAATGTAATCTCCACGGATGCGTCACATTAAGTTCGACCCGGAAACAGTTTGGCCGCAGGTGCTGGAGGACATAGCCAGCGGCGCATCGCTCACAGCAGCCTTGCGGCGCTTACGACCATCGCCGTCGTATTGGTGGGCGAAGGACCAGTTACGCCGCAACCCTGATCTGCGTGCGCGTTATCAGGAGGCTTGCGAGGATCGCGCCGACCGGCTGGCTGAGCAGCTGTTGGAGCTTGCCGACACGCCGATCCCGGAAGGACTAGACGGCACCGGAAAGTCCGCATGGGTGCAGCAGCTTCGGTTGCGAGTCGACGCCCGGAAGTGGATCGCTTGTAAGTTAAAGCCCCGGCAGTACGGGGATCGGGTCGATGTTGAGGTAAAGACGACCGAGATCTCGATTACCGCAGCGCTCGCCGCAGCGGAGGAGCGAATGGTTCTGGGTCTTGCCGAGCGCCGAGAGGAGGAGACGCCCCTGCTATTGCCGCCGAGTTCAACCTAGCTCTCGCGCGCGTACAGGGGAGGCAACATCCACGGAAGCTACTGCTCTGTGGTCTCGCACATAACTGGCTGACCTAGGGTAGGCGTCAATGAAGTCTTCAAGAAGTCGGCGTTCACTTCGCTCGTCTGCCAAGGGATGGT
>CAZIRD010000151.1:0-6101 GCA_964541625.1 uncultured Acidibacter sp.
TGCCGGCGATGGTGATCTCATGAACCGGGTAGGCGATTTCGCCACCCTCCACCCAAAAACCGGTCGCGCCGCGCGAGTAGTCGCCGGTCACGCCGTTGACCCCCTGGCCCATCAGTTCGGTGACCAGCAGGCCGCGTCCCATGCGTCGCAACAGCGTCGCAGCGTCATCGTTGTCCGACGAGGGCGCTACCAGCAGATTGTGCAGACCGCCGGCGTTGCCGGTGCTTTGCAAGCCGAGCTTGCGCGCGCTGTAACTGCCGAGCAGGTAACCGTCGAGGACACCGTCGCGCACCAGTTCGCGATCATGGGTACGTACACCTTCGCCGTCCCAGTTGGCGCTCGCGAAGGCTTTCAGGAGACGCGGCCGCTCCTGCATCTGCACCCATGATGGAAACACCTGCTGGCCGGCGGCGCCAAGCAGGAAGCTGGCCTTGCGGTACTGCGCACCACCACGAATGGCGCCGGTGAAGTGTCCAATGAAACCGCGCGCGATCTCGGGCGCGAACAGCACCGGTACCTTGCAGGTCGGCAGCCGGCGTGCGCCCAGCCGTGCGAGCGCGCGCTGCGCCGCCCGGCGACCGATGGCCGTGGGCGCTTCCAGATCGGCAGGGTCACGCGTCGAGGAGTACCAGTAGTCGCGCTGCATGTCCTCGCCGCTCTGCGCGAGCAGCACGCAGCTGAGACTGTGGCTGGTGGCGCAGTCGCCGGCGAGAAAACCGTGGCTGTTGCCATACACCCGTACGCCGCGCGTACTGCCGACGCTGGCCCCTTCCGAGTTGCCGAGGCGGGAATCGACGGCAAGGCCTGCAGCCTCGCACTCGCGGGCGAGCTCGATCGCCGCGTCCGGCGTGATCTCCCAGGGAAAGTCGAGCTGCAGATCGGGGAAGTCGGTGGCCAGCAACTGCGGATCGGCGAGACCGGCACAGTCATCGACTGCGGTGTAGCGCGCGATCGCACAGGCCTTGGCGACGGTTTCGCGGACTGACTCGGCACCCAGGTCCGCGGTGCTGGCCGAGCCCTTGCGGGTGCCGAAATAGACGGTCACGCCGAGCGCGCGATCGCGCTGGTACTCCACGGTCTCGACTTCGCCGAGGCGCACCGTGACCCCGAGGCCCTTAGACAGGCTAGCGTCGGCTTCCGCCTGCGTAGCGCCGGATTTTTTTGCCGTCTCCAACGCGAGCGCAACGACCGATTCGAGCTCGGCGATACGCGAGGGATCAACTTGCTGCGACATGAGGCAGAATTGTAGCCATGTCGAGACACCGCAGATACACGCACGCCGACGAATTCGCGCCATCAGCAGACACGGCATCGACCGACGACGAACTCACCGTCGACGAGAAGCCGAGCAAGAGCTCGCGCAAGCGCGCGGCGCATGCAGCGCAGGCACTCGGCGAGCGGCTGATCGCACTCAAGGACGCGGATCTGCTGCGTCTGCAGCTGCCTGAAACGCTGCTCGAGGCCGTGCGCCAGGCGCGACGCATCAAGGCCCGCGGCGGTCTGGCGCGGCAGAAACAGTACATCGGCAAGCTGATGCGCGACCTCGACACCGCTCCCATAGAGGCCGCACTCGACGCGCAGCGCTGATTTATCCGGGTTTTTTCGCTATCCTTGAGCGATGCAGCCCCTCGTCGGCATCGTCATGGGATCGCGCTCCGACTGGGACACCCTGCGCCCGGCAACCGAGATCCTCGACAAGCTGGGTGTCGCCCACGAAGTGCGCGTCGTCTCCGCCCATCGCACGCCCGACCTGCTGTTCGAGTACGCCGCGACCGCCGAAACTCGCGGTATCCGGGTAATCATTGCCGGCGCCGGTGGTGCAGCGCACCTGCCCGGCATGCTGGCCGCGAAGACCACCCTGCCGGTGCTCGGCGTGCCGGTGCAGTCGAAGGCACTCAACGGCCTCGATTCCCTGCTCTCCATCGTGCAGATGCCGGCCGGTATCCCGGTGGCCACTTTTGCCATCGGCAGCGCGGGCGCCAGCAATGCTGCGCTCAGCGCCGCAGCCATCCTCGCGCTCGCCGATCCGGCGATCGACCGGGCGCTCAAGGCACATCGCGCCGCACAGACCGCGGCCGTGCTCGAGCACCCCGACCCGCGCGTACCTTGAACGACGGGTCTGCGGTGACCATCGGCATCGTCGGCGGCGGACAGCTCGGGCGCATGCTGGCGCTCGCCGGCTATCCGCTCGGTCTCGACTTCCTCTTCCTCGACCGCTCCGCCGACACGCCGGCGGCGCAGGTGGCCACGACCCTCGTCGGCGAATTCACCGACCGCAAGCTGCTGCGCGAACTCGCCCGTCGCAGCGAAGTGCTGACTTTCGACTGGGAGAACGTCTCGATCGACAGCCTGCGCGCGCTCGGCCGTGCGACCCGGATTGCGCCGCCGCTCGCCGCGCTCGCCATGTCGCAGGATCGCGTCGCTGAAAAAGCGCTGTTCGCGCGGCTCGGCATCCCCACCACGCGGCATGCTGCGGTCGATGACGCACGCACGCTGCAGCGGGCGCTGCGACGGGTCGGGTTGCCGGGCGTGCTCAAGACCCGCCGGCTCGGCTATGACGGCAAAGGCCAGGCGGTGATCCGCTCGGCGGACGATGCCGCTCGCGCACTCGAGACGCTGCGCGGCGCGGCGCTCATCTACGAAGAATTCGTACCCTTCGACTACGAGGTGTCGATCATCGGTGCGCGCAACCGCCAGGGCGACATCGTCGTCTATCCGCTCAACCGCAACCTGCACCGCGAGGGCATCCTGCGCCTGACGCGTGCACCGTGGAGCGCGGCCGGCCTGCAGCGGGCCGCCGCCGGACACCTGCGCCGGGTGCTCGACCATTACCGCTACGAGGGCGTGCTCAACATCGAATTCTTCGTCCGCGGAGGCCGGCTGATCGCCAACGAAACCGCACCGCGGGTCCACAACTCGGGGCACTGGACGATCGAGGGTGCCGCCACCAGCCAGTTCGAGAACCACCTGCGCGGCATTCTCGGCCTGCCGCTGGGCGCGACCACCGCACGCGGCCACGCGGCGATGATCAATCTCATCGGCTGCCTGCCGAAGCGCGACGATTTCATTGACGAAGCCGAGCTGCACTGGCATGACTACGGCAAGGCCCCGCGCGCCGGCCGCAAGGTGGGCCACATCACGCTGCTCGCGCCCAGCGCCGCCGCCTGCGACCGCCACGCCCGCCGCCTGCTGCGGCGGGTCGATCCGCTCAGCCAGTACCGCCGACCGTAAGCCCGTCGATGCGCAGGGTGGGCTGACCGACGCCCACCGGCACGCTCTGCCCTTCCTTGCCGCAAGTGCCGATCCCGTCGTCGAGCTTCAGATCGTTGCCGACCATCGCCACACGGGTCAGCACATCGGGTCCGTTGCCGATCAGGGTCGCGCCCTTGATCGGCGCGCCCACGCGGCCGTTCTCGATGAGATAGGCCTCGCTCGCCGAGAAGACGAACTTGCCCGAGGTGATGTCCACCTGGCCGCCACCGAAGTTGACGGCGTAGATGCCGCGATCCACCGAGGCAATGATCTCGGCCGGATCATGCGGACCGGGCTGCATGTAGGTGTTGGTCATGCGCGGCAAGGTCATGTGCGCGAATGACTCGCGGCGACCGTTGCCGGTGGAGTGCGTGCCCATCAGCCGCGCATTCATCTTGTCCTGCAGGTAACCCTTGAGCACGCCGCCCTCGATCAGCGTCGTGCAGCGCGTCGGCGTACCCTCGTCGTCAATGTTGAGGGAGCCGCGACGCGAGGACAGCGTGCCATCGTCGACCACGGTGCAATGCGCCGAGGCCACCTGATCGCCGACACGGTTGCTGAACGCCGACGTGCCCTTGCGGTTGAAGTCGCCCTCGAGGCCATGACCGATCGCCTCGTGGAGCAGAATGCCCGGCCAGCCGGCGCCGAGCACCACCGTCATGGCGCCCGCAGGCGCCGGGATGGCCTCGAGGTTCACGAGCGCCTGACGTGCAGCCTCGCGACCAAGCGCCAGCGGGCGATCGCCAGCCACCAGTTCGGCCAGCGAGTAGCGCCCGCCCATGCCGGCGAAACCGACTTCGCGGCGCCCGTCACGCTCGGCGATGACCGAAACGTTGAAGCGCACCAGCGGACGGACGTCGGCGGCCAGCGTACCCTCGGCATCCGCCAGTAGCACCACCTCGAAGGACGAAGACACCGACGCCATGACCTGCATGATGCAAGGGTCGATCCGGCGGGTCTCGCGATCGACGCGCTCGAGCCAGCGGACCTTGTCGTCATCGGACAGCGAACCCACCGGATCCTGCGGCAGGTAGAGCGCGTGGCCGGTACTGCGCCGCAACACCGGCACGCGCGCATGGCCACCCGCCGCGGCGATCGCCCGCGCCGCCATGGCGGCCTCCTCGAGGGCCGCGGGCAGAATTTCGTCGGAGTAGGCAAAGCCGGTCTTCTCGCCGGTAAGTGCCCGGACGCCAACGCCCTGCTCGATGCTCGCGCTGCCTTCCTTGACGATGCCGTCCTCCAGCGACCACGACTCGTCGCGCGAGAACTGGAAGTAGATGTCGGCCGCGTCGATCGCAGCGCCATGCAACGTGGCCAGCGCGCGCTCGATGTGACCGTCATCGAGACCTGCGGGTTCGAGAATCAGCCGGCGGGCGATCGAAAAAGCATCGGCGGACGTGACGTTGGCGGTCGTGGACATGTTCGGTGGCAGCATCCGTGGGCGAAGGTGACTATGAAATCAGAACAGCGTGCGATGCGCGAGTGCCGGAAAAGCGGCACGGGCAGTCCGTTGCGCGTTGCGATCGAGTTCCGCCGTGACCACGCCCTCGCCGCTCTCCAGGCTCGCGAGTATCGCGCCCCAGTGATCGACGATCAGCGAGTGGCCATAGGTCTCCCGGCCATTGCGATGGACGCCGCTCTGGCCGGGCGCGACCACGGCCGCGAGGTTCTCGATGGCCCGCGCACGCAGCAGCACTTCCCAGTGGGCACGACCCGTTGGCACGGTAAATGCGGACGGCAGCACGAACCACTCGGCGGCTTCGGCAACCATACGTCGGAAGAGTTCCGGGAAACGGATGTCGTAGCAGACCGCAAGACCCACCCGCCCGGCGGGTGTCTCGACGGTGACCACGGTGTCGCCGGGTCTGATGTGAGTCGACTCGCGATGGGATTCGGGGCGACCGGGGACGTCGACGTCAAAGAGATGGATCTTGTCGTAGCGCGCAACGCAGCGTCCGTCGGCGTCGTAGACCAGCGTAGCCGCACCCACCCTTCGCTCGCCGGGTACGCGCAGCGGCATCGTGCCGGCGATCACCCACAGCCCGAGTTCCGCAGCAAGCGCTGCCATGCGCTTCTGGGCGGGACCGTCGCCAGGCTGCTCGGCGATCGCCAGCTTGTCGACATCGCGCAGACCCATGCAGGAAAAGTTCTCCGGCAGCACCGCCACGCAGGCGCCCGCTGCCGCGGCCGCACGCAACAGTCGCTCGGCGGTGACGAGGTTCGCATCGACGTCGGGCCCCGAGGTCATCTGCAAGGCAGCGACGCATGGCCGCTCCCGTTGCGCCGGGGACGGCACATTCGAGGCGCCGGCAAGCGTCGGCGGAGAATCAGCCATCGGAATCCGCTCCTCTGCCCAATGCGGCTTCACACCGGCACGACATCGTAACGATCCACCTCGTACAGCGCCTCCGCCTGCAGACGGATCGGCCGACCTGCTCCCGCCTCGAGTTCGGCGAGCACCGGAGACTCCTCGCCGAGCAGCCGCTCGACCACATCCTGGTGGGCAAGCACCAGCAACTCGCGGCTGTCGAACTGGCGAGCCTGGCGGAGGATTTCACGGAAGATGTCCTGGCAGACGGTGTCGACCGAGCGGATCGACCCGCGCCCTTCGCAGGCGGGACAGGTGTCGCAGAGCAGATGTTCGAGACTCTCGCGGGTGCGCTTGCGGGTCATCTCGACCAGCCCGAGCGGCGAGATCGCCGCCACCTGGGTCTGCGCATGATCGCCGGCGAGCGACTGGCGCAGCGCGCCGAGCACCTGCTCGCGATGTGACTCGTCCTGCATGTCAATGAAATCGATGATGATGATGCCGCCGAGGTTGCGCAGCCGCAGCTGCCGCGCGATCGCCA
>CAZIRD010000152.1:0-6039 GCA_964541625.1 uncultured Acidibacter sp.
CTTCTTGCCCTTCTCGGTGGCCTCGGGGTTGGTGAAGCCGTGCTTCGCGCCCGGGTAGGAATGGAACTGGTAGTCGACGCCGAGATCTTCCATCTCTTTGCGGAACGCCGCCTGATCCTCGGCGGGGACCATCCCGTCAGCTTCGCCGTGGCAGATCAGCACCGCGGGCTTGAACTCACCCTTGCGCGCCTGATGCGCCGCCCGCAGGGCGCCGTGGAAACTGGCCACGCCGCGCAGCGGCAGACCGATACGGCCCATGTGCAGCGAGAGCGCACCGCCGAGGCAGTAGCCCATCGCACCGATCCGCTCGGGATCGACCATCGGATGCGCCCGCAACTGTTCGTAGGCAGCCTTCAACCGCTCACCGAGGGCGGCGACGTCGGTGAACAGGCCATTCATCAGCGTGCCGGCTTCGGTGCTGTCCGCCGCTTCGCGGCCATCGCCGTACACGTCGGTGGCGAGCGCGACGAAGCCGAGGCCCGCGAGCTCGCGGGCACGGCGGCGCAGGTAGTCGTTGAGGCCCCACCACTCCGGCAGGACGATCAGGCCGGGCCGTTTGTCGCTGCGCGCCGGGTCATAGGCGAGGTAGCTGGCAAGATCACGGCCGCCGGCGTGGTAACGAACGATCTCGGTATGGGACTGATCCGGCATGGCGGCGGCAACCTCGGCAGGGAACTGGAAAAACGGAAAGAAGTAAAATCTTGCGGGCTGCGTACTCTGGAATCAAGCCGCGCGACGCGCAAGTACAACGAACCGCCGGTGCCATAATGCGGCCGATGGAATCCGATGTCTCCACGGCGCAACAGCCGGCACCCCGCCGCATCCGCAGTTTCGTGTTGCGGGCGGGACGGATTACGGTCGCGCAGCAACGGGCGCTGGAGGCGCTCTGGCCACGCTACGGGCTTGAGCCACCGTCGCCGAGCGCAGCGCCGCTGGATCTCGATGCGGTCTTCGGTCGGCGCGCGCCGCGTTCGCTGGAGATCGGCTTCGGCAACGGTGACAACCTGCTCGCGCTCGCCGCCGCGCATCCCGAACGTGACTTTATCGGCGTCGAAGTGCATCGCGCCGGCGTCGGCCATCTGCTGCTCGGTGCCGAGGCCGCGGGGCTCGCGAACCTGCGGGTCATCTGCCACGACGCCGTCGAGGTGCTCGAGCAGGCGATCGCCCCGGCGGCACTCGATGAAGTGCTGATTCTCTTCCCCGATCCCTGGCACAAGAAACGCCATCACAAGCGCCGGCTCGTACAGCCCGCGTTCGTTGCCCTGCTCGCCTCGCGACTCGCGCCCGGCGGACGGCTGCAGCTGGCCACCGACTGGGAGCCCTATGCCCAGCAGATGCTCGAAGTGGTCGGCGCCAGTGCCGACTTCGTGAATCTCGCGGGTGCCAACGGCTACATGCCGCGCCCGGCGTGGCGGGCGCTCACCCGTTTCGAGCGCCGCGGCCAGCGGCTGGGCCACGGTGTACGGGATCTGTCCTTCGAGCGGCGCCCGGGCTGAGCGGTCCGCTCAGCCGATGCCGAAGCTCGCGCGGATGCCGTCGACGATGAACTGTACGGCGAGCGCGCCGAGCACTACGCCAAGCAGACGGTTGGCGACATTGGTGCCGGTAGCGCCGAGCAGGCGCATCAGCGGACCCGCGCCCAGCATCATCAGCAAAGAAATCAGCAGCACCAGCACGGCGGCTGCGAGCAAACTGGCAAACAGCGCCGGCTGATCGATCACCGATACCGGCCCGAACCACAGCAGGATCGTGGTCAGCGCACCCGGGCCGGACATGAAGGGGAAGGCCAGCGGAAACACCGAAATGTCGGCGCGGCGACGGCTTTCGACCTGCTCGTCGGTCGAGGTGCGGGTGCCGGATTCGCGTGCGAACACCATCTCGAGCGCGACCAGAAAAAGCAGCAGACCACCGAAGATGCGGAAGGAGTCGATGCTGATGCCCATCGCGCCGAGAAACGCCGCGCCGCTCAGCGCAAAGCCGATGATGATGAATGCCGCGACGATCACCGACTTGATCGCCATGCGCCGTCGATAGGCCTGGTTTGCACCCTCCGTCAGGCTGGCGAACACCGGCACGAGGGAGATCGGTTCGACCACCAGAAAGAAGACGACAAAGAATTTGAGGAAGGACTCGATCACGACAGCGCCTCGTCTCCCGCAGCGTGCTGCGCGGGGCGCGCATTGTCCACGTCCGCAGGCGTCGACGCCAGCCTGACGTCATCATCCTGCACCACGACCGCGAGCGGCCGCAGTCGCCGTCCCGGACAGGGACCGGCGACGCAGACGCCACTGTCCGGCGCAAACAGCGCGCCGTGCGACGCACACTGGATCAGCGTGCCCTCGGCATTGAGGAAGCGATGCGGCTGCATGTCCAGCGGATGGCCGGCGTGCGGGCAGGAGTTGACCCATGCTCGCACCCCGCCATCGGCCAGACGCACGACGAAGCCACGCAGCGGCCAGTCGCCCTCGCCGACCGCAAACCCGCGACTGCCGGTGTCGGCGAGTTCGGCAAGCGTGCAGAGACGCGGTCCCGACATCGCGGCTCAGCTGCGCGGCAGATCGAGCCGGGCGATGCGCTCGCGTTGCCACCAGACCATCGCAAGTCCGGGCAATGCGGTGAAGAAAGTGATGACGAAGAACGGCGCCCAGCCCAGGGTATCCGAGAGGATGCCGGCCGGCGCGCCAAGCAGATTGCGCGGCAGCACCGCGATGGCCGACAGCGCCGCATATTGGAAGGCGCTGAAGCGCACGTCGCAGATGCCCATGATGAACACCACCAGTGCGGTGTTGCCCATCGAGCCGACGAAATTGTCGAGGAACACCACCGCCGACATCAGCGCGAGGTTGTTGCCTTGCAGGGCGACGAGGAAATAGCCGAGGTTGGCGATCGCCTGCACGACGCCGAACAACAGCAGCGCGCGTACCAGTCCGAGGCTGACCAGCCAGAGGCCACCGACGATCGCGCCGGCGATGTTCGCCACCAGCATCACCGTCTTGGTGACGGCGCCGATCTCGGTCTTGCTGAAACCCACGTCCATGAGGAACGGCGTGAGCAGTTTGAGCGCGAAGGCATCGCCGACCTTGTAGAGCACAATGGTCAGCAGCAGCAGAACCATGCCCTCGCCGGCCAGCAACTGCTGCAGCGGACCGGTGACGGCTTCCCGCAGGCTGCGCGGCGGCGGTGCATGCAGCTGCGGCTCCGGCGCAAGAAAGGTCACCAGCGTCACCGCGAGCATGCCGCCAGCCATGACGAAATAGGTGCTGCGCCAGCCGATCAGGTCGGCAAGGATCAACGCACCGGCGAACGAAAACCACGCTGCGACGCGATAGCCCAGGTTGGCCGCGGTCGCGGCCGGGCCACGCTCAGCAGGCGTGACGAGATCGGTACGCCACGCGTCGATGACGATGTCCTGCGACGCGGAGAAGAACGCCACCACCACGGCGAGAACCGCAAACGGCACGAGACCCTGTTCGGGTCCATGCGTCGCCATGGCCGCGAGCGCTGCGGCGAGCGCGAGCTGGAAGACAAGGATCCAGCCGCGGCGGCGGCCGAGGAACGGCATGGCGTAGCGATCAAGCAGTGGCGCCCACAACGGCTTCAGCGTGTAGGCGAGACCGACCAGCGACAACCAGCCGATGGTGGTGTTCGAGACCGCGGCGTCCTTGAGCCAGGCCTGCATGGTCGATTCGGTGAGATTGAACGGCAGTCCCGAGGCGACGCCCATCACCAGCACCGCACCGAGCCGCGGACTCGACAGCAGCTCGCGCAAACCCGGCCTGGCCGTGGGCTTGCTGCCGTCGGTCGCCGCGCGATCAGCCGAGGCGCCGTCGTTGCTCATGCAGGCAGGTCGTAATCGATGAGCAGCGGCGCGTGGTCCGAAAAGCGGCTCGCCTTGTGGATGTGCGCTTTGCGCGCCGCACCGGCGAGGCCGCGGCTGACGATCTGGTAGTCGATGCGCCAGCCGACATTCTTTGACCACGCCTGTCCGCGGTTGGACCACCAGGTGTATTCGTCGGGCTGATCATTGACCTCGCGGAAAGCGTCGACGTAGCCCGCCGAGTCGAACAGTTCGTCCATCCACGCGCGCTCCTCGGGCAGGAAGCCGGAGTTCTTCTGGTTGGACTTCCAGTTGCGCAGGTCGATTTCCTTGTGGGCGATGTTCCAGTCGCCGCAGAGGATGTACTCGCACCGACGACGGCGCAGCCGTCGCAGGAACGGCATGAAGGCCTCGAGGAAGCGGAACTTCGACGCCTGCCGCTCCGGCCCCGAGGAGCCGGAAGGCAGGTACAGCGAGACCACTGCGAGATCGCCGAAACGTGCCTCGAGATAGCGTCCCTCGCGATCGAACTCATCGACGCCGAAGCCGCGCACCACCGCGTCGGGTTTGCGCCGGCAGTAGAGCGCCGTGCCGGAATAACCGGGGCGCTCGGCATCGAAAAAGAAGCGGTGATAGCCCGGCAGGTCGACGTCGTGACCGGCGAGCTGCGGTTCGTGGGCCTTGGTCTCCTGCAGACAGACGACGTCGGCGTCCTGGCCGCGCAACCACTCGAACGCCCCCTTGCTCGCGGCCGAGCGGATGCCGTTGGCGTTCAGGGTGATGATGCGCACCGCGATATGATAGCGGCATGCAGCCTCACCAACGCAGTTTCATCGACCTCGCCCTTGCCCGCGCCGCGTTGCGCTTCGGGCGTTTCACGCTCAAGTCGGGCCGCGAGAGCCCGTACTTCTTCAATGCGGGACTGTTCAACGACGGCGAGTCGCTGGCGCTGCTCGGCAAGTGCTACGCGACTGCGCTGCAGGCCTCTGGGGTCGGCTTCGACATGCTCTTCGGGCCGGCCTACAAGGGCATCCCGCTGGTCGCCGCCACCGCCGTCGCGCTCGCCGAGCACCATGGCCGCAACGTCCCCTGGGCCTTCAACCGCAAAGAAGCCAAGGATCACGGCGAGGGCGGCCAGATGGTCGGCCGGGCGCTCGCCGGCAAGGTGGTAATCGTCGACGACGTCATCACCGCAGGTACCGCGATCCGTGAATCGGTCGAACTCATCCGTCGCGCCGGTGCTGAGCCGGTGGCGGTGCTGCTCGCCCTCGACCGGCAGGAACGCGGCCAAGGGGAACGCTCCGCGGTGCAGGAAGTGGAACAGGAATTCGGCCTGCGTTGCGTCAGCCTGCTGACCCTCGGTGATCTCATCGAGATGCTCGCCGGTGCAGAAACCGGCGCCGACACCCTGCCGGTCGAACACCTGCAGGCCCTGCGCGAATACCGCGCCCGCTACGGAATCCGCTCATGAACAAGCTCGAACTCGCTGATCCCACGCTGCTGCGCGAGGCCGCTTTCATCGACGGCGCATGGTGCGCCGCAGACGATGCCGCCAAGGTACGCATCCTCAATCCCGCCAACGGCGCACTGGTCGGCGAAGTACCGCTGATGCGCGCCGCGGAGACGCGGCGTGCGATCGAGGCTGCGGCCCGCGCGCAAGCCGGATGGGCGCGCCGGACAGCCAAGGAGCGCGCAGTCATCCTGCGGCGCTTCGCCGATCTCATGCTCGCGAACACCGCCGATCTCGCGATTATCATGACCGCCGAACAGGGCAAGCCGCTCGCCGAAGCGAAAGGCGAAGTCGCCTACGCGGCATCGTTCCTCGAGTGGTTCGCCGAAGAAGGCAAACGCGCCTATGGCGAAGTCATCCCCACCTTCCGGGCCGACTCGCGACTGCTCGTGTTGCGCCAGCCGGTGGGGGTCGCGGCCGCGATCACGCCATGGAATTTCCCGGCAGCAATGATCACCCGCAAGCTCGGTCCCGCGCTCGCCGCAGGCTGCAGTTTCGTCTGCAAGCCGGCGCCGCAGACACCCTTCTCCGCGCTCGCCCTTGCCGAACTCGGCGTGCGCGCCGGACTGCCCGCCGGTGTGTTCAACGTGGTCACCGGTGACGCCGAGGCGATCGGCGGCGAACTCACCGCGAGCCCGCTGGTGCGCAAACTGAGCTTTACCGGCTCCACTGCCGTCGGCAAAAAGCTGATCGCGCAGTGCGCGGGAACGGT
>CAZIRD010000153.1:0-5876 GCA_964541625.1 uncultured Acidibacter sp.
CGACGGCGACCAAGAGCCGGGACGACGAGCCGCTCCTGCTCGTGCTGCCAGCGGATCACGTGATTGCCGACGAGGCAGCATTTCGCCGCGCGGTCGAGGTCGCGCGGCCGCTCGCCGCCGCAGGGCGTTTCGTCACATTCGGGATCGTGCCGCAAGGCCCGGAGACCGGCTACGGCTACATCGTGCGTGGCAAACCGTTGGTCTCGACCGGTTCCATCGGGGGTGACGCAGGGGTTTCGTACTCGATTGACCGCTTCGTGGAAAAGCCGCAGCGGTCGATCGCCGAGGAGTTGATCGCCACCGGTGCGGCGTATTGGAACAGCGGCATGTTTTTGATCGCTGCATCCCGCTACCTTGCGGCACTGCGTGAGCATGCGCCGGACATTGCCACGGCCTGTGAGAAGGCGTGGTCGTGCGCGCAGATCGACGCCGATTTCGTGAGGCCCGAGGTCGAGGCATTTTCTGCCTGTCGGGGGGATTCGATCGACTACGCCGTCATGGAAAAGATGACTGACGCTGCGGTGGTGCCGCTCGATGCGGGTTGGAGCGACGTCGGTTCATGGAGTTCGCTGCACGAGACGCTGCGGCGCGATGAGCGCGGTAATGCCCTGCGTGGCGACGTGATCGCCGAGGATACGGTCGATACGCTGGTGATTTCGGAGAGCAGGCTGGTGGCGACCGTCGGACTGCGTGGCCATGTCGTCGTCGAGACCAAGGACGCCGTACTGGTCGCGCCCCGGGACCGTGTGCAGGACGTCAAGGCGATCGTGGCGCGGCTGAAAACCGAGGGCCGCTCCGAACACGCGCTGCATCGTGAAGTGCATCGACCCTGGGGGAGTTACGACAGCGTCGAGCAGGGTCCCGGCTACCAGGTCAAACGCATTACGCTGAAGCCGGGTGCGGCGATATCGTTACAACTGCACCATCGGCGCTCCGAGCACTGGATCGTGGTCGCGGGCGAGGCGCGGATCACGCGCGGCGAAGAGGTGTTCTCGCTGGGAGCCAACCAATCGACTTACATTCCCGCTGGCGTGAAGCATCGGATGGAGAATGTAGGCACCGAGCCGCTGCGCATCATCGAGGTGCAATCCGGCGACTATCTCGGCGAGGATGACATCGTTCGCTTCGAGGACCGCTACGGTCGACAGGTGACTCCATCGTGAGAGTGGCAATCTTTGGCTCCGGATACGTCGGCCTCGTAACGGGTGCCTGTCTCGCAGACATGGGCAACGATGTGCTTTGCATCGACGTCGATGCGATAAAGGTTGCTCGACTCACGGCCGGCGAGGTACCCATCCATGAGCCGGGCCTCGAGGCGGTGATCGCCCGCAACGCCCGTGCCGGCCGCTTGAGGTTCTCTGCGTCGGCGTCCGAGGGCGTTGCCCACGGTGAGGCGATCATGATCGCGGTGGGCACTCCGCCCGACGAGGACGGGTCGGCTGATCTCTCACATGTGCTTGCGGTTGCGCGCAGCATAGGCCGGCACATGAGCGGCTATCGGGTGGTGATCGACAAGTCGACGGTTCCGGTGGGCACGGCGGACGAAGTCCGCCGTACGATTGAAGTCGAACTCGCCGCTCGCGGTGAGCGGATCGCCTTCGACGTGGTGTCGAATCCGGAGTTTCTGAAAGAGGGTGCAGCTGTCGCCGATTTCATGAAGCCCGACCGCGTTGTTGTCGGGTCGGAGTCGCCTCGGGCGCTGGAACTGATGCGCCAGCTCTACGAGCCGTTTACCCGCAGTCGCGAACGACTGATCGTCATGGATGTGCGTTCCGCGGAGCTCACCAAATACGCTGCGAACGCCATGCTCGCGACACGAATTTCGTTCATGAACGAGTTGTCGGGTATCGCCGAGCGTGTGGGTGCCGACATCGAGAAGGTGCGTCAGGGTATCGGTTCGGACAGCCGTATCGGCTACGCCTTCATTTATCCAGGCGCTGGGTACGGCGGCTCCTGCTTCCCGAAAGATGTGCAGGCGCTGCGGCGTACCGCCGAACGGGCAGGTGCAATGGCGCCGCTACTCTCGGCGGTCGAGGAGACCAACACCCGGCAGAAGCGTGTGCTGTTCGAACGTATTGCGGCGTTCTTCGAGGGCAAGCTTGAGGGTCGCAGCATCGCCCTCTGGGGACTGGCGTTCAAGCCGAATACCGACGACATGCGCGAGGCCCCGAGTCGAGTGTTGATGCAGGCACTCTGGGCGGCCGGCGCGCGCGTGCGTGCCTATGACCCGGTGGCGATGGCCGAGGCTGCCCGGCTTTATCCGGACGAGATTCGCTCTGGCGCGCTGGTGCTCGTCGAGAAGGCGATGGACGCCATTGATGGTGCAAGCGCGTTGGTGGTGGTTACCGAGTGGCAGGAGTTCCGCAGCCCGGACTTCGAGGCGATCCGGCGTGCGCTGCTCGTCCCGGTGATTTTCGACGGGCGCAATGTGTACGATCCCGCACTCATGCGGCGGGTCGGTTTACGCTATTTCGGCATTGGCCGTGGCGAGTCGGTGAGCGGCAGGTCTGCAGCGGGGAGCGGTTCATGAACCTCAGCGCCTTCAAGGCCTACGACGTGCGTGGGCGGATACCCGACGAGATCAACGACGATCTCGCCCGGGCGATCGGCCGGGCCTATGCAGGCTTCGTCAAACCGAAGCGGGTGGTCGTCGGCCGGGACATCCGTCTGACCAGCGCGACGCTGGCCGACGCCCTGATCGAGGGTCTGCTGGACAGCGGGGTCACGGTGGCCGACATCGGTCTCTGCGGCACCGAGGGGGTCTATTACGCGACCGCCAAGGCGAGCATGCCGACTGGCGCTGGCGGATTGGACGGCGGGGCCTTCGATGGCGGGATCATGGTGACCGCCAGCCACAACCCGCCGGATTACAACGGCATGAAATTCGTGCGCGAAGACTCCCGGCCCGTCAGCAGCGACACCGGACTCCGGGAGATGGCCGCCATGATCCGCGAGGGACGTCTTCCTGAGCCCGTGGCGGCCTCGGGCGGGACGCGGGGCTCCCGAGTCGCCCTCGATACCCGCGCGGCCTATATCGCCCATCTCCTCGGTTACGTGGATCTTGGCGGTTTGCGGACCACGACTGGCGGGCGGCGGCTTAAGGTCGTGGTCAACGCCGGTAACGGCGGTGCAGGGGCATTTGTCGACCTGCTCGAGCCTCACCTGCCGTTCGAGTTCATCAAGCTTCACCACGAGGCTGACGGCAACTTCCCGAACGGCGTCCCGAACCCGATGCTGGAGGAGAACCGGCGGCCCACCATCGAGGCCATCCGCAGCAGCGGTGCCGATGTCGGCATTGCCTGGGACGGGGATTTCGACCGCTGTTTCTTTTTCGACCACAACGGCCGATTCATCGAGGGGTATTACCTCGTCGGTCTGCTGGCGCAGTCATTTCTCGAGAAAGAACCCGGCGCGCGTATCGTTCATGATCCCCGCCTGACCTGGAACACCCTCGATATTGTCCGCCGTGGTGGCGGGGTACCGGTTTTGTGTAAATCCGGGCACGCCTTCATTAAACAGAAAATGCGTGAAGTGGACGGAGCCTACGGCGGCGAAATGAGCGCCCACCATTATTTCCGCGATTTTGCCTACTGTGACAGCGGCATGATTCCCTGGCTGCTGGTGCTGGAGCGAATTTCTCGCTCGGGCAAGAGTCTCGCGGAGCTCGTCGATGAGCGCATCCGCATGTTTCCCTGCAGTGGTGAGATCAACCGCAAGGTGCCCGATGGCCGGGCCGCGATCAGCGCGATCCAGGAACGCTATGTGGGTGCCGCCAAAACGCTGGACTACACCGACGGATTGTCGATGGAGTTTGCGGACTGGCGGCTCAACCTGCGATCGTCCAATACCGAGCCGCTCATCCGCTTGAACGTCGAGAGCCGCGGCAGCGAAGACCTCATGCGGGATAAAACCGCGGAGATTCTCGAGTGCCTGCGTGCGCTGGGGGCCGAAGCCCCTGCGCACTAGCCCAGGCTCGGGCTGATCAATTGATTTTGAAAGCCTCCCGGCTTTTGCCGGCGCTTTCCGCTTCGACGATCCAGCGCGGCGTCTTGCCGCGGCCTGTCCAGGCGTTGCCCTTTTCGTCTCGATATTTGACCGCAACCTTGCCGCGCGGCTTGCGACCCTTGCCGGCTGCTGCAGCGCTCTCGTCAGCCGCGCCATTTGCCTGCTTCGATGGACGGCCGCGACGGCCGGCGGCGTTGGTGCCCACGAGATCCTCGGTGGTGACACCGAGCTTTTTCATCAGTGCGCGGACCTTGGCGACGGCCGGCGCCTTGTTTGCTTCGGCAGCCGCGAGTTGCTTCTGGAGTTGTTCGATGCGCGCCTTGAGGGCGATGGGCGAGAGTTTCGGCATGGTTGCTGACCTCGTCGGGTGGCAGGGGCGACGATATTGATAATAAATGAAAATATAATCGATCCGATTATATCTTCAAAATCACGAGATATTCGCCCCTGGGGATTTCGCCGCGGGTCCGGCGTGATGCGGGCCCCGCAGGCGTGATCAGCGCGCCGCGAATCCGCTTGATCTCGACTGCGCCTCAAGGATTTCCGCTGGCGTGAGCCGCGAGGCTAGCAAGCTGCGCTGCGAGACCGCGTCACGATGGCCCAGACTTGCGGCGACGTTCAGCCAGGCGTAGGCGTCGATGAGGTTTTCCGGTTCAGCCGGGTTTTGAGTTGCACGCAACTGCATGATCGCAAGATTGAACGCCGCGGATCCCTCGCCATCGCGCGCCGCCTGTTCGAAAAGCTTCATCGCGGCGTCGCGGTCCGCGGCAATGCCGAGGCCCTGGTCGAGCATCACCGCAAGATTATTGATGCCCTCGCGGTCCTTCTTTTCGGCTGCCGCGCGGAACCACTTCACGGCCGTGGCCGCGTCCTGCGGCACGCCTTCGCCTGTCTTGAAAAGCAGGCCATAGTTGCTCATGGCACGCGGGTGACCAAGCTCGGCGGCGCGGCGCAGCAGGTCGGCGGCCTTGCGATTGTCCTCAGGCACGCCGTCGCCCTTGTCGTAGAGCACGCCGAGGTTGTTGAGCGCTGCGGCATCGCCCTGGCGGGCCGCGAGGTCGAACCAGCGCGCAGCTTCACGGCGGTCGCGCACAACGCCGATGCCGTCGTTGTACATGATGCCGAGGTTGGTCTGCGCCACGGCGAGACCCTGCGCTGCGGCCTTGCGGTACCACTGCACGGCGAGCGCGGCGTCGGGCTCGGTGCCGAGTCCCTGCTGATAGAGCCAGCCGAGTTCGTTCTGGGCGCGGGCGTCGCCGAACTTGGCGAGCAACTGCCATTTGTTGAAGGCCGTCGCGTAGTCTCGGCTGCGGAACGCGCTGTTGCCGTCCTCGAAGCGCACGCAACCCCCGAGCGTCAGCGAAGCTGCGAGAACGAGCGGCAGAGTGCACCGGAAAAAACGGATTTTCACGGCGCGCAGTCTAACCCATGCATTTATCCGCTGCGTATACTGCGCGCCCATGTTCAGCCTCTATCTCTCGGCCGCCGCTGCGTTTTTCGGCACGGTTGCGCTGGCATTTCTGCTGCGCCCGGTGGCCCGCAGCCTCGACTTCATCGACCGGCCAGGCGGGCGGAAGCTGCACGCTGGCGAGGTGCCGGTGGTCGGCGGGATGGCGATGTTCGTTGCCCTGGTGCTCGGCATATCGATGCTGCCGGATACCGTGCGTCCGACGGCGAGTTTCACGGCCACGGCCTTCGGTTTTGTCTGCCTCGGTCTCCTCGATGATCGCCTGAACCTCTCCTCGCGGCTGCGCCTGCTGGTGCAGGTCGGCGCGGTACTTGTCATGGCGAAACTCGGCAATCTCGGCGTGCATTATGTCGGCGCGCCCTTTGCGCTAGGCATCACCATTTTCGTGCCGGCAGTGGCCATG
>CAZIRD010000154.1:0-5814 GCA_964541625.1 uncultured Acidibacter sp.
GCAGCAACTCCTCGGCGATGAACCAGCCGAACCCGCGGCTGCCGCCGGTGATCAGTACCACACGATCCTTCAGCGACGGGTGGCGCAGCTGTTTCAGCGTCGCTTCGGGCCAGGAACTCTTGTAGGCACCTTCCGCCATCGACTGCCCTGTCGCGGCGAGGACGGTCACCGCACCCGCAGCGCGCAGGAACTGCGCACGGTCAAACTTGGATGTCATGACATTACTCCCGTGGTCGAGATCAATTTGTCCGGTGAAGTGTAACGACCTGCTGTTTTCTGCGCAGGTCAGGTCACGCTGCCACTGAGCCGCAGCTCCATGAAGACACTGTGCTTGTTTGGCAGATAGCTGCCGAACGGGCCCGCGGTGACGAAGCCTTTGCTGCGATAGAGGTTGTGAGCCGGACCAAAGGCAGCGTGTGTTCCGGTCTCAAGGCTAAGTTTCGTGTAGCCGCGCTGCTGCGCCACGGCGATGATGTGCTCGAGCACGGCACGCCCTGCGCCGCGACGGCGTGCAGAGGCTGGTGTGCGCATGGACTTGATCTCGCCATGAGTCGGTGTGAGTTCCTTCAGTGCGCCGCAGCCGACAAGCTCGTCCTGCTCCCAGACAGTCGAGAACGTGATGTCATCCGCTCGAAGTTTATTCAGATCCAGTGTGAAGACCTGTTCCGAGGGTGAGAGTTCGTGCATGTTCGCCAAGTGCTCCGCAAGCAGAGCGTGAACCTGGGGACGGGATAGATCGTCGACTTCGATGCGCATGCGGCTGTGACGTTGGTCCGTTTTTCGAACTACTTGAAACTAGAGTTTGGGGCTTCTCATTCCGTTTTCTGACCATCTGTTCTCAAACTCATAGGGGGTCAGGTTACCCAGTGAGCCATGTGGTCGGCAGTGATTGTAGTCATGCCTCCACGCCTTCAATATTTTCCATACGTCGTCCAGCGTAACAAACTCGTTGACGTTCAGGCACTCATCACGCAGTCGTCCGTTGAACGACTCGATCATTCCATTCTCCGTCGGCTTACCAGGTTGGGCGAACGGCAGAGCCCGCTCGAGCGCCACCTCATTTTCCGCATCGACGACGCTTTGCCCGCTCAGCGAGAAGTCGATATGCAGCGCCACACACTGCCGGTGCCACGTGTCGATGATCGTCAGCACGCGGAACTTCCTGCCATCGGCCAACTGATCATGGACAAAGTCCATCGCCCAGTACGGTCCTGCTGCGCCTCGCTGATCCCCATTTGCCGGCAGACGTCTCCCACAGGCTGCCCCGAGTCCGCCTGCTTCAACGCAAACAGGATCTGCTCCTCGGTAAATTTCGATCGTTTCATCGCTTCCGTCTCCTTGCTCCGCAAGGACCACGAAAGCACCTTACTCTAGTTCTAAACCGATACGAAAAATCGGGGTGACGTCACAAGCGAACGACGCGACGTGATGCACGGGATTGATCTCTTCGCCCTCGGTGAGCCTTTCCCGCGCGCTGGGGCAGTACCGCGATCAGAACTCCCATGGCCGCCAGCAGAATCAACGTCGCCACCGGACGACTGAAATCCAGCCCACCTTTGTCGAAAGGCTTGTCGAGGAAATCGCCAATGGTGGCCCCAAGCGGGCGCGTCAGGATGAAGGCCGTCCAAAACAGTGCGGTGCGAGACATGGAGGTCAGGCGATAGAGCGCCGCAACTGCAGCCAGTGCGGCCAGGAATACAAGCGCGCCCAACACGTAACCTGACTCCAGACCCATGAGAGTCGATACTCCGAAACTGTCTGCTGTCCAGTCGCCGAGTGCCGTTCCCAAAGTCTGTGAGAACGTGATCGTGATCCAATAGAACCATTCGGCGCGCGGCTCGCTGACACTGGCGACACTGACCGTTCCCAGATTGCGCTTCCACACCATCAGAGTCGCGATCACGCACGCGAACAACGCCAGGGAACCGAGCAAGTAGGACATGGCTTGGTCGACATGCCCCAGATTCGTAAACAACGTGCGCGTAAAGAAATCCGCAAGCGTTGTACCAGCTGTGGTCGAGGCAACAATTGTTGCCCAGTAGAGCCAGGGATGGAATTTCGTCGCCTTGATCCGGGCAAGAATCAGCGCCACCAGCGGAACCAGAAAGATGCCGGTACCAATCAGGTAGCCCCAGCCCGTAGCAGCGCTGGTTGTCTCACCCAACCAGCTCATGCTGACCGAATCCCCAGCGGTTTCGCCGAGCGTCGTCGCCAGGATCTTGATGAGCCAGAATCCCAACGTGACGGCGGGAACCTTGGCAAGAGCTTCGTTCAAGTCAGGACGATTAATGCGCAAGCCTTCAATAGCCGCGGCCAATCGCCATGAAAGCGTGAAACGCCGCCGGCCTCCGGCGTCATCGCCGACAAAAGCTTCCGCTTGATGACGCGATGCCTCGATGGGGCACGACAGGCGTCAACGTTGGACAAGGCCAGACAACCATACTACTTCGACTTTCGGTCGAGCTTGTCTAGCAGCTGCAGGCCCATCGCGGGCTTGCCGCGCGCCTTGCGCAGCAGGTAGCGATTCTCGGCGTCCGCCTGGGCGAGCGCGACCGTGGCCAGCTCCTCCACCAGCTTGTTGACACTGACGCCGCGCGCGCGCGCAAATGCCTTCAACCGTTCGTGCTTCGTGTCGGGCAGTCGGATCGTGAGAGTGGACATTTGTTCTCCTTCAAATCCCATTCAGCCAGTTGCCAGGCGACTGGACGACAACATCCGGAAAGCGCAGTTCGCCGCGCGAGAAATCCCTCCGGTTGAACGTCAGGATCGTTGCGCCTCCGGCCGCCACCGCCAGTTCCAGCACGTGATTATCCGACTCGTCCGGCAAGTTCGGCCTCCAGCGGTAATAGACCTCCACCAGTTCCGTGCAGGCCAGGAATGCATCGAAGAGCGCCTGCTGCTCCTCCGCGCTCAGACTGCACCGCCTCAGCACGTGCGGACGCGTCAGGACGTCCTCGTACTCTGTGAACAGCGGCACCGAAATCAGCGCCTGCGCCTCCTTTCGAAGGACGCGCCGCAGAACTTCCCGCGATGCCCCACGACCGCTTGTGAAGGCCGAGGCCAAGACGCTGGTATCGAGCACGATTCGGGGCGGGCTCATGGGATGGCATGATAGCACCGATGCTGTCAGTTGAGTATCCGGCCGCCGCCCCGGGCGACCACCCGTTCAATCCGGGGACTCCGTTCGGCCACCGATGGGCGGAACGGGCAATAGATCCAGCATTTCTCGAACCCACCGAACCTCGCGGGTCGTCGGCTTGAGCATCGTCTGGATGCGCAGCTTCACTCGATCCAATTGCCCGAGCGCCTCACCGGCGTCTATCACGAGCCTGTACGCCAGCAGCACGTCGCGCGCAGTCAACTCATAGCCCCTGCCCCGGCAGATCGAGTGCAATGCCGCGAGCGCGACTTCGGCGGCGAACGCCGGTGCTTTATCCGCATTGTCTCGGGCTGCGCGGATCAGCGTCTTCGGGTCGCACGGAGATTTCCAAGCCAGCTGCATGGCGAGGTCAAAGCGCCTGAGCGTCTTCGCCGTGGCGAACCACTTTCCTTCCTCTCCGGGCGTGGTTGCGATGAGATCCGATAGCAGCCGGTCCGCGTCGATCTCCGGGTACTTCTTCGACACCAAACGATAGGTGGCGAGATAGGTGGTGGCGCGGTTCGCCTCCAGCGCATATTTCTCATACGCCTCGCTCCGTCGGCCGGCCTGCAGCAGGACGCCTTCGGCGAATCGTGCGAGCCCCGCCATCGGTGTCCACGGGCTCACGGCGTTGGACATGAACTCGATCGCCTCGTCGGTCTCGCCGCGGGCCACCTTGCAGCGGCCAACCCATAGCAGGTCATGCCACGAGGGGCGCGGGTCACTGCCGATGAGGGCGATCAATTCCTCGTGCCGACCCGCTGCGAACAACGCGCTGTAGCAGGCCGACTCGGCCCGGGTGAAGGCGAACTGCCCGCAACGCCGCGAGGCGTTAACCTGTCGTACGAGATTCATGAGGCGATCCGCCCAACGCGACGCGACTTCCGGCGTCGCGCACACCTCACCCCAGCGCTCATCGAGCAGTTCCAGATACGGTGGATCGTCGTTCTGGATCGCCGCGAACAACTGTTCGAGCCATTTCTCGCGCATGGCCGCATCGGCGGGTGCCTGCGCGATCACCGGAACGAGCGCGTCAACAGCGGCGCGCGCAGCGCTGCCGAGTGCGCCCGATGAGCTGTCCACCTGTTCCAGCGCCGGTGACAGCTTCACGAGAAACCTGACCGCGCCGTCCGCCGCGCGCAACGGATCATGGCGAGCAACCGCGTGGATTTCCGCGAGCGCCTCGGCCATGCGCTGGCTGGCCAGCCGACTCGCACGCCAACCGAAACCTCCGCGACGAAAGCGCTTGGTGAAGGCCCAGTCGGCCGCCTTGTCCATCACATCACCGGTCCTCAGGTCGTCGGGCCATTAAGTCATCGGATAGAGCTTCGGGAACCAGCGCTCGACGACGTCGATGGGGAAGCCCAATCTCAATGGCGCCTTGTGCGAGCCTGAGATCAGCAACCGCTTTTCGATCAGCGCGGATATCACGCGACGCGCCGTACGCTCGCTTGTGTCGATCAGCGCAGGCACGCGACCTCGCTCCAGTTCTCCCGAGAGCAACGCCTCGCGCAGGAGGGCGTAGCTGCGCTTCGGGAGTCGTTCCGCGCTTTCCTCATCACGCACGTACAGCTCCATGCGACGCTGCAGCTCGGAAGGAGAGAGCAGCTCGCGCATGTAGCGAATCTGGTCGAGGCAGGTCTCGAGAAAGAATCTGCAGAAGTCGATCAATGCCTCGTGAGAGAGCGCCCCTCGCCCATCGAGATCGTTCCGGCGAGGTCCATCGGCCGCCATCAGCAGGCGCTTGTAGTCACCGGAGTTGCGGGCCAGTCCGCGCGACACGGACCAGAGCGCTGAGCCGATGCCGATCTCCAGCAGCATCGCGTGCGACATCAGGCGCGCGACGCGACCATTGCCGTCGAGGAATGGATGAATCCAGAGAAACCGATGATGGGCCGCGGCAACAGCGATCACCTGTCGCGGCTTGGTCAGGCGAGCCGAGTCGTACGCTTCTTCAAACCTGCACATGAAAGCCGGCAGATCCTCGGCCACAGGGGCGACATGCCGGCCGACGACGACCGTTCGCGCGCGAAGCTGCCCAGGGACGACCGGAATGCGTTCTTTAGTGTCGGGGTTCTCGACGACAAGCAGGCTCTCGGGCAAGCGCGCGCAGAATTCCCGATGCGTCCATTCTATGAAGGCATGCGAAGCAGGCGGTCGCGGCAGTTCACTCACACGCTCATCGATCATCTGCTGCACTTCGATATGCGCCCGGGCTTCGAGCTGCAGATCACGACGATGCGGGTCGCTGGAGTAGTCCGCGACCAGGGCGCGATCGATATCGCGAGGATGAGTGTTGTGACCCTCGATCAGGTTTGAGTAGTAGCAGTTCATCGACCGAACGAGCTCGGCGACAGACAGCCGGACCACGGGGTGCAGCTGGGCCGACAGTTCGCTGGCCTCGCGGGCCAGATCGAAGGCCAGGTTCTCGAGCACGGCCGTACCCTCGGCCGGCATGAACGGCTCGGCGGCGACGGGAATCAAGAGACGCTCCAGCGAACGTGGATTCTGGCCGGTTCCATGGCCGGAATATTATCATTATAAACAGTGACTTGTTATTAGTAGACGGGGTCATATTGGCCGGTCCTGTGACCAATACCGCAACCGAACCGATTTACGAAGCGGATAGGAAATTCAAAGCACCCCGCAGCGCCATCCTGATTCGTGGAACCACC
>CAZIRD010000155.1:0-5811 GCA_964541625.1 uncultured Acidibacter sp.
GGATGCTGCAGCACCTCATCGATACCAGTCGCGCGGCTGGCGCGACCGATCTATTCCTCGAGGTCCGGCCGAGCAATCTCGGCGCTGTCCGGCTTTACCAGGCCATGGGGCTCGTGCAGATCGGCGTCCGCCGCGGTTACTACCAGGCCGAGAACGGTCGCGAAGATGCGATCGTCATGCGGCTCACCCTCAATCGCTGACGGGTACGGTTCCCAATGAGCACCAAAGGCCTACGCGATGAGGTCGCGCGTCGCCGCACGTTTGCGATCATTTCCCACCCGGACGCCGGCAAGACCACGCTGACCGAGAAGCTGCTGCTGTTCGGCGGCGCCATTCAGTTGGCGGGGACGGTCAAGGGCCGCAAGGCGGCGCGGCATGCCACCTCGGACTGGATGCGGCTCGAGCAGCAGCGCGGCATCTCGGTGACCTCCTCGGTGATGCAGTTCCCCTACGGCGACTGCATCGTCAACCTGCTCGATACGCCGGGACACGAGGACTTCTCCGAGGACACCTACCGCACGCTTACGGCGGTCGACTCCGCGCTGATGGTCATCGACTGCGCCAAGGGCGTCGAACAGCGGACCATCAAACTCATGGAAGTGTGCCGGCTGCGCGACACGCCGATCATGACCTTCATCAACAAGCTCGACCGCGATGGCCGCGCGCCGATCGAGCTGCTCGATGAGATCGAGCGGGTGCTCGGTATTGCAACGGCGCCCGTCACCTGGCCGATCGGCATGGGTCGTGAACTCAAGGGCATCTACCATCTGCTCGAGGATCGGATCTACGTCTACGAGGCGGGCGAGCGGGGGCGGGTCGGCGGCAACATCGTCATCGAGGGTTTGCACAGCGCCGAGGGTCGAGCGCTGCTTGGCGAACAGGCCGCCGCCTTCGACGATGAAATCGAGCTGGTGCGCGGCGCGACCCAGCCGTTTGACCTGGCGCTCTATCGAGCGGCGCGGCAAACGCCGGTATTCTTTGGTTCGGCGATCGCCAATTTCGGTGTCGAGGAACTGCTCAAGGCCTTTACGCGTCATGCGCCGGGGCCGATGCCGCGGGTGACCAAGCAGCGCCCCGTCGACCCCGCCGAGGAGAAGCTCACCGGCTTCGTTTTCAAAATCCAGGCCAACATGGACCCGGCGCACCGCGATCGCATCGCCTTCCTGCGCCTTTGCTCGGGCAAGTACACCCGCGGCATGCGGCTGCATCACGTACGCCTCGACAAGGATGTGCGCATCGCCGACGCCTTGACCTTCCTCGCGGCGGACCGCTCCGCAGCCGAGGATGCCTGGGCGGGCGACATCATCGGCCTGCACAACCACGGCACGATCAACATCGGCGACACCTTCACCGAGGGCGAGGAGCTGGTGTTCACCGGCATCCCCAACTTTGCACCTGAGCTCTTCCGCCGCGCGGTGCTGCGCGATCCTTTGAAGATGAAGGCCTTGACCAAAGGTCTAGACCAGTTGTGCGAAGAGGGCGCGACGCAGCTGTTCCGGCCGCTGCGCAACAACGATCTGATTCTCGGCGCCGTCGGCCAATTGCAGTTTGAGGTCGTCGCCTTCCGGTTGGCTGACGAGTATTCGGTCCAGTGCACCTTTGATGCGATCGGGGTGTATACGGCGCGCTGGGTGTACTGCAGCGATGAGCGCAAGCTCGCCGAGTTCCGCAGCAAGGCCTACGACAACCTCGCGGTGGATCATGGCGGCGCGCTCGTATATCTTGCTCCCTCGAGGGTCAATCTCAACCTGACGGTAGAGCGCTGGCCCGACATCGTCTTCCGCGAGACACGCGAGCAGGTCGCCTGACATGACGAGCCCGTACACGCGCCGCGAGACCGTTTCCTGGGCGCTGTACGACTGGGCAAATTCCGCTTTTGCCACGACGGTGCTCGCCGGCTTCTTTCCGGTTTTTTTCCAGCAATTCTGGAGCACCGGCGTCGACCCGACGGTCAGTACCTCGCGGCTGGGTTTCGCAAATGGCATCGCCGGCGTACTGGTGGCGCTCCTCGCACCGGCGCTCGGCGCGATCGCCGACCGCATGTCCGGACGCAAACTGCAGCTGGTCGCCTGGTCGATGCTCGGCGTGGTCGGTACGGCGGCGCTCGGCTTCGTGCAACAGGGAGAGTGGCAGTGGGCTGCCGCCTGCTTTGTGCTCGCGGGCATCGGTTTCAATGCCGCCAATATTTTTTACGACGCCCTGCTGCTCGAGGTATCCCGGCCCGACGAGCTCGACAAGGTCTCTGCCTTCGGCTACTCCATGGGCTACCTCGGCGGCGGCCTGCTGTTTGCCTTCAACGTACTCATGACCCTCAAGCCTGCCTGGTTCGGCTTGTCCGGGCCGGCGCAGGCGGTGCAGGTCTCTTTCCTGACCGTCGCCGTATGGTGGTTCGTGTTCACCCTGCCGCTGGCGCGCAACGTGCGCGAGCGACCCGCTTTGGCGCCGGCCGCGGGGCTCGGTATCGCGGTGCGTGATGGCCTGAAGGCGCTACGCAATACGGTCCGTCACCTTGGCGAGCATCGCGAGGTTGCGATGTTCCTCGCGGCCTACTGGCTGTACATCGACGGCGTACACACCATATACATGATGGCGGTCGACTACGGCGTGGCCCTCGGGTTGCCGTCGTCGAGCCTGCTCGCGGCGCTGTTGCTGACGCAGTTCGTTGCCTTTCCGTCTGCGCTGCTGCTCGGCTGGCTCGGTAATCGCTGGGGTGCCAAGCGCGGCATCCTGCTGTGCATTGCGGTCTATCTGGCCGCAACGGTGTACGCCTGGTTCCTCGATACAGTGGTCGAATTCTTTGCCCTCGCGGTGGTTGTCGGCCTGGTACAGGGCGGCATCCAGAGCCTCTCGCGCTCGCTGTTCGGGCGACTCGTCCCGGAAGGCAAGGGCGGCGAATTCTTCGGCTTCTTCAACTTGATGGGCAAGTTCGCGAGTTTCCTCGGCCCCATGCTGATCGCCGTGGTGGCGCTGGTGACGGGTGACTCGCGGCTGTCGGTGACCTCGCTGGCGGTGCTGTTCGTGCTCGGTGGCTTGTTGCTGCTCAGGGTGCCTGCGCGATGAGCCGGCTGCCGCGCCTGCCCGCCGAAACGCCACAGGTGCGCAGCCGCTGGCGCCGCTGGGTCGGGGGCATCGGCCTCGCTCTGGCCGGTTGGCGCATCGAGGGCAACCTGCCGAACCTTCGCAAGTTCGTACTGATCGTTGCCCCGCATACCTCCAACTGGGACTTCGTGATCGGTTTCCTTGTCTATCTCGCGTTGCAGCTGGAGACCCACTGGTTCGCGAAGCACACGGCCCTGCGCGGCCCGCTAGGGCCGCTTGGCCGTCACTTCGGCGCGGTGGCGATCGATCGCAGCCGGGCCGGCAATGTCGTGCAGGCGTATATCGAAGAGTTCGCCCGGCGCGAACGGATGGTCATCACCATCGCCCCGGAAGGTACCCGCCGCCGGGTAGCCGACTGGAAGCACGGCTTCCACCACGTCGCGCGCGGCGCCGGGGTGCCGATCGTGCCTGCAGCGCTCGACTTCAGTCGGCGCCGAATCGTCCTTGGCGAGCCAGTCATGCCGAGCGACGACTATGTCGCCGACATGGCAAAGATCAAACCGTTCTTCCGCACCGAGATGGCGCGGCACCCTGAAAACTATGATCCCGCCTTGCCATCGGCTGAGACGGCCGCTCAGGCTGGGGCGTCCGCCCAGGCTGCCGGATCCAGCCGGAACGAGTCGCGCAGCAGCACATAGAGGGTCGGGTGGCGCTCGCGAAGCTCGTGTGGCCGCTCGAAGAAAAACTCCGCGGCCACCGCCAGAAACTCGGTGAGATCCTCGGCACCGTACGGATCGAGCAATGTGTCCTCGCCGCGATCCACCGCATCGCAGAGCGCCTCGTGCGCGGCGGCGAGCGCCGCGTGGGCCGCCGGGTCGCCGCCGGGATGGCTGTGTTCGAGGAAGTGGGTCACTTCGTGGATCACCACGTTGTAGCCGTCGTCGCGGTGCTGCGCCTCGGCGACGTCGCGCCAGGAGAGCACGATCCGTTCGCTGCCGTGCGCCTGGCCGGCGAGCGTCCGGTAGCCCTCAGTCACCACGCCGGTCTCCTCGTCTTCTTCGCGTTCCTCGACGAGGAACTCGTCCGGATGCAGCGTGATGCCATGCAGTGCATCGAACGGGTAGTCGTCGTGGCCAAGCGTGATCAGGCAGGCCTGCGCCGCGATCACCGTGCGCATGCTGTCGGTCACCACGAAGCCATGCGCCCCGGTAAAAGGGATACGCTCGAGGAACTCCTCGAGTCTCGGCAGTAGTCGCTGCTGCAACGCCGGCGGCAGTCGCCGCCAGAGACGAACCTGCTCATCGAGCAGCGTGCGCAGATCGGCGAGCCTTTGAGGTGAACCCGTGAGTGTTTCGCCGGCACCCTCGGCGCTGCCTGCGTCTGCTGCGCCGGCTGCGGTCGACGCGGCGTCGCCCGAGGGTCGACGGCGGCGCCAAAGCCACCAGACGACCGCGGCAGCGATGGCGACGATGACGAGGAGACGCAGCACGACGTTCGGGTCGTCGAGGATCAGAGCAGGTCGCGTACGCGCAGCAACTGGCCTTCCAGCGCCGCCACGGTGCGTTCGAAGTCGGCGATCCGCGTCCGCTCCTGAACCACGACGTCGGCTGGCGCATTGCGCACAAAGTTTTCGTTGGCGAGTTTCGTCGCGGCGCGCTTGATCTCGTCGCGGGTCTTGGCGATGCGCTTCTCGAGCCGGACGATCTCTGCTTGCGGATCGATCAGACCTGCCATCGGCACCAGCACACGCATCTCACCGATCACGGCAATCGCGGCGGGTGGAGCGGTCTCGGCGGTCTCGAGCACCCTCAGGCTCTCGAGGCCGGCAAGGCGCTGCAGGTAGGCTGCATGGGTCGCGAGCCGATCACAATCGGTGCGGCCGGCATTCTCGAGCAGCACGGGAAGGCGACGCGCGGGGCTGATGTCCATCTCGCCACGGATCTGGCGGACGCCGAGTACGAATGCCTTGATCCACTCGACGTCGGTTTCTGCGGCGGTGTCGCGTGACCACTCCGCGGCCTGCGGCCAGGATGCCGTCATCACCGTCATGTCGGCGGTCTTTGCGACTCCGGCCAGTGGCGCAACACGCTGCCAGATTTCCTCGGTGATGAAGGGCATCAGCGGATGCAGCGCACGCAGCAGCGTCTCGAGGACCCGCAGCAGAGTCCGACGGGCGGCGCGCTTGGCGCCTTCCGTGCTGTGCTCCGATTGCAGAATCGGCTTGGTGAGTTCGAGGTACCAGTCGCAGAACTCGTACCAGGTGAATTCGTACAACGCGGTGGCGGCAAAGTCGAAGCGGTACTCGGCGAAGGCTTGGTCGACGTTGCGCAGCGTTTCGCCGAGTCGTGAGGCGATCCAGAGATCGGCCACGCCCGGATCGACCTTGCCGGTGCCGAGTGCGGGGTCGAGCGGATTGCCGTCCTGGTCTTCAACGACCATGAGCACGTAACGCGATGCGTTCCACAGCTTGTTGCAGAAGTTGCGGTAGCCGCCCACGCGCGCGAGATCGAAGCGCAGATCCGCGCTTTGTGTCGCCAGCGAGGCGAAGGTGAAGCGCAGCGCATCGGTACCGTAGGCGGCGATCCCGTCCGGGTAGGCTTTGCGCGTCGCTTTGTCGATCGCCGGTGCCAGACGTGGCTGCATCAGACCGGTGGTACGTTTGCGCAGCAAGTCCTCGAGCGAAATGCCGTCAACGATATCGAGCGGGTCGATGACATTGCCCTTCGACTTGGACATCTTCTGCCCTTCGGAGTCGCGCACCAGTCCGTGCAC
>CAZIRD010000156.1:0-5797 GCA_964541625.1 uncultured Acidibacter sp.
CACCTGCCCGAGAAAGTCCTGACCAACGCCGATCTCGAAAGCATGGTCGAGACCTCGGACGAATGGATCCGCGAACGCACCGGCATCAGCCAGCGACGGATCGCGGCGCAGGGTGAAACCACCGTCGATCTCGCGGTCCCGGCGGCGCGGCGCGCGATGCAGGCCGCAGGGGTCGAACCCGACCAGATCGATCTGATCATCTTCGGCACCTGCACGCCCGACCAGATCTTCCCGAACTGCGGCGCGCTGCTGCAGGATCGTCTCGGACTGCGCAATATCCCGGCCTTTTCGGTCGAGGCCGCCTGCAGCAGTTTCATCTACGCGATGTCGATCGCCGACAAGTTCGTCCGTCTCGGCGATGCCAAGCGCGCGCTCGTGGTCGGCGCCGAGACGCTGAGCCGCATCGTCGACTGGAGCGATCGCAGCACCGCGATCCTCTTTGGCGACGGCGCCGGTGCGGTGGTGCTCGAGGCCGTCGATGAGCCCGGCATCATCTCCACGCATCTGCACACCGACGGTTTCTACAAGGATCTGCTTTATTGTCCGGTCGGACCCTCGAAGGGTTTCCACCCGGATGAGTCCGGGCGCATTCCGGCCTTCATCCACATGGCCGGCAACGAGGTGTTCAAGATCGCCGTGAAATCACTCGGCTCGATTGTCGATGAAACCCTCGCCGCCAACGGTCTCGACAAATCAGCGATCGACTGGCTGGTGCCCCACCAAGCCAATATCCGCATCATCCAGGCCACCGCCAAGAAGCTCGACATGCCCATGGAGCGTGTGGTCGTCACCGTGCAAGAGCATGGCAACACCTCGTCCGCCTCGGTGCCGATGGCCCTCGATGTGGCGGTGCGCGACGGGCGTATCAAGCGCGGTGATCTCGTGCTGCTCGAGGCCTTCGGTGGCGGCTTCACCTGGGGCTCGGCGCTGTTGCGCTTCTAGCGCCAGCCGACACAAGGGGCGCGCAAACTAAACCGCAGCGCCCGAACAAAACCCATACAAAACAGGGGCACCCAAAAAAAACGCCGCGCATTGCGCGGCGTTTCTTTGCCCGAGGGCAGCTCGCCCCGCAGGGCGAGCGCGGGCCGTCAGGCCCCTCGAAGGATTACTTCGAGATCGAGCGCTTGAACATGCGATCGATCTTCTCGTTGGTCGCATCGCAGCACGACTGGCTCGCCTGCGCGGCGGCGAGCGCCTGGTTGGCGGTCGACTGCGCGCCATTGGCGGCCGAAGCAGCCGAGGCGGCGGCACCGGCGGCGGCGTCGGCAGCGCCCTTGGCGGCCGCGACCTGCGACTGCAGGCTCGAAACCTGGGTCTTCAGGGTGTCGACCTGGGCCTGCAGCGGCTTGAGATCGGTGCAGCCGGCGAGGGCGGCAACGGCGACGACGGCGGCCATCTTGACGACGATCGGGGTCTTCATGATTGGAAATCCTCTTTGGACGTGGACTGAAACGAAACCTTGGCGTAACCGAGGCCGCCATTCGGTCGACCCCTAGTGGGCGAAATTATAATCCACCGGAAGCCGAAAGGGATTGCAAGCGTGCGCCGCCAGCGAAAAAGCCACCCAGCCCCGCGCTTGGTTCGCGGCCGTCAGCGCTTGCGGAGCAGGAACTGATGGTTCTTGCGACGGATCGTCTCGACCAGGCCACCGGCGCGGAATTCGTCGACGGCGCGGGTCACGCCGTGGTCCCAGATGCCCCGCCGGTCGTAGTCGTCGCCGGCGAGGTAGCCACCGCTGCGGACCTTGGGAAAGAAGGCTTCGAGATCGCGCTTCACGTCCTCGTAGAAGTGGCTGGCATCGATGTACGCCCAGTCGAAGTGCCCGTCCGCGAACAGGGGCGCCGCCTCGTGCGAGAGCATGCGGTGCATCACCACGCGGCCGCTGGCGATCTCGCCCGCGAAACGCTGTGCCACCTGCTGGTATTGCGCTTCGAGGCTCGCGCTGGCCGCGTCCTTGGAATCGAACTGCTGGGTGGGGCCGTCGTAGAGCGAGCCGTCTTCACGGGTGAACCACGGATCGACGAGATGCAGCACGCGCGGCTCGTTGAGTGCGAGGATGCGTTCGGAGAAGTCGCCGTCAAAAACGCCGACTTCGATCACCGTGCCGCCCTTCGGCAGGGTCTTGAAGAGGAAATCGCGGCTCGCCGCGCGTCGCGCGTGGCGCGACAGCAGGCGGTCGATCCAGCGTCGGCCGGGGAGTCCGGGAGCAGGCGTGTACATGAATTCCTCGGCGTCCGTGAAAACGCCCCGCATAATAGCCTGAAGCCAAGCACCCTAAGAAATTCAGCAGACCATGCAGCCCGCGCCCCGCATCCTTTTTGTACCGGTCAGTGGCCCGAACGGCATGGGCGAGTTCGCCCGCGCGCGCAGCCTGGCCGACGCCTTGCGGGCGCGCTGGCCGGCGCTGCAGACGCATTTCGTGCTGCACCAGGATGCCCCCTACGCCAGGGGCTTCCACCATCCCGCGACCCTGGTGCCGGGCTCACCCACTCTCTGTACGGCGCAGGTTGTTGAACTGATCGAGTCGTTCCGGCCGCAGGTCGTGGTGTTCGACAACGCCGGCCGTACCGGTGCGCTGCGCGCGGCGCGGCGGGTCGGTGCGCGGGTGGTCTACATCAGTTCGCGGGGCCGGCAGCGCTACAAGGCGTTCCGGCTGCGCTGGATGGCGCTGCTCGACGATCACTGGATTTCCTACCCCGCGCTGATCGCCGGCGGTCTCGGCGTGTTCGAAAGGCTGAAACTGCGGTTGCTCGGCCGGCCGCAGCTGCGTTTCCTCGATACCGTGCTGGCACCCGCCGAGGACGCGGCGGCTGACGGTCTGCTGCAGGACTTCGGCACACCGGACCTTGTCATCGTGCCGGGCGGGGGCAGCGGCTTTCATGACTCGGCGATGACGCCGGCGCAGTTTGCGCGCTGGGGCGAGGCGATCGCCGCGCAGGGTTATCGGGTGGCGTTCGTGGCCGGCCCGGCCTACTCGGCGGCAGCGCCGGCGGAACCGCGCTTCCGCCTGCTGCGCGGTGTGTCAGGTGGCGCCCTGCGGGTGCTGCTGGCGCGCACCCGTCTTGTGCTGGTGAACGGCGGCGACACGCTGCTGCAGGCGCTGGCCCTCGGCAAGCCCTGCGTGGCGGTGCCGATCGCCGGCGACCAGCCGGCGCGCATCGCCCGCTGCGCGGCGCTCGGTGCAGTGGCCACGGCTGCCGCCGTTCCCGTTGCTGCCGTGGGCGAGGAGTGCCTGCGGCTGCTCGCGGATGAAACGGCACGACGTGCGCTTGAGGAGCGCGTGAAGGAAATCGGTTTCGAGGATGCCATGCCGGGCCTGCTGGCACGGCTCGATGATCACCTCGGGCTCGTCGGTCAGCGCGCCTCAGCGGTGCCGGCCGAGCGGGCGTCGATGAGTTCGCGGTAGGCGGCGAGGGTTTCGCGCACCACGTTCTCGAGGTGATAGGCCGTCAGATCGTGCGCCACGCGCGCGGGGGGCGCGGCGGCGAGTTCGCGCAGCGCTGCAGCCATCGCCTCCACATCATCGATCGGCAGCAAGCGTCCCGGGTAGCGGGCAAGGATCTCCGCCGGTCCCTGCGTGCGCGTGGCCAGCACCGGCGTGCCGGCATCGAGCGCCTCGAAGAGCACGCGCCCGAGTGGTTCGCTGCGCGACGGACTGACGAACAGGTCGAACGCCTGGAAAAACTCCTTCGCATCCGCGCGAAAGCCGAGTAGGCCGATGTTGGCACCTGCCGCGAGCCGCTCGAGAGCGCTGCGTTCGCGACCGTCACCGATGATCGCCAGCCTTGCGTTCGGCAGCGCCGCTTCGCGGAAAGCGCGTACCAGCGTGTCGAAGCCTTTGGAGTGCGCGATCCGGCCGACGCCGCCGATCAGGAAATCGCCCTCGAGCGCGCCGCACAGCGACCGCAACTGCGTCCGCCGTTCCGGTGAAATCTTTGCTGTCGGTACCAGTGACTCGTTGATGTCGAACACCCGGCCGCGGTATTCGCCCAGATCGCGCTTTTGCCAGGCCGCGATCACGATGAGTCCGTCCATGCGCAGGAAGTGTGGGCCGTTGACCCACATGTGCAGTGTGGCGATGGTCGCGCAGGGCGGCCGCATGCGGGCGACGAGGCGGGTGCTCTTGCGCAGGTGGGTGTGGATGACCTGCGGCGCGAATCCGCGCACCACACGGCGCAGGCCTGGCCCGGGGAGCCAGCGGTTCAGTTCGAATACCGTGACCCGTGGATCGAGATGGTCGCGGATCGAGGCGCCACCGGCGCCGCGGTGATTGCTCTGCAGTGCGAGTGCGACCTCGTGATCCGCCGCGCAGGCGTTGCACATCTCGGCGGTTGCGCGCTCGGTACCGGCGAAGCCGCTGGAGAACAGGGTATGCAGGATGCGCATCGTGATGCGCGACTCAGCGCTTGCCGTCGCGCAGGATCTCGCGGGCCGCGTTCATGCCCGGCACGCCGGTGACGCCGCCGCCCGGGTGCGCGCCCGAGCCGCAGAGGTAGAGCCCGCGCACCGGGGTGCGGTAATCGCCGTAGCCGAGCGCGGGGCGTGCAGCCCATAGCTGATCGAGGCCGAGCGCGCCGTGGAAGATGTCGCCGCCGGCAAGCCCGAGCCGCTCCTCGAGATCGAGCGGCGAGAGCGCCGAGCGGCCGACGATGCTGGCGCGGAAGTTCGGCGCGAACGCGTTCACCGTGTCGATGATGAAATCCGCGGTGGCCTCGCGCATGCCCGGCGTGCTCCAGCTGCGCGTCGGCGCCTCGGGGCGGGCGAGGTCATAGTCGAAGTGCTGGCAGAACAGGCTCGCCACGTGTGCACCCGGCGGCGCGAGCGAGTCGTCGAGCGTCGAGGGGATCAGCATTTCGACGATCGGCTCGCGCGAAATGCCGTGCAGCCGCGCTGAAGCGAAGGCGCGGTCCATGTAGCCGAGCGAGGGCGCCATGATGATGCCGGCGCCGAGATGCGAGTCGTCGCTGCGCGAGCGCCGCGCGGCGAAGCGTGGCAATTCGGTCAGCGCGACGTTCATGCGGAAGGTCGCCGAGCCAACCCGCCAGCGTTCGATGTGGGCGCGGAAATCCGCCGGCAGGTCCTCGGCCGCGAGCAGCGAGAGGAACAGCGGTTTGGGACCGAGATTGCCGATGATGCGCGGCGCGCCGAACACCCGACCGTCGGCGAGTTTGAGGCCGCTCGCCTGCACTGCGCCACCGCGCGCGGTACGGCCCTGACGGGCGGTGATGATGCTCGCCACCGGCGCATCGCACTCGATGTGCACGCCGAGGCGACGGGCCTCGGCGGCGAGCGCCTGGGTGATTGCGCCCATGCCGCCCACCGCATGGCCCCAGACGCCGGGCTTGCCGTTCACTTCGCCGAAGGCATGGTGCAGCAGCACGTAGGCGCTGCCCGGGGTGTAGGGACTCGCGTAGCTGCCGACCACCGAGTCGAAGCCGAACAGCGCTTTGAGAGGCTCGCTCTCGAACCAGTGGTCGAGGATCTCGCCGGCGCTGCGCGTGAAGAACTCATGCAGTTCGCGCTGGTTGGCGAGCGGCAGTGCGCGGAAGTGACGGCCGAAGCGCAGCACCTCCCAAAGGTCGCGGGTACGCCGCAGGTCGGTGGGCGGCGTGCGCTGCAGCAGATCGCGCAGCAGTCCGACCGCACGCCCGAGCAGCGCATGGAACTCGGGCAATCGCGCGGCATCGCGGGCGCTGTGGCGACGCACCTCCGCGAGCGTGGCGGCGCCATCGGGACCGGCGCTGAAGGAGTCGCCGTCGGGCAGCGGCAGGAAGTTCTGCATCGGCCGCTCGAGGAT
>CAZIRD010000157.1:0-5729 GCA_964541625.1 uncultured Acidibacter sp.
GCTTTGACGAGAAGATCGTGCAGAAGCACATCGACATGGTGACATACCGGACCGTCAAGGCGGACAAAGGCGACGCCTGGATCGAATCACACGGCAAAAAGATGGCGCCGCCGGAGATTTCCGCGCGCGTGCTGATGAAGATGAAGAAGACCGCCGAGGACTTCCTCGGCGAGGAAGTCACCGAGGCGGTGGTCACGGTACCGGCCTACTTCAACGACTCGCAGCGTCAGGCCACCAAAGACGCCGGCCGCATCGCCGGTCTCGAGGTCAAGCGCATCATCAACGAGCCGACCGCAGCGGCGCTCGCCTACGGCCTCGACAAGGCGGGCGGAGACCGCAAGATTGCCGTCTACGATCTCGGCGGCGGCACCTTCGACGTGTCGATCATCGAAATCGCCTCGGTCGACGGCGAGCGCCAGTTCGAGGTGCTCTCGACCAACGGTGACACCTTCCTCGGCGGCGAGGACTTCGACCTGCGGGTCATCAACTTCCTCGCCGAGGAGTTCCAGAAGGAATCCGGCGTCGACGTGCGCAAGGACCCGCTCGCCATGCAGCGCCTCAAGGAGGCGGCCGAGAAGGCCAAGATCGAGCTCTCCTCCAGCCAGCAGACCGACATCAACCTGCCGTACATCACGATGGACGCGAGCGGGCCGAAGCACCTCGCGGTCAAGCTGACCCGTGCCAAGCTCGAGTCGCTGGTCGAGGATCTCGTCAAGCGCACCATCGAGCCCTGCAAGGTGGCCCTGAAGGACGCCGGGATCGCCGCCAGCGAGGTGTCCGAGGTCATCCTCGTCGGTGGTCAGACGCGCATGCCGCTGGTGCAAAAGCACGTCAAGGATTTCTTCGGCAAGGAGCCGCGCAAGGACGTCAATCCGGATGAGGCAGTTGCCGTCGGTGCCGCGATCCAGGGCGGCGTACTGGCCGGCGAGGTCAAGGACGTGCTGCTGCTCGACGTCACGCCGCTCTCGCTCGGCCTCGAGACGCTCGGCGGCGTGATGACCAAGCTCATCGAGAAGAACACCACCATCCCGACCAAGCACTCGCAGGTGTTCTCGACCGCCGAGGACAACCAGACGGCGGTGACCATCCATGTGCTGCAGGGCGAGCGCGAGCGGGCGATCGACAACAAGTCGCTAGGCAAGTTCGATCTCACCGACATCCCGGCGGCGCGCCGCGGCACGCCGCAGGTCGAGGTGACCTTCGACATCGATGCCAACGGCATCCTCAACGTCTCGGCCAAGGACAAGGCCACCGGCAAGGAGCAGCGCATCGTCATCAAGGCGTCCTCCGGTCTGTCGGAAGATGAAATCAAGCGCATGGTGCGCGATGCCGAGACGCATGCCGACGAGGACCGCAAGTTCCGCGAGCTGGTGGAAGTGCGCAACCGCGCTGATGGCATGGTGCACTCGGTCGAGCAGGTCGCCACCGAAGATCGCCTCAAGGTCGAGGGCGCGCTCAACGACCTCAAGGGCGTCATCAAGGGTGACGACAAGGAAAAGATCGAGAAGAAGCTCGAGGCGCTGATGCAGGCGTCGAGCAACATCGCGCAGCAGGCCTACGCGCAGTCGGGCGCGGCCGGTGCCGCCGGCGCTGCGGGCGGCGCAGAGCGGGCCGCGGGCGGCGAGTCGGGGCGTGATGACGTGCTCGATGCCGAGTTCGAGGAAGTGAAGGATCGGGGCGACGACCGCAAGGCGTCCTGAGCCGCGGGGAACCATGGCCAAGCGCGATTACTATCAGGTGCTCGACGTCGCGAAGAACGCGACCGAGGCCGACATCAAGAAGGCGTACCGGCGCCTGGCCATGAAGTACCACCCGGATCGCAATCCGGACGACAAGGACGCGGAGGAACGCTTCAAGGAGGCCAAGGAGGCCTACGAGGTCCTAACCGACCAGCAGAAGCGCGCCATCTACGACCAGCACGGCCATGACGGCATCGACGCCGCCCGTCAGGGCGGCGGCGGTGGCGGCGGGGCGGATTTCGGCGATATCTTCGGCGAGGTCTTTGGCGACATCTTCGGCGGTAACCGGCGCGGTGGCCGCTCGCAGGTGTTCCGCGGCGCCGACCTGCGTTACGAACTCGAGCTCGAGTTGCCGCAGGCGGTGTTCGGGTACACCACCGAGGTCGAGATCCCGCGGCTCATGGAGTGCGAGACCTGCCACGGTTCCGGCGCGGCCAAGGGGCACAGCCCCGTCACCTGCGACCAGTGCCAGGGCTCGGGCCAGATGCGCATCTCGCAGGGATTCTTTCAATTGCAGCAACCCTGCAACCGCTGCCGCGGCACGGGCCGCATCGTGCGCAACCCCTGCGACACCTGCCTCGGCCAGGGTCGAGTGCGGCGCACGCGCAAGTTGTCCGTGAAGGTGCCGGCAGGGGTGTCGACGGGTGATCGGATCCGCCTCGGCGGCGAGGGCGAGGCCGGCCGCAACGGCGGGCCGCCGGGCGATCTCTACATCGAGATGAACGTCAAGCCGCACGAGATCTTCGAGCGCGACGGCGACGACCTCTCCTGCGAAGTTCCGGTGAGTTTCGCGACTGCGGTGCTGGGCGGCTCGGTCAAGGTGCCGACACTCGAAGGCGATGTCTCGATCAAGATTCCGGCCGAGACGCAGTCCGGTCGCGTATTCCGTCTGCGCGACAAGGGCGTCAAGCCGGTGCGCGGCGGTGATCGCGGCGACCTGTTCTGTCGTGTTGTGGTAGAAACGCCGGTGAACCTGTCGGCCGAGCAGCGCGAGTTGCTGCGCAAGTTCGACGAGTCGCTGCGCAGCGACGGTCGCGGTCACACGCCCCGCGAAGAAGGGTTTTTCGAAGGCGTGAAGAGGTTTTTCGCCGGCAACTGACCCCACGCGGGTCCTGCGCGCGGCGCTGGAGTGTGCCGATGCGTGTGGTGATTGTCGGAGCAGCGGGTCGCATGGGTCGCGCGCTGCGCACGGCGCTCGACGAGCGGCCCGGTGCAGTGCTGGTTGGCCTCGTCGACCGTCAGGCCGACCCTGCGGCAGGCATCAGCACGGATCTCGATGCATTGCTGCCCGGCGCCGATGTGGTCATCGACTTTTCCTCGCCGCAAGCGACTGCCAGCAATCTTGCCGCCTGCGCGCGTCTCGGCTGTGCGGTGCTCGTCGGCACCACGGGCCTCAGCGCTGAAGCCCATGCCGCCGCCGCCGCCGCCGCCGAGCGCGTGGCGGTGATCACCGCAGCCAACACCAGCCTCGGCGTCACGCTGCTCGTTGAACTTGTGCGGGCGGCAGCGCGCGCGCTGCCGGCGGATTTCGACATCGAGATCATCGAGGGCCATCACCGCCACAAGAAGGACGCGCCCTCCGGGACCGCGCTCGCGCTGGGTCGCGCTGCCGCGGCGGGTCGCGGGCAGGAACTCGCAGCGGTCATGGCGTCGGAACGGCGGGGCGATGCACCGCGCCGTGAGGGCGAGATCGGCTTCGCCGTGGTGCGCGGTGGCGATATCGTCGGTGACCACACGGTGCTGTTCGCGGGCAGCGGTGAGCGGGTGGCCATCAGCCATCAGGCCACCGACCGGGCGATCTTTGCCCGCGGCGCCCTGAAGGCAGCTGCCTGGCTCATTGGCAAGCCTCCTGGACGCTATGAAATGATCGATGTAATCGGTTTAAAAACAATAAGTTAAACGATTATCCGCAGAGATTTCCCAATTCCTCGGTGAGCCTGTTGCAGGGCCTCTGCCGAGACGAATTGCGTGGACAGGAAGGGGGTCGGAAACATAGAATTACCTTCTAATCCGATAGCCGGGTTAGTCCGTGCAGGGCGGGAGGTGTTCGCGAGAATGCCTCCCGCTTTGTTCATCCGAACCCCGCTTGCAGCGTCGGAGATTTTGGCAAGCCGCAACGGGTGACGGTGACATGGTGACAGATGCAGTGTTGGCGCTGGCCGACGGAACGACCTTCCGCGGGCGCTCGATTGGTGCGGCGGGCAAGACCTCTGGCGAGGTCGTTTTCAATACCGCCCTGACCGGCTATCAGGAAATCCTTTCCGATCCTTCCTACTGTCAGCAGATCGTCACGCTGACCTACCCGCATATCGGCAATGTCGGCACCAACGCCGACGACATGGAATCGCGGCGCGCCTTCGCGGCGGGTCTCGTGGTGCGCGATCTGCCGCCACGCGCCAGCAACTACCGCATGCAGCAGACCTTGCAGGAGTTTCTGCAACGCGAAGGTGTGGTCGCGATCGCCGACATCGATACGCGCAAGTTGACGCGTATCTTGCGCGAGCGCGGTGCGCAGTCGGGCTGCATCGCCGCGGCGGTCGCGGGTGCAACCGTGACCGCGGAGTCGATCGCGGCACTCGAGCACGACGCGTTGGTCGGTGCCCGCGGATTCCCCGGCATCAAGGGCATGGACCTTGCCAAGGTGGTGTGCGTGACCGAGCGCTACGCGTGGCGCGACGGTTCGCGCTTCGATGCGCCGCCGGCGTCCGCCGCTTCAGGCCGACCGTTCCGCGTCGTCGCCTATGACTTCGGCGTCAAGTACAACATCCTGCGTTTGCTGGTCGATGCCGGCTGCGAGGTCACCGTGGTGCCGGCGCAGACGGCTGCGTCTGCAGTGCTCGCGCTCGCGCCCGAGGGCGTCTTCCTCTCCAACGGGCCGGGCGACCCTGAACCCTGCGATTACGCGATCGCCGCCATCCGCGAACTCCTCGATCGTGACCTGCCGATCTTCGGCATCTGTCTCGGTCACCAGCTGCTTGGGCTCGCGAGCGGCGCGCGTACCGTGAAGATGAAATTCGGCCACCACGGCGCCAATCATCCGGTGCAGGACCTCGACAGCGGCCGCGTGCTCATCACCTCGCAGAACCACGGCTTCGCGATCGATGAGACCAGTCTGCCCTCCAACCTGCGCGCCACGCATCGCTCGCTGTTCGACGGCACGCTGCAGGGCGTTGCGCGCACCGACCGCGATGCCTTCAGTTTCCAGGGCCACCCCGAGGCGAGCCCGGGCCCCCATGACGTCAAGTACCTCTTCGAACGCTTCACCGCCGCGATGCAGCGGCGGCGCGGCGGCTGAGTCGCACCCATGCCGAAAAGAACAGATATTCAAAGCATCCTGATCATCGGCGCCGGTCCGATCGTCATCGGCCAGGCCTGCGAGTTCGACTACTCGGGCGCCCAGGCCTGCAAGGCGCTGCGCGAGGAGGGCTACCGGGTCATCCTCGTCAATTCCAATCCCGCCACCATCATGACCGACCCGGAGATGGCGGACGTCACCTACATCGAGCCGATCAACTGGCGCACGCTCGCGAGGATCATCGAGAAGGAACGGCCCGATGCCGTACTGCCCACCATGGGTGGGCAGACGGCACTCAACACGGCGCTCGAACTCGTCCGCGAGGGGGTGCTCGCCAAGCATGGCGTCGAACTCATCGGCGCATCGCGCGATGCCATCGACATGGCCGAAGACCGTGAGCTCTTCCGCAACGCGATGCGCGAGATCGGCCTTGAGTCGGCCCGCTCGGCGGTGGCCCACAGCCTCGAGGAGGCCCTCGCCATCCAGGCAACGCTGGGCTTTCCCTGCGTCATCCGGCCGTCGTTCACCCTGGGCGGCTCGGGCGGCGGCATCGCCTACAACCGCGAAGAGTTCGAGGCGATCGTCGCCCGCGGCATCGATGCCTCGCCGACCAACGAGGTGCTGGTCGAGGAGTCGGTGCTCGGCTGGAAGGAGTTCGAGATGGAGGTGGTCCGCGACCGCGCGGACAACTGCAT
>CAZIRD010000158.1:0-5675 GCA_964541625.1 uncultured Acidibacter sp.
GCCGGCGGTGCGGCGGGCGCGACCACCACGATCGGCGGCGGCACCACCATCTGGGCCGAGCCCGAGACCAACGCGCTGGTGATCACGGCGCCAGCCAAGACCATGACGTCGCTGATGTCGGTGATCGACAAGCTCGACATCCGCCGCGCACAAGTCATCGTCGAGGCGATCATCGTCGAAGTGTCAGCCGACAAGTCGGCGGAGCTCGGCGTCAACTGGCTGATCGACGGCACCAACGATGGTCAGGCGGTCGGCGGCTTCATCGAACCGGTGGGCGGCACCAGCATCGTCGATCTCGTGCGCGCGGCGCGCGATCCGGCCACGCTCACCACGGCACCGCGCGGCACCACGGTGGGCGTCGGCCGTCTCGGCAGCAGCGGCGTCAACTTCGCCGCGGTGCTGCGCGCGCTGCGCGGCGACTCGACCACCAACATCATCGCCACGCCATCGATCGTGACCATGGACAACCAGGAGGCCGAGATCAAAGTCGCCCAGGAAGTCCCCTTCGTCACCGGCCAGTACACCAACACCGGAGGTAACGCCGGCAACCAGCTCAACCCTTTCCAGACCATCCAGCGTCAGGAAGTCGGCACCATCCTCAAGATCACGCCGCAGATCAATGAAGGCGATGCGGTGATGCTGAAGATCGAGCAGGAGAGCTCGAGCATCGCGGCGAGCAGCAGCGGCGCAGTCGACCTGATCACCAACAAGCGCACCATCAGCACCAACGTGCTGATCGAGGACGGCGGCACGGTGGTGCTCGGCGGCCTCATCCAGGACTCGCAGACCGGCGGCGAACAGCGCGTGCCCTTCCTGGGTCGCATTCCGGTGGTGGGCGAAGCGTTCCGTACGCGCAGTGCAAAGAAAACCAAGACCAACCTCATGGTGTTCATCCAGCCGCGCATCCTGCGCAACGGCATCGACGCCACCATCGAGACCAACCAGAAGTACAACTACATCCGCGATCAGCAGCTGCGGCTCGGACCGCAGCGCGACGTGCTGCCGCTGCTGCCGGGCGAGCGCCGCGCGATCCTGCCGGAGATCCCGGCAGCGTCGGCCGTCGCGCCCGCACCTGCACCTGCGAAGCCAGCGCCCGCGGCTAGCGCGCCAGCCCCGGCCGCGGCGCCCGCGGAACCGCGCAAATGAACGCCGAGTCGGGTGCCGTCGCGGCCCCGGCCCCCGAGCTGCCGCTCGCCTTCGCCCGCCGCCACGGCGTGCTGCTGCGCGGTCTCGCCGACGGCGTCGCCAAGGTGGCGCTGCGCCCGGATGCCTCCGCCGTGGCGCTCGCCGAGGCGCGCCGTCATCTGCGTCACCCACTCGCGCTCGAGCGGGTGAGCACCGAGCGCTTCGAAGAACTCCTGCGCGAAGCCTACGAGGCCGGCACCGACGCACGTGCGGCGGCGGGTGGCCTCGAAGAAACCACCGATCTCGATTTCCTTGCCCAGGAACTGCCCGAACAGGCGGATCTGCTCGACAGCGAGGACGACGCCCCCATCATCCGCCTGATCAACGCGCTGCTCACGCAGGCGGTGAAGGACAACGCCTCGGACATCCACATCGAGCCCTTCGAGAACCGGCTGGTCGTGCGGCTGCGCGTCGATGGTGTCCTGCGCGAGGTGCTGCAGACGCGGCGCGCGGTGGCGAACGCGGTGGTCTCGCGCATCAAGGTGATGTCCAAGCTCGACATCGCCGAAAAGCGTCTGCCGCAGGACGGTCGCATCAGCCTGCGGGTGGGTGGCCGCGCCGTCGATGTCCGCGTGTCCACCATCCCCTCGGGTCACGGCGAGCGCGTGGTGCTGCGCCTGCTCGACAAACAGGCGGGTCGGCTCGACCTCGGTGAGCTCGGCATGGAGCCGCAGATCGAGACGCTGCTCGATCGTCTGATCCACAAGCCGAACGGCATCCTGCTGGTCACCGGCCCGACCGGCTCGGGCAAGACCACCACGCTCTACGCGGCGCTGTCGCGGCTCAACGACGCCACGCGCAACATCATGACCGTCGAGGATCCGATCGAGTACTACCTCGACGGCATCGGCCAGACGCAGGTCAATGCCAAGGTCGACATGAGTTTCGCGCGCGGTCTGCGCGCGATCCTGCGTCAGGATCCGGACATCGTGATGGTCGGCGAGATCCGCGATCTCGAGACCGCGCAAATCGCCGTGCAGGCCTCGCTCACCGGTCACCTCGTGCTCTCGACGCTGCACACCAACACGGCGGTCGGCGCGATCACCCGTCTGCGCGACATGGGTATCGAGCCTTTCCTGCTCGCCTCGAGCTTGATCGGCATTGTCGCGCAGCGACTGGTACGCACCCTCGAGCCCGCCACACGCGAAGCCTTCGTCGCCGGTGAACTCGAACGGCGGCAGCTCGGCATTGCCGCAGGCGCGCCCTCGCCCACGCTGTATCGGCCGGGTGCGAACGGCGCGGGTTACCGCGGCCGTACCGGCATCTACGAGCTCGTGCTGGTCGATGACGCCCTGCGCACACTGATCCATGATGGCGCCGCCGAAAGTGAACTCGAGCGGCACGCACGCATCTCGACGCCCTCGATCCGCGACGACGGCATCGCCAAGGTGCTGCGCGGCGTGAGCACGCTCGAGGAAGTGGTGCGCGTCACTCGCGAGGACTGACCGTGGCCGCCTACGACTATGCTGCGCTCGATGCCGCGGGCCGCGAACAACGCGGCGTACTCGAGGGCGACAGCCCGCGGCAGGTCCGGCAGGCGCTGCGCGAGCGCAACTTGCTGCCGCTCAGCGTCGAGCCGCTGCGCGAGGCACCGGGAAACGACAGGCAGGCGGGCGGCGGCGGGCGGCGTCGTTTTGCCGGCCTGCGTCGCGGGACACGCATCGGCAGCGGCGAGGTGGCGCTGTTGACGCGGCAACTCGCCACCCTGGTGCGTGCGGCGCTGCCGCTCGAGGAAGCCCTGCTCGCGGTCTCGCAGCAGTCGGAGAAGCCGGCGGTGCAGCGGGTGATCGCCGCGGTGCGCGCGCGGGTGGTCGAGGGTGAGCCGCTCGCCACGGCGCTCGGCGATTTCCCGCGGGTGTTTCCGGAGATCTACCGCGCCACGGTCGCCGCGGGCGAGCAGTCGGGCCGCCTCGATACGGTGCTCGAACGCCTCGCCGACTACACCGAGAATCGCGATCAGCTGCGTCAGCGCGTGCTCGGTGCGCTGCTCTATCCGCTTGTGCTCACCGTGATGTGCATCCTGATCATCGGCGGACTGCTGACCTACGTGGTGCCGAAGGTGGTCGAGGTGTTCGAGTCGGGCAAGACCGCGCTGCCGCTGCTTACCCGCATGCTGCTCAGCACCAGCGATTTCCTGCGCGATGCCGGGCCTTGGCTGCTGGTCGCCGCAGCGCTGGCGACGGCCGGCTTCCTGCGCTGGGTGCGCGCGCCAGCGGCGCGCCGCCGCGTCGATGCGCTGCTGCTGCGGCTGCCGCTCGCGGGCCGTCTGGTGCGCGGCTTCAACACCGCACGTTTCACACGCACGTTCAGCATCCTCACCGGCAGCGCCGTACCGGTGCTCGAAGCGCTGCGGATCGCCGGCGAGGTCATCTCCAGCATGCCGATGCGCGAGGCCGTCGCCACCGCCGCCGAACGCGTGCGCGAGGGCGCGCCGATCGGTCGCTCGCTGGCAGCAAGCCGCCTCTTCCCGCCCATGACGGTGCACTTGATCTCGAGCGGCGAGTCGAGCGGCCGACTCGAGGAGATGCTGGAGAGGGCCGCCACCAATCAGGAACGTGAACTCGACGGCCTGCTGACCGCGCTGGTCGGCCTGCTCGGGCCGCTGCTGATCGTCGGCATGGGGCTATTCGTGCTGGTGATCGTGTTCGCGATGCTGATGCCGATCTTCGAGATGAATACGCTGGTGCGCTGAGCGGGTGACCTGACCGGGTGGGCTGCGCGGGTGGGGTGCGCGGGTGGGCTCATGAATTTCCCGTGACGGCCGTTGCAAGATCGAGCGCGCCGAAATAAATTTTGCGCGTCTCTGGGGGAGTGGCGCACTCGCGCCACGGAAGCACGGGCCATGAACGAGAGACCGGAACAGGACGACTACGACGACGAGGCCGACCTCGACTCGGGCGAGGACGTGGATCGGGTCATTCGGGACTATGACCAGTCGCGACGCCGCAGCACGCCGAAAGGCGGTGGCGGTGATCCCGCCTGGCGACGGCTCGAACGGCTGCGCGAGGACAAGCGCACCGCCGATCTGATCAGCGACTTCGCAGACTACGACATCGGCAGCGACGAAGACGGCCGGCAGCCAGCGGGTCGCTAACGGAAGTCGCGCGACTGCGTGACCAGCCGGCCGAGCAATCGGCTGCGGTCGTGGAGTTGCGCAACGATCACGTGGGTCACGAGGCCCTCGCGCTGCAGCGTGCCCTGGGCTTCCATGAGTCGCGACTCGAGCAGCGCGCGCCGATGCGCAGCGCCCACGTTGCGCCAGACGATCAAATTCACGTGACCGGTGTCGTCCTCGAGCGTGACGAACGTGACGCCGCTCGCGGTCGATGGGCGCTGTCGCGTCGTCACCAGACCGGCGACCGCAACGGCTGTGCCGTCGGGCAGTTGTGCCAGTTCCCGCGCCCGTACCACCCCGCGCCGCTCGAACGGCGCGCGCAGCAGGGCAAGCGGATGCCGGCCGAGCGTGAGCCCGAGGTGGCGGTAGTCGGCAACGAGATTTTCGCCCTCGGTGGGCACGGTGAGCATCGGCAGCGCGAGTTCGCGTGCCGGCGGCGCGAGCGGCAGCGCCACCTCGGTACCGGCCACCGCCCAGAAAGCCCGGTGCCGGTTGCCGCTGAGGCCGGCGCAGGCGCCGGCGGCGGCAAGCGCTTCGAGCGCCCGCCGATCGAGCGCTGCCGCCTCGGCAAGATCTTGCAGATCGACGAAGACCTGTGCACCGCTCGCCTGGTCGGCACTCGGCTGCGCATCGCTCGTGCGCGCCCGCCGCACCGCGACGATGCGTTCGGCCGCCGCCTGCTCGAGCGACGCCACGAGACGCAATCCGAGGCGGATCGCCGGCCGGGAGTCGGCCGCCGCCGGCGCCGCAGCGGGCACCGCAGCGGGCGCCGCAGTCGACTCGAGCGTGCAATCCCAGTCGCTGCGACAGACATCGACGGCCAGCACTTCAACGCCGTGCTCGCGCACATCGCGCACCAGCTGCGACACTGAATAGAAACCCATCGGTTGGCTGTTGAGGAGCGCTGCGGTGAAAGCGGCGGGCTCGTGGCATTTGAGCCAGGCCGATACATAGACGAGCAGCGCGAAGCTCGCCGCGTGCGACTCGGGGAAACCGTATTCGCCGAAGCCCTGGATCTGGCTGAAGATGCGCGCTGCGAACTCCTCGCTGTAGCCGCGCTCGCGCATGCCGTGGATGAGCCGCTCGCCGAAGTGGCCCAGGCCGCCATGGCGCTTCCAGGCCGCCATCGCCCGCCGCAGTTGGTCGGCCTCGCCCGGGGAGAATCCGGCCGCAACGATGGCCAGCTGCATCACCTGCTCCTGGAAGATCGGTACGCCGAGCGTGCGCTGCAACACGCCGCGAACCGCCTCGCTCGGGTAGGTGACCGCCTCCTCGCCGCGTCGCCGGCGCAGGTAGGGATGCACCATGTCGCCCTGGATCGGCCCGGGGCGCACGATCGCCACTTCGATCACGAGGTCATAGAAATTGCGCGGCC
>CAZIRD010000159.1:0-5663 GCA_964541625.1 uncultured Acidibacter sp.
CGGCGCGTCTACCAGTTCCGCCATCCCGGCGCCTTGAAGGGCGAGGAGTATACGTCAATCGCCGCCGTGCCATCTTCCCCGGACTGAGCCTACCCCGCACGGCCATGCGCGCGGCGGCGAGAGGTTCTAACATGCGCGCCGTGCAAGCCTCCGACTTCGATTTCGAATTGCCCGCGGAACTGATCGCGCAGCGGCCGTTGCCGCAGCGCAGCGCCTCGCGGCTGCTGGTGGTCGACCCGCGCGCCGCTGCCGAGCCGGGCCGCCATGTCGATGCCGGTATTGGCGACCTTGAGCGCCTGCTCGAGCCGGGCGACCTGCTGGTGTTCAACGACACCCGCGTCATCCCCGCGCGCTTGCATGGCCGCAAGCCGAGCGGTGGCGCGGTCGAAATGCTGCTCGAGCGGCCGCTTGCGGGTTGCGAGGCGCTGCTGCACATGCGCGCCAGCAAACCGTTGCGTGCCGGGCAACTTGTGCATACACCGGGCGGCACGCTCGTGGTCGAGGGCCGCGAGCAGGATCTCTTCCGCGTTCGACTGCCGCAGCCGGCCGTGGAATTTTTCGTCGCCCACGGCGAAGTCCCGCTGCCGCCGTACATCGAGCGCAGCCCCGAAGCCGATGACCTCGAGCGCTACCAGAGTGTGCTTGCGCGTGTGCCGGGCGCGGTGGCCGCGCCGACTGCGAGCCTGCATTTCGATCAGCCGCTGCTCGAGGCGCTCGCCGCCCGCGGCGTGCAGCGCACTACGCTGACGCTGCACGTCGGCGCAGGCACGTTCCAGCCGCTGCGCAGCGAGCGCATCGAGGATCACGTCATGCACGCCGAGTGGGCCGAGGTACCGGCCGCGGCCTGCGCGGCGATCGCCGCGGCGCAGGCGGCCGGCCGTCGCGTGATCGCGGTGGGCACCACGGTGGTGCGGGCGCTGGAGTCGGCGGCGCTCGCGGCATCGACGCGTGGCGGGCCGCTGGCGCCCTGGACGGGCGAGACGCGCATCTTCATCACGCCGGGCTTTCACTGGCGGGTGGTGGACGCACTGGTCACCAATTTCCACCTGCCGCGATCGACGCTGCTCATGCTGGTTAGCGCCTTCGTCGGCCGCGAGACCATCCTGGCCGCCTACGCGCACGCGGTGGCCCAGCGCTATCGCTTTTTCAGCTACGGCGACGCGATGTTCCTTGCCGCCCGCACGCCATGACCCTGCGCTTCGAACGGCTGGCCACCGATGGCGCGGCGCGGCGGGGTCGCGTGCACGCCCGACATGGCAGCATCGAGACGCCGGCGTTCATGCCGGTGGGCACTTACGGCACCGTCAAGGCGATGACCCCCGAGGAACTCGAGGGTCTTGGCGCCGAGATCGTGCTCGGCAACACCTTCCATCTGATGCTGCGCCCCGGGCACGAACTCATCGCCGCGCTCGGCGGGTTGCACCGCTTCATGCACTGGTCGCGGCCGATCCTCACCGACTCGGGCGGCTTCCAGGTCTTCAGCCTTGCAAAGCTGCGCAAAATCAACGAGGAGGGCGTGCGCTTCCGCTCGCCGATCGACGGCAGCGAGGTGCGCCTGACCCCTGAGGACTCGATGGACGTGCAGCGTGCGCTGGGCTCGGACATCGCCATGATGTTCGACGACTGCACCGCGTGGCCGGCGACTGCGGAGCAGGCCCGCCTCTCCATGGAGCGCTCGATGCGCTGGGCGCGGCGCTGCGTCGGCCATTACTACCGCGACGGCGACCGCGAGGCGGCGCCGGGCGATCTTTTCGGCATCGTCCAGGGTGGGATGTACGAGGACCTGCGCCGCGAGTCGCTCGATGCGCTGATGGAACTCGACTTGCCCGGTCTCGCCGTGGGTGGCCTTGCGGTGGGCGAGCCCGAAGCCGAACGTTTGCGGGTGCTGGAGGCGCTGCTGCCGCGGATGCCGCAAGACCGACCCCGATACCTGATGGGGGTCGGCCGGCCCGAAGACATCGTTGCTGCCGTGCTCCGCGGCATTGACATGTTTGACTGCGTCATGCCCACCCGACACGCCCGCAATGGTCACCTCTTCACGTCGACCGGGGTGATCAACATCCGCAATGCTGTCCACCAGCGCGACCCGGGACCGATCGACCCGGCCTGCGCCTGTTACACCTGCCGGAACTACTCGCGGGCCTATCTGCGGCACCTCGACCGCTGCAAGGAGATCCTCGGCTCGCGGCTCAATACCATCCACAACTTGCATTTCTACCTCGAGCTGATGCGCCAACTGCGCGCCGCGATCGAGGCCGGCAATCTGCAGGCGTTCGCCGCCGATTTCTTCGCCCAGCGGGGGGCTGTGGCATAATCCGCGGCCTTTTTCGACCGCTATCCCCACTCCGACTCCTACCCGAGGACCCGATCCCATGAACGGACTGATCCCCGAGGCTTATGCCCAGGCCGGCGGCGCTGCCCCCGGTGGCCAGCTGGCGCCGCTGCTGATGATGGTGCTGTTCATCGTCATCTTCTATTTCCTGCTCATCCGCCCGCAGCAGAAAAAAGCCAAAGAACACGCCGCCATGCTCGGCAAGCTCGCCGGTGGCGACGAAGTGGTCACGGCCGGCGGCATCGTCGGCAAGGTAGTCGAGGTGCAGGACGGCTTCGTCACCCTTGAAATCGCCGAGGGTGTCCGCATCAAGGTGCAGAAGTTCCAGGTGAGTTCACTGGTGCCCAAGGGCACGCTGAAGGGCTGATCCATGCTCGAGTTTGCCCGTTGGAAGTACATCCTCGTCGCCGTCGTGCTGTTGCTGGCGACGCTGTTCGCGCTGCCGAACGTGTTCGGCGAGGACGCGGCCCTGCAGGTCGCGCGCAAGGATCGCGCTGCGGTCGCCGCTGACGGGCAGCGTTCGGTCGAGGACTTCCTGCGAGGCAAGGGTGTCACGTTCTCGCGCAGTTACATCGATGACGGCCGTTTGATGCTGCACTTCTCCGAGGTTCCGGAGCAGCTGAAGGCGCGCGATCTCGTCAACGAGAACTTCGCTCGCGACTACGTCACGGCGCTGTCCTTTGCCTCGCGCGCGCCGGACTGGCTGCGCAAGATCGGTCTGCGGCCCATGCCGCTCGGTCTCGACCTGCGCGGCGGTCTCTATCTGCTGTATCAGGTCGATGTCGACGGCGCGGTCGCGCAGCTCCTCGAGGTCAACGAGCAGGATCTGCGCCGCGCTTTGACCCGTGACAATGTGGCCTTCCTCGATGTCGTGCAGGTGGCCGAGGGGACGGTCAAGCCCAATGGCCTGCGCGTGCTGCTGCCGCCGGGGGCCGACGCCGCGCCGGCGCGGGAGATCATCCGCCGCGTGCTGCCCAACGAGACCCTCTCCTCGCAGCCAGGCGGTGCGGGCCCGGTGCTGCAGGTGTTGCTCACCGACACCCAGCTCAAGGAGCGTCGCGACTACGCGATCTCGCAGAACCTCACCACCATCCGCAATCGCGTCAATGAACTCGGCGTTTCCGAGCCGGTGGTGCAGCGCCAGGGCGTCGACCGCATCGCCGTGCAGCTGCCGGGCGTGCAGAACTCCGCCGAGGTCAAGGACATCCTCGGCAAGGTCGCGACGCTCGAGTTCCGCCTCGTCGACATCCAGAACAGCATTTCCGACGCCGTGCAGCGCGGCCGCGCGCCCTTCGGCTCCAAGCTCTACGAAACCCGCGAAGGTCAACCGACGCTGCTCAAGCGCGACATCATCGTCACCGGCGACCAGCTGATCGACGCCACCACCGTCGCCACTGAACAGGGGCCGGGCGTGTCGGTGAAGCTCGATGCCTCGGGCGGCGAGCAGATGCTGCGCACCACGCGCGCCAACCTCGGCAAGCCGATGGCAGTGGTGTTCATCGAGCAGCGCCGCGAGGAAGTGGAGGTCGGCGGCCAGAAGGTGCAGCGCGATATCAAGGAAGAGAAGGTCATCAACACCGCCACCATCCAGGGCATCTTCTCCAACAGTTTCCAGATCACCGGACTCGGCAACAACGAGGCTCGCGAACTTGCCCTGTTGCTGCGTGCGGGTGCGCTGGCCGCGCCGATTTTCGTCATCGAGGAGCGGGTGGTGGGGCCCGGCCTCGGCAAGGAGAACATCGAGAAGGGCGTGAATGCACTCGTGCTTGGCATGGTGCTGCTGTTCGTGTTCATGGCTGCCTATTACAAGGTCTTCGGCATGGTGGCCAACGTGGTGCTGCTCGCCAACGTGGTACTGCTCGCCGCGCTGCTCACCATGTTCAAGGCGGCACTGTCGCTGCCCGGCATCGCCGGCATCGTGCTCACGGTGGGCATGGCGGTTGACGCCAATGTGCTCATCTACGAGCGCATCCGCGAGGAAATCCGCAACGGCGTGACGCCGCAGACCGCTATTGCCAAGGGCTTCGAGAAGGCCTTCTCGGCGATCGCCGACTCCAACATCACCACGTTGATCGCCGGCATCGTGCTTTGGGCCTTCGGCACCGGGCCGATCCGCGGCTTTGCGGTGGTGCTGTCGCTCGGCATCCTGACCTCGATGTTCACCGCCTTGCTCGGCAGCCGCGCGCTGCTCACGCTGATGTACGGCGGCGCCCGCCGGCCGGCGAAATTGTCGATCTGAGCGACCGGAGTCCCGCCACATGGAATTCTTCAAGAGCAATAGCCGCGTCGCCTTCATGGGCAGCCGCAAGCTGTGGTACGCGGTGTCGGCCGTGCTGTTCGTGACTTCGCTGGTGGCGCTTTTCACCCGCGGCCTCAACCTCGGCGTCGACTTCACCGGCGGCATCACCGTGGAGGCCAAGTTCACGGCCGCAGCCCAGCCCGACGTACTGCGCTCGGGCCTCGAGAAGGCCGGGTTCAAGGACGTGCAGGTGCAAAACTTCGGTTCCTCGCGTGACGTCGCGATCCGCCTGCCGCCACCAGAGGGTCAGAGCCCGGACCAGATCCGCGCCGAGATCGAGGGAGTGCTGAAGGGCGTCGACCCCGCCGTCACGCTCAGCCGTCTTGAGGTGGTGGGTCCGCAGGTTGGCGCAGAACTGCGCAATGCCGCGGTCGTCTCGCTGCTCAGCACACTGGTGCTCATCTTCATCTACGTCTTCATGCGCTTCCACGCCTGGCAGCTCTCGGCTGGCGCGATCATCGCCGCGATCCACGATCCGATCATCGTGCTCGGTTTCTTTGCTCTCAGCGGCATTGTCTTCGACCTCTCGGCGGTGGCGGCGCTGCTGGCCGTGATCGGCTATTCCCTCAACGATACCGTGGTGGTCTTTGATCGCATCCGCGAGCGCTTCGAGGCCAACAAGCGCCTGGCGCCGGCCGAGGTGCTCAACCAGTCGGTCAACCAGACGCTGTCGCGCACCATCATGACCTCGGTGACCACGCTCATCGTCGTGGTCGTACTGCTGCTGCTGGGCGGCCCGGTGCTGCAGCCGTTCTCCTGGGCGCTGGTGGTCGGCATCCTGATCGGCACTTATTCGTCGATCTACATCGCGGCCGCGGTGGCCCTCGATTTCGGCCTCACCGCCGAGAGCCTGTTCCCGACCCGCAAGAAGCTGGCGATCGACGACATGCCCTGACGGCCTGCGCCGGGCCAGTAGCCGGCGGCGGGCCACCCCCCTACAATCGACCGAATCATCCCGAGGGGGGGAATCGACATGAACTGGCGCATCAAGCCGCTCGACGAGATCATTGCCACCGCCGAGAAGAAGAGCCT
>CAZIRD010000160.1:0-5650 GCA_964541625.1 uncultured Acidibacter sp.
TGGGTCTGCTCAGCCATACGCCGGGGTCGCGCGAATTCCGTCGGTTGCTCTCCGAGGGCGCCCGCGAGCGCGACGCCGGACCGGAGTTGCTGCGGCAGGCGATGAGGTTGGCCGCCTAGAGCGTTTGGCAAGATTCTTGCTCTATTGTTGCCATGGGGAGCGGGCTTCGGGATTGCTGGCGAACAGGGCGCGGGCCGTGGTGGCTCGCGGTGCTGCTGATGGCGTTGCAGCCAGCAGCAGCCCATGCCGAGTGGGTCGGGTTGTCGACCGTCACCGTCTCTAAGATCACCCGAAATTCGGCCACGCTCACCGCTTCGATCACCACGGACGCGCGCGGGTCGGGCACCCTGGTTCCCGGATTCTTCGTCCGCATCGGCGGCGAGCAGGCAGGCTTCGTGCTTGCGGCGGGTTCGCCCGCGTCTGTGCCGGCGGCTGGCAACGCCGTCACCACCTATTCGGCACCCGTGACGGGTCTGGCCTGCGGCCGCAGGTACGAGGTTTCGGCCCGGTACGTGAAGGACCCCGACGCCAGCGGGGTCGGGACAGCCAGCTTCCAGGATTCCCGATTCACATCGTTCACCACCTGGTCCTGCACGGTACCGGAGCTCTCCGATCTCGAGGCGCTGCGCTACATCGCCAGTCACCCGGACCTGATCGCGGTCTTCGGGCCGGATGCCGCAAAGGGCCGACAGCACTACCTCGACTGGGGTTTCGCCGAGGGCCGCAGGATCACCTTCGAGCCGCTGAATTACGTGGCGAGCCATCCCGACCTGATCGCCGCCTTCGGTGCCGACGAGGAAAAGGCGGTCCGTCATTTCATTGACTGGGGCAGTCGCGAGGGGCGACGGACCACCTGGACCGACATCGACAGCCTGCGCTACATCGCGAGCCACCCTGATCTCATCGAAGCTTTCGGCGCCGACCGGTTGAAGGGTATTCGTCACTATACCCAGTGGGGATACAAAGAGGCCCGCAGGATCACGTTTTCCGAACTCGATGCCCTGCGGTACGTCGCGAGCCATCCGGACCTGATCCTGGCCGTGGGCAGCAGCGTCGAGGGCGCGCTGCGTCATTTCATCGCCAACGGCTATCGCGAGGGGCGCAAGATCGTCTTTGACCCAGCCGCCTATCTGGCCGTGAGCGGCAACGCCGACCTCAGGGCTGCGTTTGCTGCGGATCTCGTCGCTGCCACGGCGCACTACATCAACTCCGGGTTCAGGGAGGGACGACAAAAACTCGCCTCGCTGAAGCCGCCAGGTTTCGTCGCGAGTCTGGCCAGCGTCGATTTCGGCAAGCAGCTCGTGGGTGCGGCCGTCTCACGCGACATGACCTTGCGTAACTCCGGCGAGGAGACGCTGTTGCTGGAGTCGGTACGCTTGGGTTCGAACGCGTCGAGCGAGTTTTCGGTGCGATCGGCCTGCGGCTCGCTGCTCGCGCCGGGCGCATCCTGCACCGTGTCGCTCACATTCAAGCCCGCCGACCGGGGTGTTGAGTCGACCACCCTGACCATTGCCCACAATGCCGCGGGGCGGGCGAGTTCATTTGCGCTGTCCGCGCAGGGCATCGCACCGGTCATTGTGGCCTCCGCCGCAACCGTCGACTTCGGCACGCAGGCCGTCAATTCGGAAAGCCCGGTGCGGCGGGTGACGTTCCGCAACGATGGTGATGCCACGTGGGATTTCGGTGCCCACTACCTGAATGGGAACGACGCGGATGTCCGAAGTTTTAACGTCGGCGCGAACTGCAGCGGTCTTTACGGCAAGGCTGAGCCCGGCGAGGCCTGCTACCTGGACGTGCGGTTCACACCCAAGTCGGCCGGTGCTTTCGTCGCCACCGCGCAGATCGGTTTCGAACCTATTCCCGGCGGTTCTCTGGTATTGCGCGGTACGGGCACGGGACCCGGGTTCACGCTCTCCCCGGAGCGGCTGACCTTCCCCGATCAACCTTCTGGATCGACGGGACAACCGCGGAACGTCCTGATCTCCAACCCCGGAGATGCGCCGCTGAAGCTCACTGAGTTGACCGTGATCGGCGATGACGCCGCGCAGTTCAGCCTCAGTCAATCCTGTACCGAGGTTCCGGCCGGTGGTCGCTGCGTCGTCGCAGTGAGTTTCAAGCCGACGAGCGTCGGAGCGAAGCGTGCGCAGATCCGCGTGCGTCACAACTCCCCATCAGGCACCGGAGGCAGCGCAACCGCCGATCTCGTGGCCTCGGCCGTTGAGGCCGCCGCGCTGCTGGGGGTTTCGCCGCGCAGTCTGGAGTTCCCGCCCCAGGCTCTCGACACCAGCAGCGTGCCGAAGACCCTCCGGGTCACCAATCGTGGCTCGAAGCCTCTAGCGTTCACTGCAATATCGATGGTGGCCGACGATCCGGAGGAGTTTTCCCGCACCCACGACTGCGGCAGTACCTTGGCACCTGCGGCGAGTTGCGACATCAGTGTTGTCTTCAGGCCGCGTGTCGCCGGCGCGCGATCGGCACGGCTGAGTATCGGCAACGACGCCGAGACCGCACCGACTTTTGTCGCGCTCTCCGGGGTCGGCGGCACCACTTCGACCAATGAACTCGTCTGTGGGCCGACGCTGTCGAGTTTCGCGGCTGGCTCGTCTCTGACTGATGCGGATCTCGATATCCGCAACACGCCGGACGGCAAAGGCTTTCTCGTGCGGTTGCCGGCGTGGACCAGCGAGGACTACGCCCTACGCGACCGGACGGCAGGCTTCGAGCTGATGATCAGCCGTGATACCCCGCAATATGCGGCACGGCAGATCTTTTATCTCGATTGCCCGACGGTTCGGCTGATCGATGCGGACAACTTCGACAACAAGCCCGATCCCTGCGACGTCGATGTGGGCGATGTACTGGCGGCGCCGGCAGATACCCTGTTTCGATTCACTGCAAAGCGCTGGCAGCGCTCGCCGATTCCTTCGGCAACGATCCGCTACGTCACGTCCGTCAGGCTCGGCAAGGCGCAGCTCGTTCCGCCCGTGTTGAGTGGTGACGCGGGCAACGGGCAGGTCACGCTCGCGTGGCCTGCGGTGGCCGGTGCGACGGCGTACCGGGTAGTCCGTTTCATGGGTGATGACATCGAGACGCTGGTCGAGCGCACGACGGCCCTGTCAGTGACGCTGACGGCCGCCAATGACCAACCGCGCTCCTACGCAGTGCGTGCCATCAATGATCAGCACGAAAGCGGTTTGTCGAATTCGGTCAGACTCACGCCGGGCAGTTCGCCGTTGACAAGCATCGGCATCGATGAGATCCAGGTCCTGCAGTCGATCCAGCCGGTGGGCGATGGATCGGTGCCGTTGATCGCCGGCAAGCCCGGCATCGTGCGCGTGCATTTTTCGGTATCCGGCAGCAGTGACGGCAAGGCCGGCATCGTGCGCCTGTCAAAGGCGGGGGAGACGCCGATCGACATCCGCGGCCCGATCCTCGATTCGCCGTCTGGCAGTACGAGCGCCGCATCCTGTGTTGCGACCTTTGACTTGCGTGATGCAGCGTCCCGCTGGTTCTCGAGCGGCGACGTCGATCTGACCGTTGAGGTCGATCACGGGGAATCTTTGGTGGCGTCCTCGAGTACCCGCAAGCAGCGGAGCAGGAAGTTCAACTTCGTGCCGCAGAAGCCGATCCACGTGAAGCTGGTTCCCGTCACCACTGATTTCGGCACGCCGAGCGACGCCGAGATGACCACCTCCAAGACTGAGATTGGTGCGCTGCTCAACGCCATGTATCCCAATGCGTCGGTGTACGTCGAGACCGCAGAGACGGCGTTGGCGTGGGGGACGGCCATTCGTCCTTTTGCGATCAACGACTGGGGGCGTGCAATTACCGCGCTCGGATCGATGCGCGCGGCCGAACTGAATAACCGCAATTGCGACCGCTTCTATTACGGCGTTTTCAAGAATGTGAGCGTCAAGACGGCGCTGAAGGAGTACCTCGGGATCGGTGGTCTTGCGACCTACCCGTCCGAATCCTCGTTGTTCGGCTGTCCGCCGTTGTACGCGATCGGCGTGCTCCACGACTCCTTCGATCTCAGCAGTCGCGGGATCGCGGCGCACGAAATCGGTCACCTGCATCAACTCCAGCATATTTCGACGGCGGGTGAGACCAATGACGTGTGTGGTGATGCACTCGGTAATGACCAGAGCTATCCCCACGCCAAAGGCCGTATCGGGGTCACGGGATACGATGCAAGGCGGCACCGCATGCTGCAGTCGACACTGCAGCACGATTTCATGGGCTATTGCCGTCGGTCCTGGGTCTCCGACTATCACTACAAGAAGTTGAGGAACTTCCAGGAACTGCTGTTTGACAGTCAGGCCGTGGCGAGTGCGAGCGGTCGCGAGATGGTGGCGGCGAATGCAGGACTGTCGGGAGGGGTATTACTCACGGGGCTCGCGCGGTCGGGCATGGAGGGCTGGGAGCTGATGTCGATGCTGCGTCTGGACGGCGCACGTGGCATGGGCGAGGCCGCGGCGACTCTTGAGGCCTCGGTCGATTTCGGTAACGGCGAGACCCGTCGCTATCCGGTGGTGATCCACGATCTTGACCACGTCACCGGAAAGGTGTTCGAGGTATGGATTCCGGGCGAGCAGGCGCCGTGGCGGGTACAGATCCGCAAACACTCCGGCGAATTGATGTTCGACTGGAACTCGGGACGCAGCGAGACGCGGTCCGATTTTGAGTCGTCGCAGGCCGCGGCGGTCGCGGCGCGCGAGATCGACGCGGGGACATGGGTGCTTGAACCGTGGACCTGGGGGCCGCGGATGCTGATCCGCATCCGCGACGGTGTACGCACCTTTGTTGGCAATGACGACGGCACGGCGGGCCTGCGCTTCGAGGCGCAGCAGGGCGATCTCGTCGAGGTGCTCGCAACGCGTCTGGGTACGCGCGTGATCGTCACGCTCGGGGCGGGCGAGGGCGTGCTCGCGGCGGGCGAGGCCACGCTCGCAGCGGTTGCCGCAGGGCTGCCCCCAGGCCCGGCTACCCCGACAACGCTGTCTGCAGTTGCATCCTTGCCGGCTGCGGTGAAGCCGTCATCGGTCGCGGCTTCGGGCAGCGCGAAGTCCGATCCCGTGGTCAGCCCGAATGACGAGGGCGTATCCGGCCTCGCCATATCGATGGCGTCGGATGCGGCGGGCAGCAGTTACCGGCTGCTGCGCCGCGACGAGCCCGGTGGCCGTCAGTCTTGGCGGCTCGAATATCTCAGCTCCGGTGAACAAAGAATTGCCGTGCGCGAGTTGACCTCCAGCGCAGCGGTCGTGTGGCGAGTGTCGGAGAGTACGGGCCCGCAGGGGAAATCCCTGCCCTCGTCGGGTTGGGTGCTTGCATGCGGTGCCGCGATCTGGGCGGTGCGCGATGGCTACAGTCTCGATATCGATCGCGCTGCCAGTGGGCTCGGCGCTGCTGCACACTTCCAGCGCAACCTCGATGCCTCGGCAGCGGAAGCGCTGCTGGTCAGCGGCGCAAACTGCAGCGCGGGCGGTGGTCTGACCATCACGGGCTTTGCATTGCCCGTGGACGCGCACAACCCCGCCGCGATCGCGGCGACGACCGCGGCTTCGGCCTTCGTCTTGCGCGTCGGCAGCGATGGCGCGACCGAGGGACTCGAAACGCGAGCGGCGACGCTGGATTTCGATCAACTGTGCGC
>CAZIRD010000161.1:0-5609 GCA_964541625.1 uncultured Acidibacter sp.
AGCAGCTGCAGGCGGCCTTCGGCACCACCTTCGTCTACATCACCCACGACCAGTCGGAAGCGCTGGTGCTCTCCGACCGGGTGGCCGTGATGAACGGCGGACGTTTCGAGCAGGTGGGCACGCCGCAGGAACTCTACTACTCGCCGGCGACGCCGTTCGTGGCCGGTTTCGTTGGCGCCAACAACCGCATCGACGGGCGGATCACCGCCGTGCATGGCGCCACCGTGGACCTCGTCACCGCAGAAGGCTGGACGGTACAGGCAGCGCCGCAGGGTGCGCTCGGCGTTGGCGCTGCCGCAACCGCGTTCGTGCGACCGGAGGTCGCGGTGCTCGGCCGCACCGCCAGCGAACTCGAACTGCCCGCCGCTGCACCGGTCCACGAGGGCGTGGTCGAGAGCCTGCTGTTCGACGGTGCAAACTCCGCGGTACTGCTGCGCGAGGCGCGCAGCCGCGCCGAGTTCCGCGTCGCCCTGCCGCAAACCGGTCGCTATGCCGACCTGCGGGTGACTGAGCGCGTGCTGTTCAGCTTCCTGCCGGAGCGCGCCGTGTGCTTCGCCACCGGGGATCGGCGTGGCGGCTGAGAGGGCGGGCGCGGTCACGCGACGCCTTGCGCTGTGGTTGCTGCTCGCCCCGGCACTCTTCTGGCTGCTCGGCCTGATCCTGCTGCCACATCTCGATCTCGCGCTGCTGTCGCTGCATGAGCGCACCGGCCCCGGCGAATACCGCTGGAGCCTCGCCCAGTACCGCACTTTCTTCGCCGAGCCGCTCTACTGGGACGTATTCGTGCGCACTGCGGTGATTTCATTGATCGCTACCGCACTCACGCTGCTGATCGCGTTTCCGGTGGCCTGGACGATCGCCAAACTCACCCGCGGTCGCCTCAGCGCACTGCTGTTCGCCGTCTGCCTGATTCCGTTCTGGGTCAGCGAGACGGTGCGTACGCTCGGCTGGATGATCCTGCTGCGCGAGACCGGCGTGCTGCCCGGGCTGCTGGTCGCGCTCGGCATCACCGAGCTGCCGCCGGAACTGCTCTACCGCGACGCGACCATACTGGTGGGACTCGTCTACACCTCGCTGCTCTTCATGGTGGTACCGCTTTACTCGAGCTTGGAGAGTCTCGACGACGCGCTGATCGAGGCCGCCTACGATCTCGGCGGCAATGGCTGGAGCGTGCTGCGCACCGTAGTCATCCCGCATGCCGCGCCGGGGATCACCGCCGGCTGCATCGTGGTGTTCATGCTCACGCTCGGCAATTACCTCACGGCCTCGCTGCTCGGCGGCAAGAACTCGCTGTGGTTCACCGAGCAGATCTACACGCAGTTCATCACCCGCTTCAATTGGGAACAGGGTGCCGCCTTCGGCTTCCTGCTGCTCGCACTCTCCAGCCTGATGGTCTGGTTGGGGCTGCGGCTGAGCGGCCAGCGCTTCGCCGACGTCATGAGCCGCACATGATCCCCTCGCTGCCCCGCCCCGCCTGGCTGCGCGCGCTCACGCTGCTCTTCATCGCTGGCTTCCTCGTGTTCCTGTTCCTGCCGCTCGTCACCGTGGCGGCCTTCGCCTTCAACGATGCGCCCTATCCGGCACCGCCGTGGCAGGGCTTCACGCTCGACTGGTTCACCGGCAACGAGGCCGCCGGCCGCACGGGCCTTTTCAGCGATGAGGAGTTGCTTGGCAGCATCCTCACCAGCCTGCTGGTGGCCTGCTGGGTCACGCTGCTCTCGATAGTCGTCGGTACCACCAACGCCTTCCTGATGGAACGCACGCGCTTCCGCGGCCAGGGTCTGCTCTCGCTGCTGATGTTGCTGCCGCTGGTCATTCCCGGCGTGATCCTCGGCATCTCCATCCTCGCCTTCGCCAGCCGCGTCGCCGACCTCTTCGGCGATCTCTTTGGCTGGGAAGCGGAGTTCCTGCGCCCGGGGCTGCCGCTGGTAGTGCTCGGCCAGGTGTCCTACCTGATCGCGATCGCCACGCTCACCATCAGCGCACGTCTCAAGCGTTTCGACCGTACCCTCGAAGAGGCGGCCTGCAACCTCGGTGCGGCGCGCAGCGCGGTGTTCCTCACCATCACCCTGCCCTGGCTGCGTCCCGCGCTGATCGGCTCGGCGGCAGTGGTGTTCCTGATGTCGTTCGAGAACTTCAACACCACGCTGATGCTCGCCGGCGCCGACTCGCCGCTGACCGTGATGATGTACGGCCGCATGCGCGATGGCGCGACGCCGGTGCTGAACGCCGTGAGCGTGTTCCTGATGGTCGCCTCGGCGGCGATCGCGCTGCTCTTGATGCGCGGCGACGATCGCCGACGCGTCTAGCGGCGCCGGACGCTGCGGTCGATGCGGTCAGCGCCGCTCAGGCGCGCAGGCGCAGATTCTGCGGGTCGTAGAGCGGTTCGGTGGCGACCACCGCGCGCCGACGCTCGCCGAGGATCTCGACCGCGAGCTCGGTGCCGGCCACGGCCAGATCGGTGCGCACGTAGGCAAGCGCGATGCTTTGCTGCAAGCGGTAGCCATAGCCACCCGAGGTGACGAGTCCCACCTGCTCATCGCCCTTGAAGACGATGGAAACCGCTGCCGCATCGGCATCGGCGGCATCCACCCGCAGCGGGACGAAGCGCTCGACCGGGCCGCGCTCCGCCTCGCGGCGCAGCGCCTCGCAGCCCAGGAAGCCACCCGGCTTGTCGAGCTTCACGAAGCGATCGAGCGAGGCCATGAAGGGCGTGTACTCGGTAGTGAGGTCGCCTTTCCAGGCGCGATAGCATTTTTCGAGCCGCAGGCTGTCCATGGCGTAGAGGCCGAAATCGCGCAGGCCGTACTGCTGGCCGGCGTCGCCGAGCAGGTCGTAGACCGACAGCAGATGCTCCGCGGGAATGTGCAACTCCCAGCCGAGTTCACCGACATAGTTGACCCGCATGGCAATGGCGCGGGTGTAGCCAATCTCGATCTCGCGCACCGCAAGCCAGGGGAAGGCGGCGTTGGACAGATCGGCCGGTGTCAGGCGGGTGAGCAGTTCGCGCGACTGCGGTCCGACCACGATCAGCGTGCCGTAGCGCGCAGAGAGGTTGTCGATGCGCACACCGCTCGTCGGCAGGTGTTCGCGCAGCCAGTGCTCGTCGTGACGCTCGCCGGCGGCGGCGCTGATCAGCCAGTAGCGATCGGCGCCGAAGGTGGTCAGCGTCATCTCGGTGACGATGCCGCCGCGCGCCGTGCAGAAATAGTTGAGTGCGGTGCGACCCGGCTTGGGCACGACGCCGGTGATCATGTGATCGAGCCACTCGCGCGCCGACGGGCCGCTGACCTCGAACTTGGTGAAGCCGGGCAGATCCAGCACGGCGACGCGATGCTGGACCGCAGCGCACTCGCGCGCCACCGCTGCATGCCAGGCCGGACGTCGGAACGAGACTTCGGGGCCCGCTGGATCGCCGGCCTCCGGGTAGTAAACCGCACGTTCCCAGCCGCCGCGCGCACCAAAGCGTGCACCCTTGTCGCGCAAGCGCGGATTGACGGGCGAGGTCTTCGCCGGGCGCCCGGCGGGACGCTCTTCGGCGGGATAGCCGATGCCGTACTCGTGCTGGTAGGTCTCGATCGCCTTGGCGAGCGTGTAGCGGTGATTGTGGCAGTCGAGATAGCGGCGTGAATCGAGCGGCCACATGTCCCACTCGGGCTGACCGTGGGCCACCCACTCGGCGATCAGCTTGCCGGCGCCGCCCGCCTGCACGATGCCGAAGGTGAACGCACAGCAGTGGTAGAAGCCGGGCAGCCCGGGCGCCGGACCCATCAGCGGATTGCCGTCGGGCGCGTACGGGATCGGTCCGTTGATGACCCGCTTGATGCCCACCGAGCCGAGGATCGGCACTCGCCCGCAGGCAGCCTCGATGTAGGACTCGAGACGGCCGAGATCATCGTCAAAGAGCTGATTGGCGAACTGGTCGGGGATACCGTTGAGCCAGTGGGCCGTCGCCTGCCACTCGTAAGGGCCGAGGATCAGACCATGACGCTCTTGGCGCAGGTAGTAACTGACGTCCGGGTCACGCAGCAGCGGCAGGCGCGCTGCGCCGCGCGCGACCAGCTCGGGAATGTCGTCGGTGACGAGATACTGGTGCGAGAGCGTGACGATCGGCAGGTACTGACCCACCATCGCCGCCACTTCGCCGCCGCGATAGCCGGCGGCGTTGATGACCTTCTGTGCCTGGATCACGCCCTGATCGGTGACGATGCGCCACTCGCCCGAAGCCGTGCGTTCGATGGCGGTGACCCGCGTATGGCGGTGGATGGTCGCACCGGCATCGCGCGCACCCTTGGCGAGCGCCTGCGTCAACTGCGCAGGGTCGATGTCGCCGTCGTAAGGGTCATGCAGACCGGCGCGGATACCCGTTGTGTCGAGGTAGGGATGCAGTTCGCGCAACTCGCCGGGGCTGAGCATGCGGAACTCGATGCCCTGCGCGCGCGCCTGCGACACCACGTGGCGAAACTCGTCGACGCGATCAGCGGTGTGCGCGAGGCGTACGCTGCCGGTGATGTGATAGTTGATGTCGTAACCGACGCGCTGTGCGAGCTCGGCGTACAGGCGGGTGCTGTGCCGCTGCAGCTTGATGAGGTTCCACGAGGTGGAAAAGTTCGGGCAGTTGCCGGCCGCATGCCAGGTGGATCCGGCAGTCAGCTCGTCGCGCTCGAGCAGCACGGCGTCGGTGACCCCAAGCTGCGTGAGGTGGTAGAGCGCACTGCACCCCACGGCACCGCCGCCGATGATCACAACCTCAGCATGCGTCTTCATCGATCCTGCTCCTGCGGCCTTGATGCCTGTGCAGCGGCCAGGCCTCAGGCCTTGATCCGCTCACCCTTCGGGTCGTACCACGGCTGCAGCTGCACGCGCGCAGCATGCCGCTCGCCGGCGACCTCGATTTCCCAGCGCCCCGCGGCGAGCCAGTCGGCGCTGACCCCGGCGTCGCAATGCACATAACCCATGCCCAGCGAGCGCCCGAGCCGATGGCCCCAGGCGCCCGAGCGGGTCGAGCCGACGATCGCGCCGTCACGCACGATCGGTTCTTCGTGGTAGAGCAGCGGCGCCGTCGGTGAGTGGTCGTCGAGCATCACCTGCACGAGGCGCTTCGGCAGCACGCCACGCTCGCGCTGCGCGCGCAGCGCCTCGAGGCCGATGCAGCCACCGGGCTTGTCCCAGGCGACGGTAAAGCCGAGCCCGGCCTCGAGCGGCGTGTCCTCGTCACCGATGTCGTGGCTCCAATGGCGATAGCCCTTCTCGACGCGACAGGCCGCCATCGCGTGGTAGCCGGCATGCCGCAAACCGAAACGCCTGCCGGCCTCCAGCAGCCGTTCGTAGACGTCGAGCACCTGCTCGGCGGGGATGTAGAGTTCCCAGCCGAGTTCGCCGACGTAGGTGATGCGGCTCGCATGCAGCCGCGCGTAGCCGATCTCGATCTCGCGCGACTGGCCGAAGGGATGCGCCGCATTGGAGAGGTCAGCACCCGACACGACCGCGAGCAAGTCGCGGCTCTGCGGTCCCATCACACCGAGCATGGCGATACCGGCGGTAACGTCGGTGGCCGTGCAATGCAGCGCCGGATGCTCATCGAGGTAGCGGCTGAGCCAGGCGAGATC
>CAZIRD010000162.1:0-5533 GCA_964541625.1 uncultured Acidibacter sp.
GTTATCGATTTCGCTGCAGCAGGAACTGCGCTCCGCCCGGCACGATCGACGCCTCGATGCGGGTGAAGAGGCGCTGCCCGTCAAACTCGACGGCGTGGAAACTGCGCAGGTTCCGTCCTTCGACAACAGCAGTGCAGTCCTGACGCCAACCCGTACGGGTGTCACTGAGGCGCCAATCGACCGGTTTGGCGCAGCGAGCTCGCATCAGCGGACGCCCGGCCTGCGCGTACCAGCGTTCCGTGCCATCGGGCTCAAGTCCGGACTCGTAGCGACCAAAGGCGCCCGGCATCCCTTCAACGACGATGATGCTCTGACCATCCCAACGCAGTCGCAGACCGTCGCCATTGGCGAATAGCACCTGTCGACCCCGAGCTTCGACCGGATAGACCACGAAACTCGAACCGTTCAGTGTCAGCGTCCACGCGTACTGGGCCAAGGTTTCAGCTTGGGCCGCTTGATCAGGCAGGAGTCGACGGACGGTGTCGATCTGATTGAACCGAACGCCGCAACCGGTCATCAGGGCGGCCACCCCCAACACCAAGCCGATGGTCACGAGACGACGCAGACTGCGGCGGATCATTCCGGAATCATCCGGTTGGTGCTGTCCTGCAGGCGATCAACATGGGTCGCCCGCATGTTGTCCCACAAACTGCCTGGCCAGTTCTCGATCATCCGGCCACCATCGCGATTGATCGAACGGAGAATCGCCCGATACCCGCCGCGGGTGTTTTTGGGCGAGTAAAGGTCGAACGGAATGCTGAAAACCAGTCCCTTGTCGAAACTCCCCTCGCCAAACACCGCGAACGGCACGTTGGTCAGCGTGGCGAACGCCCCCACCGACCAGCCATTGGCGAATCGCTTCTGGATCTCGACCGTCGCGCCAACGTCACGGGCGAGATACTTGCCTGCATGCACCGCGACATCGACGTTTCGAAATGGCGTCGCCCAAAATGCGCTGACGTGTCCGGTGATGGTTTTGTAATCGCGGACACCAAGCATCTTGTCGAAGTCGCGCTGTACGACGGCGTTGACGTTCGCGCCGACTGCAAAGCTGGAGTCAGTCCTTCGCCACAGGACCTCAGCACCGACCCCCGAGTACATTTCTTCGAGGATTCCGCCGTAAGCTTGGAGGTAGAGGTCGCGGCCCAGCTTGCCGCGTTTGACGAGTACCAACTGATCGATACCGCTCGCGCCCTGCTGCAGGTAGTCCTTGAGGCTGGTACGCACCGGAGGCAGCGCCGACTCGCCCTCGCGCTTGATGCGACCGAACTGGCTCTTGATATTCTGCACCCAGATGCCTGAGCCGCTCCAGCCGCCGCCAAAGTCGACATCTCCGCGAACCCGCATCGACAATTGGTAAAGCAAAGGGAAGTCGGGGTCGAAAAGGTAGGCCCGTGCGTTCAGCCCGAGGTTCCACTCGCCGTTCGGATACGTGTAGCGCCGGGTTTCATCGGGATTCGCCACCTCTTGCGGTGGCTCGATCTCGATCCGTTTGAAGTTCTCGGCGAGCACCGGCAAGCGATCACCCGGAGGTCGGCGGTAGCGCACGCTGTAGGCGCTCATGCCGAGGGCGGTACCGGTCAGGGTCACGCGCTGCACGCTGACCGGAGCGTACTGGTCGATGAGACTGAGGACGCGACGGATGGCATCGGCCTCGAGCTGATATTCGCCATTGCTGAAGCGCAGCTGCATCTCGCCGGCGTCATCGATACTCATTTCGTGAACGAGCAAGCCCGAGGCCTCGGCATCCGCCGCCAGCCGCGGCCACCAACCCGCCCCCTGATCGATCTCGGTGGGCTCCGCGATACCGGTGTAAGTGCCAAAACCGTTCGGGGTCTTGCGCGGGGTTTCCTGTCCCGCATCGAGCGATGCGGCGAGTTTCAACGCGAGGCTGTTTCCCTGCTGCCAGCTGACTCCGAGACGAACCCCGGGGCTCGCTTCCCACTCCAGGCCGTAACTCATGGCCGCCGCGTCGGGAATCGTGCCGAGACGTCTTTCGCGCTCGTACGAGTCGCTGTTGTAGGCAGCAACGAGATCCAGCGGCAGGCCCGGGACGGAGTAACGCAGGCCGCCGAATACGCCGACTTTCTCACCGCGAAAATAGGTGCTGAAGGAAAACTGGCCGCCACCGGGCTGGTAGTTGTTCCGCTCGGCAAACCGGCCCGACAGGCTCTTGAGCGGGTTACCGGCCACGCTGCGCTCGGCAAATCGTCCCCAGCCAACCCCAAGCGTCAGGTCGAGGTTGCCGTAATTTTTGGAGGCCACGAGATACTCGGCACCCCAGACGCCCGTGCCGAGGACGTCGCGTATGCCGACCACCACCGCCGGACGCCGAGCCGTTTCGTCCAGCAGGCGGTAACGCACCTCAAAGCTTCGGTCACGCAGGCCATCGCAAAAACTGGCGTCGGCAAAGCAGCGAACGCCCGGGATCGGCGACAGTTTGCGCGCATTGAAAATCGAATAACGAAAGCTGGCTTCGAGCCGATCGGACGCCTGGAAGCCGAGCGTGTAGATGTCGGCCACGTCCTTGCGGGAGTAGGTCGTGGTGAAGGTGTTTTCGGGCTGCATGCGTGCCGAGGGAATGTCGAGCATGCCGCCGACGCCGAAATCATTGACCTGTGCGATGCCGGCGCTTGCCAGCCATGGTGACGCCAGAGCGAACAGCAAAACCACGCGAACGCTCGGCGTCCCCGCATTGAAGGGCGGGAGACTCATGTGCGCTTCACCCAACCAAGCAGCTCGCGAATGCTACGGAAACCCTCGGCGGACCCGCCCTGTATCGACTCGAGCGTACGGATACCGATCTTCTTGCCGAGTTCAACGCCGAACTGGTCGAAGGCATTGATGCCCCAGACGATGCTCTGCACGTAGACCTTATGCTCGTAAAGGGCCACCAGTGCACCGAGCGTCACCGGGCTCAGCTCATCGAGCAGGATCACCGACTGGGGCACCGACCCGGGGTGCCGTCGGTGCGGGTCATCGATTGTCTGACCGACGGCGAATGTTTCGATCTGCGCGAGCGCGTTGGCGTTGGCGAGTCGCTGCGCCGTCGGGTCGCCGGTCGGCGAGCAACGCACCAGGATGAAGTCGAGAGCTGCCCGCAGCGTTCCCTGGTGCAGCAACTGGAAAAACGAGTGCTGGGCGTTGTTGCCCGGCTCGCCCCACACCACTGGCGCGGTGTCGCACTCGACCGCCGCACCGTCACGCATGACGGACTTGCCGTTGCTCTCCATCTCGAGCTGCTGCAGAAAAGCCGGGAAGCGTGCGAGGCGATCGGTGTACGGCAGCACGGCGAGCGTCGGAATATCGCGGAAATTGATGTTCCAGATTCCCACTACAGCGAGCAGTGCCGGCAGGTTCTCGCGCAAGGGAGCGCTGCGGAAATGCATGTCCATCGCACGACCGCCCGCGAGAAAGTCGAGAAAGCCCTCGCGCCCGATAGCAATCGCGAGGGCGAGTCCGACCGTAGACCAGACGGAATAGCGTCCGCCGACCCAGTCCCACATCGCGAAACGGCGCCCGGGGTGGATACCGAAGGCATCCATCGCCGCCGCATTCACCGAGACCGCAGCGAAATGCTCCGGCACTTCCGCCTCGCCGAGGCGGGCAAGGATCCAGTCGCGGGCCCGATTGGCGTTCGCCAGCGTCTCCTGCGTGGTGAACGTCTTGGAGCACACGATGAACAGCGTTTTCCGCGGATCTGCAGTCGCGAGTAAATCGTGCAAGGCGCAGGCGTCGACATTCGAAACGAAGTGGACGGCCGGACCATGACGACCGGAGAGCGCCTGCACGGCCATCGCCGGACCGAGGTCGGACCCGCCGATGCCGATGTTGATGACGGTGTCGATCATCGGGTTCGCACGGACCTGCTCGGCGAAGGCCAGCATGCGATCGCGTTCGCGGATCACCTCATCAACGAGGGCGGGCGACGAAAACGCCGCATCGTCGGGCGTGGCCCGCAGCAGCATGTGCCAGGCGGCGCGGCCCTCGGTGTTGTTGATCGCTGTACCCTGCCACATGGCATCGATGGCGGGCCGAAGCGCGACGGCATCGAGCAGCGCAACGAGGGTCTCGAACACCGGTTCGTCCACGCACTGCCGGGAGAGGTCGAGCGTGAGGCCCGCCGCGCTGCGGGTATAACGGCGTTCACGGTTCGGATCGGCCGCGAAGGCCGCGGGAACATCAAAACGGCGATTGATCGAGGCGAGTTCGCGCAGAACGCCCCACTCCGGCGTACGCGGTCCGGCCACCGCCACGCTCAAGCCTTTCCGTAGAAACGCGCGATGCAGTCGACCACGTATTGCAACTGCTCACGCGCGAGTTCGGGAAAGATCGGCAATGCCAGAGTCTCGGCAGCCGCACGCTCGGATTCGGGAAAGTCGCCCGGGCCGTGGCCAAGCGCGGCGAAGCACTGTTGGCGGTGCAGCGGCACCGGATAGTAGATCTCGGTGCCGACACCACTCGCAGCGAGATGATTTTTGAGGGCGTCACGATCCGGCGCGCGGATCACGAACTGATTGTAGATGTGCCGTCCCGGCAGCGCTGCCGGCAAGGTCACGAGGTCTTTGAGTCCCGCGCGATCGAACGCACCGAAATAAAAACAGGCGTTCTCCTGCCGCGCACGGCTCCAGTCATCCAGATGCTTCAACTTGATGACGAGCACCGCCGCCTGCAGTTCATCGATACGGAAGTTGCCGCCGACGATCTGGTGGTAGTACTTGGGTTCCATCCCATGGACCCGGATCATGGCGAGCTTGGCAGCGAGGGCCGGATCGTTGGTGACACACATCCCGGCGTCGCCGAAAGCCCCGAGATTCTTGGTCGGAAAGAAACTGAGGCAGCCGATGTCGCCGAGGCTGCAGGCCCGTCGGCCGAGGGCATCGGCAGCACCGATCGCCTGCGCCGCGTCTTCGATCACGCGCAGACCGAACTCCCGCGCCAGCGCCATGACGGGATCCATGTCGATCATCTGCCCGTAGAGATGCACCGGCATGATCGCCTTGACCACCCGCCCGGTACGTCGATGCACGACCCGGCCCGCGATTCGATCGCAATCGTTGCGGAGTACCCGCTCGATCGACTCGCCGGTCAGATTGAAGGTGCCGCGGTCGATGTCGACGAACAGCGGTATGGCGCCAACGCGCACGATGGTCCCGGCGGTGGCAAAAAAAGTGTAAGGGGTGGTGATGACCGCATCGCCCGAGCCGATGTCGAGCGCCATCAGCGCGGCAAGCAGGGCATCGGTGCCGGAGGACATGCCTATGCCGAAGCGGCAGCCGCTGTAGGCCGCGACCTCCGCCTCGAGTTGCTTGACCGCGGGCCCGAGAATGAACGCCTGCGCATCGCACACCCGCTCGATTGCGGCATCGATTTCGGCCTTCAGGGCACGGTACTGGGGTTTGAGGTCCAGCAAAGGGACCTGCATGGGCGCGGACATGCGGCCGATTATAGCCACCCCGTGTCACAATAACCGGCCATGAGGACCGCAAGCAGCGCCAGATTGATCGATGGCAAGGCCATCGCCCGCGGAGTC
>CAZIRD010000163.1:0-5502 GCA_964541625.1 uncultured Acidibacter sp.
AGGTCCTGCGCTTCCTGATCATGGGCAACGTGCGCCGCGGCCAGCTGTATCCGCTCTGCGTCGGCGCCGAGCGCGTCATGCAGGCGCAGACCATCGCGCTGATGGCGCGGCGACTCGGCACCGGCAGCATCGCCCACGGTTGCACGGCCGCGGGCAACGACCAGGTGCGCTTCGAGGTCGCGCTGCGCACGCTCGCCCCGGAACTCGAGGTGATCGCGCCGGTGCGCGACCGCCACTTCAAACGCCAGGAGGAACTCGAGTTCCTGCAGAGCCGCAACCTGCCGGTGCCGCCCTTCGGCGCGGCCTATTCCATCAACCGCGGTTTGTGGGGCGTGAGCATCGGCGGCAAGGAGACCCTCAGTTCGCAGGGCAGCATCCCGGATGAGGCCTGGGTACTCTCGCGCGATGCCTTCACGAAGCCGCGCGCCCCCGAGCGGCACGTGCTGCATTTCGAACGCGGCGTACCTTGCGGACTCGACGGTCGGACGCTGACGCCGGTCGAAGTCATCGAAGCACTCGAGTCGCTGGCGGGTCCCTTCGGCATCGGGCGCGGCATCCATCTCGGCGACACCATCATCGGCACCAAGGGTCGCGTAGCCTTCGAGGCGCCGGCAGCCGAGGTGCTGCTCAACGCGCACCGCGAACTCGAGAAGCTCGTGCTGACCGGTCGCCAGCAGCGCATCAAGGAAATGCTCGCCGGTCCCTACGGCGACTGGGTTCACGAGGGTCAGCTGCTCGATCCGGTCTGCCGCGACATCGAAGCCCTGTTCCTCGAGTCGCAGCAGCGAGTCAGCGGCGTCGTCAACGTGCTGTTCCGTCCGGGTTCCGTCTTCATCGAGGGCGTCGACTCGGCCTATTCGCTGATGGCCGCCTCGCGCGGCGTCTACGGCGAGGCCGCGGGCGAGTGGTCGGCTGCGGACGCGCTCGGCTTCTCGCGCATCGTCGGTCTCAGCGGCATGTTCCACCGTCGCGCCGGCGAGCACGCGACCAACGAGTCCGGCAAGCCGGCCACCAACACGGGCATCCAGGGGACTGCAAAGAAATGAGAACCATCGTCGTCGACAAGATCGCCTCGGTGACCCAGGCCTGCGGGCTCGGCCACGAGGTGCGCATCGCCACCGACAACTTGCCGTCCGAGGAAGGCGTGGTGGTGGTGGTGGAGATCCTCAACAGCAAGTCGGGCTACAACACGCTCGAGTTGACCAGCGGACGCATGGCCAAGGTCAACAAGGGCGACATCGTGGTCGGCGCGCTTGGCCACCGCAAGGCGCTGTTCGGTTACTCCGGCCACGTACCGGAGAAACTGGCCGCGGGCGACGTGATCCAGATGCTCAATATCGGCGGTGTGCTCGGCGTCTGCGACTCGGCGAACCCCGACAAGGGCAAGCCCTTCGACTGCCGCGTGCTCGGTGTGGTGCTGCATTTCCCCTACCTCGGCGAGCGCATCGGCGTGCCGGCGCGGGCGGGCTATCGCAAGCTCGATCTTGGCGCGCTGCTCGATGCGCAGGGCGTTCCGGTGGTGGCGCTCGCCGGTACCTGCATGGAGGCCGGCAAGACTGCCGCGGCCTGCTCGATGGTGAGCCGGATGCGTCACCGCGGCCTCGTCGTCGACTGCTTCAAGGCCACCGGTGTCTCGCTGCGCCGCGACATTCTCGCCATGGAAGATGCCGGCGCTCGACACTCGATGATCTTCACCGACCTCGGCGTGATCACGACCACGCGGGCCGTCGGCCCGGCGCTGACGCGCACCATGATCACCGAGATCGCCGCAAAGAAGCCGGACGTCATCGTCTTCGAACTCGGTGACGGCATCCTCGGCACTTACGGCGTCGACTCGATCCTCGAGTGCGATGACATCCGGCGCGCGCTGACCGGTGTCGTGCTCTCCGCCAACGATCCCGTGGCCGCCTGGGGTGGCGTCAAGTTGCTGCGCGAGCGCTTCGGGGTTGAACCCTGCGCGGTCACCGGGCCGGCCACCGACAACGCGGTCGGCGTCGACATCATCCGCGAGCAAATGAAGGTGCCGGCGTTCAATGCGCTCACCGACGGTGCCGCGCTCGGCGACTGCGTGATCGACGCGATCGGTCTCGGCGCACGCTTCCCGGTGGTGGCGGCATCGTGAAACGCACGCCGACGGTGGTGCTCGGCGGCACCGGCTATGTGGCCGGTGAACTGCTGCGCCTCGCGGCCGGGCATCCCGGCCTCGACATTGCCGCGGTCATGTCAGACTCGCAGCCCGGCGAACCGGTGGCCAAGGCCTTCCCGCACCTCGCGCCCGTACTCGGCGAATTGCGCTTCTCGGCCGAAACCGAGATCGCCAGCCTGCTGGCTAGGCTGCCCGAGAGCGCGGTCTTCTCCGCGGCACCGCATGGTGTCAGCGCAGCGCTGATCGACCGGTTGCTGAGCGCCGCCGCCGCAGCCGGAACGCGGCCGCGGGTAGTCGACATCTCCGCGGACTACCGCTACCGCAGCGCATCCGAGTACGCCGCCGTCTACAAACACGAACACGGCGCGCCGGCGCGGCTCAAGGAATTCACCTGCGCGGTGCCCGAGCATCTCGCCGCGTCCCCGACGCCGCATGTCGCGCACCCCGGCTGCTTCGCGACCGCGGCGCTGCTGGCGAGCGTACCGCTGCTCTCGCTCGGTCTCGTCACACCCACGCTGTTCGTCAGCGGCGTGACCGGCAGCACCGGCTCGGGGCGCAAACCGGTCGATGGCACGCATCATCCGACGCGTCACAGCGACCTCTATTCCTACAACGCGCTGGTGCACCGCCATATTCCCGAGATCACCGCCTGCGCCGCGGCAGCGAGCGGCGTCACCGCCGACTTCGCCTTCGTGCCGCACTCCGGCCCGTTTGCGCGCGGCATCCATGTCACCGTGCAAGCCGCGCTCGCACCGACCGGCGGCGCTCGCCCGACGCTCGATGGCAAGGCGCTGCTCGGCGCGCTGCGCGAGTTCTATGCCGGCGCGCCGTTCGTGCGCGTGCTCGACGCCCCGCCGCGGGTGAAGGACATCGTCGCCAGCAACTACGCCCAGCTGTACGGCACGAGCAACGGCCGCACGCTCGCCGTGATGTGCGTGATCGACAACCTCAACAAGGGCGCCGCGGGCGGCGCCATGCAGTGGATGAATCGGCTGCTCGGACTGCCCGAAACGACCGGCCTCACCGCCCCCGCAGCCGGCTGGACCTGACGTCAAGGACAAGCCCATGAATGCCGCAATAAAACCCGCCACGAGTCCTGCCGATCATCTCGCCCCGGTGTTTGCGCAGTACCCGATCGAAGTCGTCGATGCCGAAGGCGTTTTTCTGCATACCCGCGACGGCCGTCGTGTACTCGACCTGTATGGCGGACATGCTGTCGCGGCGCTCGGCTACAAGCACCCGGGCTGGACCCGCGCGCTCACCCGGCAAGCGGAAGCCTGCAACTTCCAGAGCAATGCCGTGCCGATGGACGTGCGCGTGCGCGCCGCGACGCGGCTCACGCAGTTCGCAGGCGGAGCCTTCGACAGCGTGTTCTTCGTCAATTCAGGCGCCGAGGCCAATGAAAACGCCCTGCGCATGGCGTTCAAGATGACCCGGCGCAGCGGCGTGGTCGCCGTCGAAGGCGCGTTCCATGGACGCACCGCCGCAGCGGGCGCGGTCACCTGGGGCGCCGACAAGAAGTGGTATGAATTCCCGCGTGCGCCGTTCGACGTCGGCTGGATCCCGCGTCGCGATCTGGACGCGATCGCCGCGCGCGTCGGCAACGACACCGCGGCGGTGATCGTCGAGCCCGTGCAGGGCGTTGGCGGCGCCTTCGACATGGGGAGCGAATTCCTCGCCGCACTGCGCCGGCGTTGTGACGAGGTCGGCGCCTTGCTGATCTTTGACGAGGTTCAGATCGGCGTCGGCCGCAGCGGCCAGCCGTTCGCCGCCAACCTGTATGGCGTCACTCCGGACATGATCACCACCGCCAAGGCGCTCGGCAACGGCTTCCCTTGCGGCGCACTGCTGATGACGCCGCAGGTCACGGCGGCGATCAAGCTGGAGGGACTCGGCACCACGTTCGGCGGCGGCCCGATGGCCTGTGCGGTGATCGAAGCCGTGATCGAAGCGATCGAAACCGAGGGTCTGCTCGAGAACGTGCGGCGCGTGTCGCAATACCTGCGCGACACCTGCACCGTGGGCCCGGTGACCGGTCACCAGGGCGCGGGCTTCCTGCACGGTCTCGTGACCTCGCGGCCCGCCAAGGACATCCAGCGTGCGCTGCTCGAGCGCAACATCCTCGCCGGTACCAGCGCCGATCCGCATGTCGTACGCCTCTTGCCGCCGTACACACTCCGCGAAACCCACGTCGACCTGCTGCGCGAGGCACTCCGCGACCTATGAAACGCTTCCTCGACCTCGCCGACTTCAGTCGCGAGGAAATCATTGACCTGCTCGCACTCGCGCGCCGCCTCGAAACCCATCCTGAGCCACAGGCGCTCGCCGGCAAGATACTCGGGCTGGTGTTCTTCAATCCGTCGCTGCGCACGCTGTCTTCGTTCCAGGTCGGCATGATGCGTCTCGGCGGCAGTTCATTCGTGATCACGCCGGGTCAGGGCACCTGGCAGCTCGAGACGCGCACCGGCGCGGTGATGAATGGCGCCGCAGCCGAGCACGTGCGCGAAGGTCTGCCGGTGCTCGCGTCCTATGCGGATGCGCTCGGCATCCGGGCCTTCGCCGAGGGCAAGGACCTCAAACACGATCTTGCCGAGACCAGCTTCAGGGCGATGGCGGCAGTCGTCGACAAACCGCTCATCAATCTCGAGTCGGCGATCAACCACCCCTGCCAGGCGCTGGCAGACTGGAAGACGCTCGAAGACCTGCGCGTGCCGCAGCGCGCCAAGTTCGTGCTCTCCTGGGCGAACCACCCGCGCGTGACACCGATCGCGGTGCCCGCAGCCACGGTGCACATGGCCGCGCATCGCGGCATGGAAGTGGTGGTGCTGCGCCCGGAAGGCTACGCGCTGCCGCCAGAGATCATGGACAAGGCGCGCGCTGCAGCCGCCGCCGCAGGCGGCTCGGTGCGCGAGACCAACGATCGCGACGACGCGCTCGCCGGGGCGCAGGTGCTCTACGCGAAGGAGTGGGGCTCGACCACCCATTACGGCGACACCGCGGGCGATGCCGCGCTGCGCGCCGGTCTCGGCGACTGGTGCGTACGCGAGGACTGGTTTGCACGCGCCGACGCCGACTGCAAGTTCATGCACTGCCTGCCGGTGCGGCGCAATGTCGCCGTAGCCGACGAAGTGCTCGACGGCCCGCGCAGCGTGGTACAGCGCGAGGCGCACAACCGGCTGCCCGCGCAGATGGCGGTGCTGCACCGCATGCTTTCTTCTGGAGGAACCCAACGATGATCATGCACCGTGCCGATCCTGCAGCGGTGATCCGCGCCCTGCGCAGTGCCGCGCCCTACATCCGTCTCTACAAGGGCAAGACCTTCGTGGTGAAGGCGGGCGGCGGCGTGTTCGGCGACC
>CAZIRD010000164.1:0-5487 GCA_964541625.1 uncultured Acidibacter sp.
TGCTGGTGGGCGGCATCGGCATCATGAACATCATGCTGGTGTCGGTCACCGAACGCACCCGCGAGATCGGCATCCTCAAGGCACTCGGCGCCACGCGGCGCGACATTCTCGTGCAGTTCCTGCTGGAGGCAGCGCTGCTGTCGCTGCTGGGCGGCCTCGTGGGCATCGTGCTCGGCCTACTCGCCGGCATGGGCATCGCCGCACTGATCCCGAACTTTCCACCAGCGCATGTGCCGGTGTGGGTCATGCTCGCTGCCGCCGGCTTCTCCGCCCTGGTCGGCGTGGTGTTCGGCATCGCGCCCGCCTCGAAGGCGGCAGCGCTCGACCCCATCGAGGCGCTGCGTTACGAGTAGTCGCGGCGGCCTTCGGCCGCGCGTCGGACCTCAGCCCTTGAACTCGGCAAGCCCGGCGACGGCCTTCGGTGCCTGGGTGGCGATGCTGCCGACCTTGGCGCCCGTGACGAGATCGATCTTTGCGATCTCGCCGCTGAAGAAACTGCTGACGAAGGCGTGGCGTCCATCGGCGGCGAGTTCGATCGTCGCCCAGCCGAAGCCTTCCAGCGGAATCTGCCGGGTGCTCGTGCCCGCCTCATCGACGACATGGATCGCCGCTCCACGCAGCACGTAGAGTGTGCCGTCGCGGCCATAGGCCATGCCGAAGAACATCGGCGGCGGCCCCGGCGGATAAGGCGGCACAAACGCCTGCAGGTCCGGCAACTGTCGGTCATCGAGCAAGTCGTAGCGCATCAGCCGCGGACCCGTCTCCGAGCAGTACACCAGCGTCTTGCCGTCCGGCGCGAGCGCCGACATCGTCACGCCGAGGAAACCACCCATCCCGCCATGCGTTTCGGTGCCGTATTCCTTGAGCAGACGACCATCCTGCGCGTAGCGGTAGACGTGGCCGTCACCAAAGCGGTTCGTGCCCGGCATGAACGGGATCGTGGTGTGCATGCGCGCCTGAATCTCGGGCCGGATCGTCCCGCCGACCACATGCTCGCCGAAGAGCAGTGTGCCGTCGCCCGCGAAATTGACGTGCGAGTAGGCCCGCGCGCCGAACTCCGTGCGCCGCACCACCCGACCGTCGCGGTGGATGTTGAGCACCACGAACGCCTGACTGTCGAAGGCCCAGAGCACGCCGGCGGCGTCGAACTTCAGACCGCCGACGAGGTGCGTGGTTTCAGCAAGCCACAGCACGCCTTTGGGGGCGAGATCGGCACCGAACTGCAGGATGCGGCCGCGACCGGCGTGATCGTCCTGCGGGTTATCGAGCTGGGTGGCAGCGACGAACAGGTCGCCGGCAACGAACGGCTGCAGCGTGGAAGTCATGCGGGGTCAGGCCTCGATCGAGTAGCGGGAAATGATGTCGCGGCGGGCACCAAACATCATCGACAGCGCGCGCCGCGCGAGTCGACCCGTGGTCAGCCACGTGATGTCGTTGCCCTGCTTGCGATCGGCGAGGATGCGTTCGACGATCCACGGAGTCGTGGTCTCGACATGCTCGCCAATGAAATTCAGCTGTTTGAGCGCGCGTGCCCGCTGCGCGGCTGGCACGCTGCGCATCTCCCGCAGCATGCCCTCGGTAATGTTGATTCCCGGGCTGATGGTGCCGATCAGGATCGACTCGTCGTGCGCTTCGCGCCGCTCCTTCACCAGACAGTCGGCGAGATATTTGACTGCGCGCTTGGTGGTCGAATAGACGGTCATTCCAGGTACCACCCGGCCGCTCGCCCCGCCACCACCGAGCGTGAGGTAGAGCCGGCCGCCACGCTGACGCTTCATCCCGGCGATCGCCACCTGTGCGGCGTTGATCGAACCGATGACATTGGCACGCACCATGGCCTCGATCTCGGCAGGCGTGTTGTCGGCGAAACGCGCGCCGGTACGCGCGTAGCCGGCATTGTTGAGCCAAATGTCGACCCGCCCGAAGGCGGCGACCGCGGCATCCCAGAGACCCTGCACGGCGTCGAGGTCGGCGACATCGCAGGCGGCGCCGGCGATCTGTGCCGAGGCGGCGGGAAACTCGCCGCGCAGTAGCTGCACCGCGGCGGCGACACGCTCGGCCGAGCGCCCGCTCAGCACCACGTTGTGGCCGCGTCGCAGGAACTCGCGGGCATAGCCCATGCCGAGCCCCTGCGTGCTGCCGGTGATGACGACCGTCTGCATGGACAAAGCCCCCCCGAACCCTCGCCCCGGCAGCACGCATACCGCCGGGCACCCCTGCGCAGAAGGATACCGGTCGCCTGCGGCGACAATCGCGCCGGGCCGGTGATGTCCGCGCCTCGGTCGAAGCTGCGTCGTCGCCGCGTCGGATCGCATCGACGCGCAGCGCTTCACCTTACGATGGCGGTCGAGCCAGAGGCGGCATCCGGAGGCGGCATCCATATGGGTCAGCAGTTGAGCATCGTGATCACCGGCAGTACCCGCGGCATCGGCAAGGGCATCGCCGCCGAGATCCTCAAGCGCGGCCATCACGTGATCCTCAGCGGTCGTACCACGCAGGCGGTGGCGGCGGCGATCGCCGAACTCGCACCGCTCGCCACCGCGGGGGCGCGTGTCGTCGGCGCCGCCTGCGACGTCGCCAGCCGCGACGACCTGCAGCGCCTCTGGGACACGGGCATTGCCGCCTTTGGACGTATCGACATCTGGGTCAACAACGCCGGGGTCTCGCACCCGCGTCAGCGCGGCGGCGAGATGCTCGCGGCGGACATCAACGCGGTACAGCAGACCAATCTGCTTGGCATGATGCTGGCCTCGCAGGTTGCCCTGCACGGCATGCAGCAACAGGGCGGCGGCACGATCTACAACATGGAAGGCTTCGGCTCGAACGGCATGATCACCGCGGGCATGGGTCTTTACGGGGCGAGCAAGTTCGCGCTGACCTACTTCAACAAGGCGCTCCTTGCCGAGACCGGCACCGGCCCGGTCAAGGTTTGCTACCTGAGTCCCGGCATCGTCATCACCGACCTGCTCAAACGCGATGTCGGCAGCAACAGCCCCGAGGATCTCGAACGTACCCGGCGGATCTACAACATCCTCGCCGATCGGGTCGAAACCGTGACCCCCTGGCTCGCGGAAAAGATTCTGCAACCCCAAAAGGCCGGCGCCCGCATCGCCTGGCTGACTGGAGGCAAAGCGGCGCGCCGGTTCCTGATGTCGATCTTCCGCAAGCGTCAGGTACTGACCGACGCCGACCTCGCCGCGGGCTGACCGCCGCGATCGTCACAACGGGTGTCGGGATGGCGTCCCGATACCCATGCAAAACTTGCATGAGGTGATGCAGAATCACCATTGTCTTGCATCGACCCTGCACCGCTGTAGCCTTGGGTCCCGCGCATGCATCCGCCCCGCCCGACCGTACGGACCAGGAGCTTTCAATGAACGAATCCAGGGTGACTCTCGCCGCATCCGCCATCTCGCTGGCGGTGGCCTTGGCCTTGCAGGCCACGACCGCCAGGCAGGCCATGGCCGCGCCGCAGGCCGACGACCCACCGCTCAGCGAAGTGGTCGTCACCGGCTCACGTATCCAGCGCAGCGATGCCAGTTCGGTCGGTCCGCTGACCACCCTCAATGCGGCGGACATCGCCGCGGCGGCACCGACCTCGGCGGGCGATCTGCTGCAGGCACTGCCCAGCGTCGGCGTGAGCCTGAACTCCAATGGTACGCAGGGAACCTCCTTCGGCGTTTCGTCAATCAACCTGCGCTATCTCGGTTCAGCTGAAGGCTCGGGAAATCGTACCCTGGTGCTGGTCGATGGCCATCGCTGGGTCAACGCCGTCGGCGGCCGCGGTTTCCGCGACTTCGTCGATCTGAACACCATTCCGCTCGGCATCATCGACTCCATCGAGGTGCTGAAGGACGGGGCCTCGGCAATTTATGGTGCCGACGCCATTGCCGGTGTCGTGAACATCAAAACCAAGCGCAACTTCGAAGGCTTCGAGGTCAGCGGTCGCTACGGCATTACCGACCGGGACGACAACGAGAATCTCAACGGCTTCCTGAACTGGGGTGCGCGCAGCGGTGCGGCGTCGTGGCTGGTGTCCCTGAGCTACAACGACAGCAAGCCGGTACGCACCGACGAGCGGACCCTGACCACGCGAGCGCTGGCCCCGCTGACGGCGCCGCCGACCTCGCCGCGCGGCCTCTACGTGCTGCCGGGACTGTCGAACAATGCCTACTTCGGCACGCCCTTGAACTTCGCCGCCAACGCGGCCAACTCGATTACGCGGCTGCCGGACGTCACGACGATCGGCGCGGGCAACCTCGCCGACAACTCCTTCCGTGTCGCCACCTTGCCCAACGACGACTACAACACGCAGGCGCAGGGCATCTACGCGATCGGCCCGAGCGAACGGCTCGGCGCCTTCCTGCGCGGCGGCTATCAGTTCGGCGAGACGCTCGAGGGTCATCTCGAAATGCTCTACAACGAGCGTCGTTCGAGCCAGTTGTTCTCGCCCGTGCTGCTGGATGTGCGCGGCTCGAACGGCTTTTCGATCGCGCGCGATCAGGCCTTCAATCCGTTCGGCACCGCAAACGGCGTACCGCTCGCGAACGCGCTCGCCTTCACTGGCAGCACCTTCCGGGCCCAGCGCGTCCTGAGCGAAGTAGGCAACCGTGACAACCAGCAAGAGGTCAAGACGGTGCGCATCGCCGCAGGACTCGAAGGCACAGCCAACCTCGCCGGCGAGTGGCGCTGGGACGCCTTCCTGTCATGGTCACGCAACGAGGCGACCTTCGACGCACTGAACCAGGTCAACTTCGAGAGCATCTTCCGGTCACTGCAATCGCCGGCGATCTGCAGCGCCGCACCAGGCTGTACACCGCTCAATATCTTCGGGCAGATCACGGCACCGATGGCCGACTACATCCGCTACAACGGCCACGATGAGCAGGAAGCGACGCAGGTCGACTTCGCGCTGAACGCGTCGCGTTCCCTGTTCGATCTGCCTGCGGGCACCGTCGGTTTCGCCACCGGTTATGAGTACCGCAAAGAAAAGGCCGTCGACGTACCGGATGCCTTCGCCGCCACGCTGTCCGCGGTGCTGCCGACGGTCGCCGGCGCCCGCCAGGCGCCGACCACCGCGCAATCGCGTGACCCGACGAGCGGCGCCTACGATCTGCACGAACTCTATGCGGAGATCAGTGCGCCGCTGCTCGCCGACCTGCCGCTCGTCCACAGCCTCGATGTCGATGCCGCGATCCGCTATTCGAACTACTCGACGGTCGGCGGCGAGACCACGGCGAAGTTCGGTGTCGCCTACCGGCCGGTCGAGTCGCTGCTGCTGCGCGGCACCTACTCGCAGGGCTTCCGCGCACCGTCGATCCTCGAGTTGTACCAGGGGACCCGCAACACCAACTTCCAGGCGGTCGACCCCTGCAACGGTGGCGGCGCGGGCAAGCCGGGCTGCACCGGGATTCCGACGAGCTACAACCAGAACCAGTTCGGCGGCGGCACCATCAACGGCGTGGTGGCGGGCAATCCCAACCTGCA
>CAZIRD010000165.1:0-3482 GCA_964541625.1 uncultured Acidibacter sp.
CCGCGCGCCGTGATGCCCATCTTCTTGTGGTCGTAGCCCGCGGACCCGCCCGAGGCGAACGCGTCACCAAGCCAGAAACCGCGGGCGACCGAAATCCCGTTCGCAGTATCCGAAAAAGTGGCCGTGCCCTTGTCGGCCGCGACCACGAGATACGGATCGTCGCCATCGCGACGCCGCACGCCGACGGGTGGCAACACGCGCCGGCCGGCGAGGTTGTCGGTGACGTCGAGCAGCGCGTTGATGTACAGCCGGTAGGCTGCGACGCCCTCCGCCTGAATCGCCTCGCGGTTGCCGCCCGTCGGCAGACGGCGCGGCACGAAGCCGCCTTTCGCGCCTTCCGGAACGATCAGCGTGTTCTTCACGTTCTGCGCCTTCATCAGCCCGAGCACTTCGGTACGGAAGTCCTCGCGCCGGTCGCTCCAGCGCAGCCCGCCGCGGGCGACGCCGCCCATGCGCAGGTGCACGCCCTCGACCTGGGGGCCGAATACATAGATCTCATGCTTCGGCCGCGGCAGCGGCAGACCCGGGATGGCCTGCGGATCGAGCTTCAGGGCGAGCGTCGGTCGACGCGCGCCGTCGGCGTCGCGCTGGAAGTGGTTGGTTCGCTCGATGGCGAGGATCAGCGCGAGGAAGGCGCGCAGGATGCGATCCTCGTCAGCGCTCGCGATCGCGTCGAGCCGCCGCAGGATCTTCTCCTGCAGACGCTTGCCATCGTGGCCTTTGGCCGATTCGCGGGCCTTGAGAGGCGCGAGGCGCTCGACGAACAGCGCGTGCAGGTCGGCTGCGATCGCCGGATGTGCCGCGAGCGTACGTTCCATGTAGCTCTGGCTGAAACTGCTGCCGGCCTGCAACAGATAGCGGCAGCAGGCGCGCAGTACGTTGACCTCGTGTGCCTCGAGACCGGCGAGCAGCACGAGCCGATTGAAGCCGTCATTCTCGAGGCTGCCGTCGCGCACGAGGCGCAGCGCGGCGAGCAGGCGCCCGCCGTCGCGGGCCACATCGAGCGCTGCGCCTTGGCGCAGTTCGAGCGCGAAATCCTGCAGCGACACCGCAGCGCTCTCGGCCGCTGCGATGTTTGAGGCTGCAGCCGGCACAGCGGCAGCCTGCGGATTGCCGGTGGGCGCAGCCGCGTGTGCAGCGGCGTGTGCAGCCGCCTGTGCAGCGGCCTGTGCAGCGAGCTGTCCGCCAATCGGGGCGAGGGTCCACGGTCGCTCGGCCAGCATCCTGAGACCGAAATTCTCCATGACCGGCAACAGGTCGGCGATCGGCAAGGCGGCGCCGTGCCGGGCCACCCGCAGGTGGATCACGTGGCGCGCAGCGCCTGGCGGGCGATGCAGGCGCAGATGCAGCGCCTGGGGTGCCGCTGCCAGTTCTTCGAGGGCCTCCATGTCCGGCACCGCCGCAGCCGGTGCAACCTCGCTCTGATAAGCGAGCGGGAAGCGCGCCGCGTGCCGCTCGAAGAGCGTGATCGCGCGCGAGGCGGGCAGGGTGTCGAGCAGCGTGCTGCGAAGATTGTCGGTCCACGTGGCGACGGCCGCGGCGACCTCCGTTTCGATGCCGGCGACATCGAGTCTGCTATGCAGGCCAGCGCCGCGGACCGTGACGTGCAAGCGGGCGTGATTCGAGCCGGCGATCTGCACCTGCGACTCGAGTTCGCTGCCGCCGCAGCGGGCGAGCAGCACCTGCTCGATGCGCAGCCGCACTTCGGTGGTGTAGCGGTCGCGCGGTACGAACGCCATGCACGACCAGAACCGCCCCGGCGCGTCGTGACGCATCATCAGCCGGGTCGTGCGCCGTTCATAAAGATTGACCACACCGCGTACGAAGGCGACCAGTTCATCGACGCTGGACTGGAAGAGTTCGTCGCGCGGCCAGGTCTCGAGCACGGCGAGCACGGCCTTGCCGTCATGACTCTGCGGATCCAGGCCGAACTGCGCGACCACATCGTCGACCTTGCGGCGCACCATCGGGATCTCCGCCGGGGAAGCGAAGTAGGCCGTCGAAGTCCAAAGACCGAGAAAGCGATGCTCGCCGCGCACCCGGCCGCGCGTGTCGAAATCCTTGATGGCGAGATGATCCAGGTGTCCGCCGCGGTGCACCGTCGAAACCCGTGCCGATTTGCTGATCAGCAGCGGATCTTTGCTGCGCATCGCCTCGCGCCACGCGCCCACCAGTTGCTCCGGAATCGGTGCCGGCGCGTGGCCGTCGCGCAGGATGCCGAGGCCGCTGCGTGGCGCGGGCAGCAGCCGGTCATGACGCGGGCCGCGCTGCAGGGCGTTGTAGCGATAGCCCATGAACACGAAGTGCGCGCCTTCGACCCAGCGCAGCAGCGCGATTTCCTCATCACGCGCCCCCTCGCGCGTGCCCGACCTGGCGCGGCCGAGCGCATCCACGACGGCGAGCATCTTCGTGCGCATCTCCCGCCAGTCCTCGACTGCAACGCGTACATCCTCGAGGGTGGCGCGCAGCGTCTTTTCCAGCGACTGCAGCCGCTGCGGGTCAGCCTGCCGGTCGATTTCGTAGAGCTGCCAGGATTCGCGCAGGACGCCCTCGCGGCCGCGCGGCACCTCGAGTACGGGATGGATCAGCAGTTGCACACCGATCCCGGCGTTGCTGAAGGCAAGGCTCAGCGAGTCGACGAGGAAGGGCCGATCATCGGAGACCACCAGCACGTAACTGCTGCGCTCACCGAGTTGCAGGGCGGCGTCCGGTGAAAACACCCTGACGCGGGTCTCGCCGCGGCGTCGACCCGCGGCAAATTGCTGGTGCAGCTGTGCGAGCCGCGCGAGGCTCTGCGGCTCGCGGCTGTCGAGATCTTCTTCGCCAACGCCGCGGAAGTAGCTGCGCAACAGCGCAGCATCCACGGCGCCTTTCTGACCGCGCGCGGCGCGCACGATACGTTCGATCAGCGCGACGCGTTCGCGGGGAATACGGCTCGACAGTGGGCTAGCGGCCATGCGGACTCCTCAACGTGGGTCGCCGAGAGTGCGAGCACGCCCGAGCAGAGTGGTCAGGATGCGCTCGAGCGCGAGCCGATCGTCGGCAGCGAGCACGCCGAGCAGGACGCGCTCGTGATCTTGCGCTATCGGCACGACTTCAGCGTAAATCCGCTCGCCGTCTGCGGAGAGACGCAGCATCGACCGGCGCCGATCGGTGGGCGCAATTTTCCGTTCGAGGCTGCCACGCGCGAGCAGGCGGGCGACGGCGCGGCTGACGGCCACCTTGTCCATGGCGGTGCGCTCGGCGACTTGCGCGGCCGACAGGTCCGGCTCGATGGCGAGCACCGCCATCACGCGCCACTCGGGGATGCTGATCCCGAAACGCTCGGAATAACTGCCGGCGATCGCCGAACTGACGAGGTTACTGAGGATCGACAGCCGGTAGGGCAGGAAGCGATCGAGTTCCAGCTTCGGCGTGGCGCTCATGTTGCGTGCAGATTACCCCGAAACCGTCGCGCCCTCACCTGCGACCCGCTGTTCGAT
>CAZIRD010000165.1:3582-5429 GCA_964541625.1 uncultured Acidibacter sp.
AAACCTTTGGCGAGTTCATTGGGGATGAGATTGCGCAGCGAGACATCATTGACCAGCATTACGAGCCTGATCAGCCGGGCGGCGTCGGCGGCGCGGGTGCCGAGTGGCACGTCATCGGTGACCACGGCGACTTCAGCCTCGAAATCGAGACCCCATTGCGGATCGGTCAGCGGAATGGCCTCGCGCGGTGCGAGAAAGCTGTCCGAACCGCCCTGATACATGAGCGGATCGGTCCAGAACGACTCGGGCAGTTCCGCATTGCGCGCCTTGCGCACGAGCTGCACGTGGTTCACGTAGGCCGACCCGTCAGCCCACTGATAGGCCCGCGGCAGTGGTGAGAGGCAGTCTTCGATCGGCAGGGGACTGCCTTCGCCGGCCTCGAGCCGTGCGGCGATCGCGCGCAGGCCGGGGGCGAGCCGCGACCAGTCATCGAGCGCCGCCTGCAGGGTCGGGGCGATCCCCTCCGCCGGCAGCATGCGCGCAAGATCCCGTGAGACGACGACCAGACGGCCATCGCGATGCCGGGCGCCCGTGGTCGGCAGCGTCGCGAACTTCATCGCGCCGCCTCCGTCGCCGCTCCCGCCCCGGAGCCCGTATTGCCTGCGTTGTCGCCGAATTCGCCGGCATGCAGCCAGGCGGCGTGGCGCGGCGCGCGCTTGGTGCGGCTCCACTCTTCGAGCATCGCCGGCGCGACGTCGCGGGCGCGCTGCTCAAGTTCGGGCGTCGCGGTGTTGACGGTGAGTTCCAGCCGGTGGCCGTTCGGGTCGAAGAAATAGATCGACTTGAAAAGTCCGTGATCGGTGATGCCGACGACGTCGAGACCGCGCTCGATCAGTCGGCGACGCGTGCTTTCGAGCGTGGCGAGATTCTCGACTTCGAAGGCGATGTGCTGCACCCAGGCCGGCGTGTGCGGGTCACGGCCCATCGGTTCCCGCGTCGGCAACTCGAAAAAGGCGAGCACGTTGCCCATGCCGGCATCGAGAAACACGTGCATATAGGGATCAGGCTCGTGGGTCGAAGGTACGCGATCCTCGGCAAAGGCGGTGGTGAACGCCATGCCGAGGACGTCGCGGTAGAACTCCACCGTCTCGCGCGCGTCGCGGCAGCGGTAGGCCACGTGGTGGATCCTGCGTACCAGGCTCATTTCTTTGCTGCCCCGGTGGTTTTCGGTCCGTCGGATTGCAGCACGCCGCGGCGCAGCTGGTCGCGTTCCAGGGATTCGAACAGGGCCTTGAAGTTGCCCTCGCCGAAACCCTCATCGCCGGCGCGCTGGATGAACTCGAAGAACACCGGTCCGATCAGGCACTCCGAAAAAATTTGCAGCAGCAGTCGCCGCTCGCCGCGGGTGGTGCCGTCGAGCAGGATGCCGCGCTGCTGCAGGGCCGCGGTCGGCTGGCCGTGGCCGGGCAGTCGCTCCTCGAGCATCTCGTAGTAAGTCGCCGGTGCCGCCGTCATCAGCGGTACACCGCGTGCGCGCAGCGCATCCACGGTGGCGCAGAGATCGTCGCTGGCGAGCGCGATGTGCTGGATGCCCTCGCCATTGAAGCGCAGCAGGTATTCCTCGATCTGGCCACCGCCCTGGCCGCCTTCCTCGTTGAGTGGAATGCGGATTTTGTCGTCGGGCGCGGTCATGGCGCGTGACTGCAGGCCGGTGTGCTGGCCATGAATGTCGAAATGACGGATCTCGCGGAAGTTGAACAGGCGCTCGTAGAACGCCGCCCAGTGCCCCATGCGGCCGCGATAGACATTGTGGGTGAGGTGGTCGATGTGCGAGAGGCCGACGCCCCGCGGGTGACGCGGCACATCGGCCAGCCACTCGAAGTCGATGTCGTAGATGCTCGCGCCTT
>CAZIRD010000166.1:0-5419 GCA_964541625.1 uncultured Acidibacter sp.
CGGCGAACCCTGGCGCACCCTTGTAGGCGAGTTGCGAGGCGGTGTTGATGATGCGCCCGTGGTTACGCGCATACATCTGCGGCAGTACCGCGCGGGTGACGAGAAAGGTGCCGCGCAGGTGCACGGCGATCACCCGGTCCCAGAGATCGACCGGCATCTCATGCGCAGCGCCGGCGATCGCGATGCCGGCGTTGTTGACGAGGATGTCGATACGACCGAAGGCGGCCATGGACTCCGCCACCATGCGCTCGACGTCATCGACGGCGCTGACATCGGCCTGCACGATGAGCGCACGGCGACCGAGACCGCGAATCTGCTCCGCGACCGCTTCGGCAGCACCCTGCTCGGCCGCCGTGGGATGGTTGATGATCACATCCGCACCCGCCGCGGCCATGGCAAGCGCCACGCCACGCCCGATACCGGAGGAACTGCCGGTGACGAGGGCGACGCGGTCAAACAGTGCGGGCTGCTCGGTCGGCTGCGTGCGATCGGCGGAGCTCATGTTCGTAATCTTAACCAACCGCGTTCACCTGCACCGGCACGCCGTTCAGCGCGGCGTTGCCGCAGAGCTCGTCGAGAAAGGTCTCGTCCGTGAGGTCATTGACGCTGACACCGGGGTGACGACTCGCGATCTGCAGGCGCACGTCGGGGCGACCGTGGCCCCAGCCATGCGGGATGCTGACCACCCCGCGCATCATCTCGTCGCTGACTTCGGCGGTGATCCGCACTGTTCCGGTGCGCGAACTGACCCGTGTCTCGCTGCCGTCGGCGATTCCGCGCGCCGCAGCATCAGCCGGGTGGATGAGCAGCGTGCAGCGCTGCGGTCCTTTGACGAAGCGGCGGGCGTTGTGGAGCCAGGAGTTGTTGGTGCGCAGGTCGCGGCGACCAATCAGTCGCAGTGCCGTGGCATCCGCTGCGACGGTCTCTGCGGCCACGTGCCGCTGCAGCCGTGCAAGATCGGCGAGCAACGGTTGCGGCGCGAGGTCGATGCGACGGTTCCGGGTCTGCAGTCGATTGGGCAGGCAGGGCTCCAGCGCACCGAGGTCGATGCCGTGCGGCTGCTTCAGCACCTTGCCGAGGGTGAGTCCCCGCGCGAGCGGGTTCCAGCCTGCGCCGCGACCACCGAGACGAATGCCGAGCGCAACGCTGCGCCGCGGCGTCAGCCAGCGGCCGAGCAGCCGTTCGCGCAGCGGCGCCCGCCGCGCCGGGTCGAGACGATCGAGCCGCCTCGCCAGGCCATCGAAGATTTCGAAGTCGTGCAGCGCACCTGGCGGCTTGTCGAAGAGCGGCAGGCAATATTTGACCGTATTGCGGATCGCGAGCACATGGAAAACGAGGTCGAAGTGCTCGCGCTCGAGGGCATAGGTTGGCGGCAGGATGATATGTGCATGGCGGGTGGTTTCATTGATATAGAAATCCACGGCCACCATGAAGTCGAGGCCGGCGAGCGCCTGCTCCAGTTGCGGACCATTTGGCGTCGACAACACCGGATTGCCGGCAGCGGTGACGAGCGCGCGGATCTGCCCGTCCCCCGGCGTGCGGATTTCCTCGGCGAGTGCGCTCACCGGGAACTCGCCGCCGAACTCCGGCAGCTGTCGTACCCGTGTGCGGCGTCGTGCGTACGAGCCGCGTTGGCCGAAACCTGCGGCCAGCCCGAGGACGTCGAACGCAGGCCGGGTGAACATCGCGCCACCGGGGCGATCGAGATTGCCGGTGACGATGTTGAGCACCTGGATCAGCCACTGGCAGAGCGCGCCGAACGCCTGCACCGAGACGCCCATGCGTCCGTAGCACACGGCACCGTCCGCAGCGGCGAAGTCGCGGGCCAGTTGGCGGATGGTGTCGGCAGCGATTCCGGTGAGTGCGGCGACGGACTCCGGGGTGTAAGCGCGCACCGCCTCCTGCACCGCTTCAAGGCCATCGAGATGAGCCGCCAGCGCGCCCGGCGCAGCGAGGTTTTCCGCGAAGATGACCTGCAGCAGCGCGAGCAGCAGCAGGGCATCGCTGCCCGGCTTGACGAAGAGATGGGTATCGGCGAGTTCGGCCGTTTCGCTGCGTCGCGGATCGACGACCACCAGCCTGCCGCCGCGCGCACGCAGATCCTTGAGCCGGCTGGCGACATCCGGCGCGCTCATCAGGCTGCCGTTCGACACGACGGGATTACCGCCGATCACCAGCAGGAAGCGCGTCCGATCGAGGTCCGGGATCGGGATCATCAACTGATGGCCGTACATGAAATACGCGGCGAAGTGATGCGGCAGCTGGTCGACCGAGGTCGCCGAGTAGCGATTGCGGCTGCGCAAGGTGCGCAGGAACTTGCCGCCGCCGAGCAGCGCGGCATAGCTGTGCACCTGCGGATTGCCGAAGTAGCTCGCCACCGCATCGAGGCCGTGGCTGCGCTGCACCTCGAGCAGGCGTCGCGCGGTTTCATCCAGCGCCTCGTCCCAGGAGATTTCCTGCCACCCCGTGGCGGTCCGCCGCACGGGCTTGCGCAGCCGGTCGGGATCTTCGTGGACATCCTTCAGGCCGAGGGCTTTCGGACAGATATGTCCGCGGCTGAAAGGATCGGCGGCATCGCCGCGGATCGAGAGGATTTCGGCACCGCGCACGCGGATTTCGACGCCGCACATCGCTTCGCAAAGATGGCAGGTCCGGAAGTGGCTGCGTTCGCTGGTCATGGCAGTGTGTTCCTGACGATCCGTCCGCCTTTCATGATCACCCGCAGGTTTTTTGCCGGGTCTTCGAGCAGGCGCAGATCCTCGAGCGGATTGCCGTCGACGATCAGCAGATCCGCCCAGGCGCCTGGTTCGAGCACGCCGAGTTTGCCGCCTGCATAAGGATTGCGCGGACCGGACAGGGCCAGCAACTCGCCATTGATCGACGTCGCCTGTTGCAGGATTTCCACCGGCGTGAACCAGCGCAGACGGGCACCGAACTCCAGCGATTCCCAGCCGTAGACGCGCGGCGCGCCGAAGACATCGGTGCCGAAGGCAACCTTGACGCGGTATTTCTTTGCCAACTGCATCATCCGGTCCAGCCCGGCGACGATCGGCGCGCCCTTGCCGGTCATCGGGAACGCGCCGCCAAATACGTAGGCCTGCGGCGAGAGCCAGATACCGCGCTCGGCGATGAGTCGCATGGTCGGCTCGTCGATGAGGTGCGCATGCTCGATGCTCTTCACGCCGGCCTCGATCGAGCGGCGGATGGCGATCGGTGTGTAGGCATGGACTGCGACATAGGTTCCCCAGTCCTCGGCTGCGCGCACCGCGGCGCGCAGTTCGCCATCGAGGTACTGCACGCTGTCGAGCGGGTCGTACATCGACGAGAGTCCGCCGCCCGCGGCCAGCTTGATCTGCGTTGCGCCCTGACGCAGCTGCTCGCGCACCGCGGCAAGTACCAGCGCCTCACCGTCGGCGATTGCGCCGTAGCCGCGCTGCTCCATGACGTCGCGGCTGCCGTGATCCTGGGCGAGCGCATCGCGGCTGCGAAAGTCGCCGTGGCCGCTCGTCTGGCTGATCATCGCTCCTGATGGAAAGATCCGCGGCCCCTCGAGCACGCCTTCGTCGATGGCCTGCTTGAGACCAAAACTCGGCCCGCCCATGTCGCGGATGCTGGTGAAGCCGCGCAGCAGCATGGCACGCGCCTCCACGGCGGCGCGGTTGGCGACATAGTTCGGATCCGCATCGCGCAACGCGGTGAAGCCGAGCGGAATCGATGGATGCACGTGGGCATCGATGAGCCCAGGCAGCACGAGCCGTCCGCCGGCATCGATGACGGTGGCGCCTGCGGGCGGCGGACTCGGGTCGATGGCGGTGACGCGACCCTCGCTCACGCGCAGCGTCAGCACAGGCTCCGGCCGCAGCTGACGGCCGTCGAACACCCTCGCGTTGCCGATGTAGATCTCGGCGGGCGCAGCCGGCGGTGCAGACTGCGCAAGCGCGCCGACTGTCACGAGGCCGCAAAGCCACGCGGCCAGCTGCGCACAGCGTCTGCTGCGACCGGCGTGTGTGGGTGCCGTCTTCGATTGGCTCATTATGCGGACCTCCCGTAAGGTATAGGCTAACGCAAGCGACACCGACTTGGAGGGGACATGCTCGGGCTCATGCAGGACCAGCCGCTGCTCATTTCGCAGCTGATCGACTTCGCCGCCCGCCACCATGCCGACACCGAGATCGTTTCGCGGCGCATCGAGGGCGATATCCACCGCTACAGCTACGCCGCGGCAGCGAAGCGCGCGAAACAGGTCGCCAACGCCCTCGAGCGCTTGGCTCTCCCGGCCGGCGAACGCGTCGGCACCCTCGCCTGGAACGGCTATCGGCATTTCGAACTGTATTTCGGGGTGAGCGGCAGCGGCCGGGTGCTGCATACCATCAATCCGCGACTCGCACCCGAGCAGGTGGCCTGGATCCTCAACGACGCCGAGGATCGGGTGCTCTGTTTCGACGCCACCTTCCTTCCGATCATCAAGGCCATCGCCGGCAAGTGTCCGACCGTGCGCCAGTGGGTGCTGCTCTGCGACGCCGACAAGTTGCCGGCGGACACCGGCATCGCTGGCCTGACGAGCTACGAGGCCTGGATCGCCGCGGAGACCGCGGACTACGACTGGCCGCAGTTCGACGAGCGCAGTGCCGCGGTGCTCTGCTACACGAGCGGCACCACCGGTAATCCGAAAGGTGTGCTCTACAGCCATCGCTCGACCGTGCTGCACTGCTACGGGGGTGGTCTGCCCGATGCCATCAACCTGTCTGCGCGCGATGTGGTCCTGCCCGTGGTACCGATGTTCCACGTCAATGCCTGGAGCCTGCCGTACCTCGCGCCGATGGTCGGCGCCAAGCTGGTGTTCCCGGGGGCAGCGCTCGACGGCAAGTCGATCCACGAACTGCTCGAAGCGGAACACGTGACCGTCTCCGCCGGCGTCCCGACGGTGTGGCTGGCACTGCTCAATCACCTGCAGGCGGTGGGTGGCCGCTTCACGCACATGCGCCGCACGCTGATCGGTGGCTCGGCCTGTCCGCCTGCCATGATCAGCACATTCCGCGACCTGGGTGTCACCGTGGTGCATGCCTGGGGCATGACGGAGATGTCGCCGCTCGGCACCGTCTGCACCCTCAAGCGCAAGCATCACGAAGAACCGGCCGATCGCCAGCTCGCGCTGCTCGCCAAGCAGGGCCGCGCAATCTTTGGCGTCGATATGAAGATCGTCGATGCGGAGGGCCGTGAACTCCCCTGGGACGGCCAGAGCGCGGGTGATCTGCTGGTCCGCGGGCCGTGGATTCTTTCAAAGTATTTCAAGGGCGCGGGCGGCGACCCGCTGGTCGATGGCTGGTTTCCGACCGGCGATGTCGCCACCATCGATGCCGACGGTTACATGCAGATCACCGATCGCAGCAAGGACGTGATCAAGTCGGGCGGTGAGTGG
>CAZIRD010000167.1:0-5311 GCA_964541625.1 uncultured Acidibacter sp.
CCCGCGATCTCGTCCTGTACCGCAAAGATATCCTTGAGATCTCGGGTAAAGCTGTCGCTCCATACCTGGAAGCCATCAGTCGCCTTCACGAGCTGTACGCTGATACGCACCTTATCGTCCGAGCGGCGCACGCTGCCCTCGACAATGTAGGCGACGCCCAGCTGACGGGCGATCTCCGGGATCGGCACATCCTTGCCCTTGAACGAGAAGGCCGAGGTACGGGCCGTGACTTTGAGATCCGGGATCCTCGCCAGAACATTGATCAGCTCCTCGCTGATCCCCTCGGAGAAGTACTCGTTATCGGTCTCGTCGGAGAGGTTGGCGAAGGCGAGCACGGCGACCGAGTTGTTGGTAGTCGCCGGCTGTGCCGAGCCCGCAGAGTTCGACGAGGAAATGATCGTGGGCGATGACGATCGCGAGCCCATCACGCCCACCGCAGTGGCGAGCAGTACGAGTGCGCCGGCGACTGCGGCGATGAGGGCACGACGCGAGAGTCCGCCGCTCTGTCCCGAAGCAGCGGGTGGTAATGCAGAAGGTAGGGTGATCGCGGATATTCCGTTGCTGACCTTCGTCGAAGCCCCCGCCGCGGACGTCCCGCGCGCGACGAAGCTGCGTAGATCCTCAATAAAGCCGCGGAACGCCGGGTCTGCCGCATCGCCCATCCAGTGAGTGAGCTCCGCCGTGTGCGTGAGCTCGAACATGATCGGGCGGTCGCAGGGTTCGATGGTCACCGGCACCAGCGTGTTGCTGCGCAGCGCGATGGTGGCTTCGGCGCGCACCCAGCGGCTCGCTACCGAGCGCTGCGACCAGAGCACGACGACGGCTTTGGCATCGCGCAGCGCCTGCTCGGTGACCGCGTCGTAGGCCTCCCCGGCACGCAGGCCAACGTCCCACCACACCTCGAAACCCTCGCGCGCAAAGGCCTCGGCGAAGAGCTTCGCCCGCGACTGATCGTCACGCGAATAGGAGAGGAAGATGTCGGGCATCTTTGTTGCAGGCGGGGGATAGTCCGTGCATCCGCCAACCGATGCCCGCAGAATATCGCGGAAATCAATTTTATGGGGGGCTCCTTGAGCGACGTCCGACAACCGGCCCGCATTTTTATCTCCCATTCGAACAACGACCACGCGCTCGCAATGGAAGTCTGTGCGCTGCTCGAGCTGCGCGGGCTGTCATGCTGGATCGGTCCTCGCGATGTGGTGCCTGGCAAGGTGTGGGACGAGGCGATCCTCGATGCCATCGACTCGACCTCGATCTTTCTGCTGATTCTCTCGTCGGCCGCCAACAACGCGCCGTTCGTCAAGAACGAAGTGAACCGCGCCTTCACGCTCGGTAAACCGATCCTGACCTTTCGGGTCGAGGATGTGCAGCCGGGCCGTTCGCTAGAACTCTATCTCGCAAGGCATCACTGGACGGACGGCTTCAGCGGCCGGATCGAGGATCGGGTCGAGGAGTTGGTCCGGGCCATCGCCGCGCTGCCCACCGGGGACGGCACGGTCGCGGCCATGGCGACTGAGCAGCTCGCAGCATCGAAATCAAAACTACGCACCCTCAGGTCGCGACGTGAGCGTACGGCTTGGGCGGTGGCTGCAGGCAGCGGATTGCTGGCCATTGCAGCCCTCGCTACCGCTGCTGCCCTGCTGTCCGGCTGGCGTCCGGACAACAGCGATCGCCAGGATTCGATCGTTTCGACCCTGGATTCGCCCTCGGGTGCCGTGATTTCAACGTGGGACTTTTCCGCAGCCCTCTCTCCGGATGGAAGGAGAGCTATTTTCCTTGCGCGAACCTCAAATGGCGAACAGCAGTTGTTCCTGCGGGAGTTGTCGGTGGCAACGCCGCGTGCCTTGCCTGGAACAGAGGGTGGGCTTTATCCGTTCTGGTCGCCAGACGGGCAGCAGGTGGGCTTTTTCGCTGACGGCAAGCTGAAGAAACTTGATCTGCGCGGTGGTGCCCCGCAAGTGATTGCGGACGCACCGACGGGGCGCGGTGGCAGCTGGGGGCGAAATGACCTTGTCGTCTATTCGCGCGATATCAACTCCGGTTTGTTTGTTGTGTCGGCAGCGGGCGGAATTTCGAGAGAGGTGACCCGTGCGGACGGTACCTCGCACCGCTGGCCAAGCTTCCTGCCAGACGGTCGACATTTTTTGTTTCTTTCGGTCGGCGTTAGTCGGGGGGGCAGGGACAAAGCGCAGTTGATGATTGGCGATCTCGAGGGTGAGGCGCCAAAGAAGCTGGTCGAGGATACTTACAACGGCCAGTACAGCAATGGATATCTGCTCTTTGGGCGTGCCGCAGACCTGTATGCCTGGCGCTTCGATGTGCGGAATATGACAACAGTCGGGGAACCGCTGCCTGTCCCGGTAGAGAAGCTCGCCAGCATGGGCTCTCGGAGGGCGTCGGCTTTCTCTGCTTCTGCGAACGGATCTTTGCTGATATTGCCGAACGCAGCGTCCGAGAGGGAGTCGCGGCTAACCTGGGTCGACCGACGCGGTAACGTACGGGGTAGCGTGGGGCCTGTCGATCATTATCTTTGGCCACGCCTTTCGCCGAACGAGGATCTCCTCGCTTTCGTCGGCGGAAAATTTTTTGGAGCCTCCAGTCTGTGGGTCACTGACCTGCGTGATGGGCGTCGCGTCCGTCTGTCGGATAGGGAATTCAGCTTTGTCTTTCCGGTCTGGACTGCCGACTCACGTCGCATCGTCACCGGCTGCGAGGTGAGAGCATCCCTTCGTTTGTGCATCAAGTCGCTGGATGACGGTGCAGACATGAAGATAGTGAAGCTCTCGGAAAACTGGATATTGCCCGGAAGCGTTCTCCGTGATGGAAAGACACTGCTTTATGCCGAACAATTCCCGGCGACGGGCACGGACCTCATGAGTGTTGATCTCGCGAGCACACGTCCAATCCCGAAGCTCATCGGCAGCCGTAACGGCAGCCAGCAGAACATGGAGGTTTCCCCGGACGGCCGCTGGCTGGCCTACTACTCAGACGAGTCCGGAAACCGGGAAATCTATGTCCGGCCGACATCGGGTGTCGCCCAGCAGTGGCAGATTTCGAGCGCGGGCGGAATCCAGCCACGCTGGACACGTGGCGGCCGAGAACTCCTGTTTGCCGCTTCGAACGGTGATCTGATGTCGGTCGAGGTTCTCGACGGACCGGGCTTCAGATCAAAAGCCGCGAACTCCCTTTTCCGTCTGCCGGAACAACCGGAAGTGGACCGACCGATCTTTGAAGATGTCACGGCGGACGGCGAGCGCCTGCTGCTCAATGTCCCGACTATCCCGTCCTCGACCTTTGGTTTTCGCCTCGTGACCAATTGGCCGGCATTGCTCGAGCAACCCAAAGGCGATTGAGAAGACGACCTATGCCCGACGTTTTCCTTTCCTACTCGCGCGAAGATGCCGCCTTCGTCGCGCGTCTCGCCGACGCCCTGCAAGCTGCTGGCTACAGCTGCTGGTGGGATCGGCAGCTGGTGTCCGGCGTGCGCTATCTCACCGAGACCGAGGAGCAGTTGCAGGCTGCCCGTGCCGTGGTCGTGGTGTGGTCGCGGACCAGCATCGCCAGCCATTGGGTCGCCGATGAGGCGGCGGTCGGCCGGGACGGCAATCGGCTGGCGGCCCTCAGCTTCGACGGCTCGATGCCGCCGCTCGGCTTCCGGCAATTCCAGGTGACCGACTTTGCCGGGTGGCGGGGCGGGACGGACGAGCCCGCGTTCCAGAGTCTGCTGGGCGGGCTCGAGCGTCTCGTCGCGCCGCACCGGAACGGCGCATCCGCAGTGCCCGCCGTTTCTTCGACCCGACCCGGGCTGGCGCAGTCACCCTCGAAAGTGCCGCGACGGCGGCTCGCTGTGCTGCTGGGTCTCGGCGCAATACTGGCGACCGGCCTGCTGTGGGCGGTCTTTCGCCAGACGCCGACTTCGCCGGATACCACTACCGCGACGAGCGGGCAAACGACCACCGCTCCGGCCGCTGCGGAGTTTCCGCGCGACCCGGACCTGCGACGGGCCTTTGGCTTGACGCAGCAGCTGAACGCCATTCGCGAGGACGTCCTGCTCGCCGAAGAAATCGCCACCCGTGTGGTCGAGCGCTCGCCTGCGGATCCTGAGGCGGTGACCGTGATGGCCCACGTGCAGGCGGTCATGCTGCTGCGCAACTTCGAGTTCACCGCCGAGCGAACCGCCAAGGCGCGGCGCTATTGCGAGCGCGCGGTGATGCTGTCGCCGCAAGACCCCGTCGCACTGTCGGCGCTGGCGATCTTCCTCGCGTTCCGGGGAAACGAGCCAGTGCGTGCCGAGCGGCTCGCGCGCGAGGCCACGGCGCTGGCGCCGCTAAATCCCTGGCCCTGGCGTGTATTGCACTGGATTGCGGCGGACCCCGCCGAAGCAGTCATCATTGGCGAGCAGAACGTCGTCCGTTTCCCGAAAGACGCGCTGGCGCGATATCAACTCGCCCTGACATATCGCGACTTGGGGCGGCGTCAGGATTTCGAGCGGGCGCTCGATGAGACCATCGCGTTGGCGCCCGTCGGCAATGCGATCGACTGGCAGGCCCGGAACCTGCTGCTGCGCGGTGATTTTGCAGCAGCCCGAATCGCTCTCGAACAGGTACCGGAGCGCTTGCGCGGCGAGGAGCGCTCGGTGCTCACGGCATTCGTCTTTGGGCTGTTCGCCGGGGATGCGGACTATGGCCTGGCGGCGCTGGAGCGGTACCCGGAGTCCTGGTTCTACGGTGCCGCCGTTTATCAGGGTCCGAAAGCGCTGCTGCAGGCAGTCTTGCTGCAGCGCGCCGGGCGCGGGGAACTCGCGCGCGACCGGTTCGACGCGGCCCTGCGGCAGATCCGCGAGTATCGGGCGCAACGTCCCGACGATCCGTCGACGCACAACGAGGAAGCCTTTGCGCTCGTCGGCCTCGGTCGGCTGCAGGAAGCCCGTGCCGCGCATCGAGTGGCCATGCAACTGCTCGAAAGGCCGGCAAAGATCCCGTTGTACTCGATCAACGGATTCGGTCCTTTCATACGTTCGCTGCTCGTGGGCGATCGTGAAGGCGCCCTGCAGCTTGCCCGCGAATACGCCGAGGATCCGGCATCCCGCCGCTCCATCCGCGAACGTTTTGCCCTCGACCCGCGGCTCGCCCCCTTCCGCAACGACCGCGAACTGCTCGCCCTCCTCGCTGAGCCGAAGAATCCCTAGATGGGCCTTGGTGGGAGCTCTCAAAGGGGCTCATCCGGCTCGAAAATTGATCCGCAAGTGTGATTATCTTGCGGCTAGTCCGATTGGAGGGCTGGCGCATGACGGTACGACGTTCGTTTCTTT
>CAZIRD010000168.1:0-2973 GCA_964541625.1 uncultured Acidibacter sp.
ACCGCAACTACAAGGACCAGTAACCATGCCATACAACACCAACGCAGGCTGCGGCTGCCCGGCGCGCGTGACGCGCTACTGGCCCTTGCGCGCGATGCCGACGTCTTCGTGCACAACAACCGGCCGCAGGTCATGACCAAGCTCGGCCTCGAGTACGCAGACTTCAAGAAGGTCAACCCGCGAATCATTTATTGCGGGGCCTACGGTTACTCAAAGCGCGGGCCCTACGGCAAGCTCGGCGCACTCGACGATTCCATCCAGGCGGCGAGCGGCATCGCCATGCTCAATGAAATGGTGCTCGGCGAGCCCCGTTACCTGCCGACTGTGGTCGCCGACAAGACCACGGCGCTGACCGTGGTCTACGGGGTGCTGGCCGCGCTGTTCCATCGCGAGCGCACCGGCGAGGGCCAGGAGCTCGAGGTGCCGATGTTCGAGACCATGGTCAACTGGGTGATGGCCGAGCACCTTTGGGGCATGACCTTCGAGCCGCCCAAGGGCAAGCCGGGTTATGTACGACTCATGAGCAATAGCCGCAAACCGTACAAGACGCAGGACGGGTATATCGCCGTGCTGCCCTACCTCGATGCGCACTGGGTCAAGTTCTGTGAGGTCACGGGCAATCCGCAACTCATCGACGATGAGCGATTCCGCACGCTCGCCGACCGGGTGCGCAACATCGATGCGACCAACCAGACCACGGCGACGATCATGGCCTCGCGCACCACTGCCGCCTGGCTTGAGGTGCTCGCCAATTCAGGGATCCCGCACATCGTCGTCAACACCCTCGAGGGCCTCGCCAGCGATCCGCACCTCGAGGCCACCGGCTTCTGGCAATCCTATGAACACCCCACCGAGGGACGGCTGCGCATGCCCTCGTTCCCGGTCAACTTCGGTTCGACACCGGCGTCGATCTACCGGCACGCACCGCGGCTCGGCGAGCACACCGAGGAAGTGTTGCGCGAAGCGGGCCTCGATCCGCAGACGATCGGCTCGCTGACCGCGAGCGGCGCGGCGATGACCGCCGAGCAGGCCGCCAAATCGGTGGCGATCGGCGGCGACTGAGGCCGCCTCAGCCGAGGCCGTAGACGCGCAGTGCGTTGTCGCGCAGGAATTTGCGCAGCGGATCCGGACGCAGGTTCAGCGCCAGCACCTCGTCCATGGTGCGACGGAAGCCGAGCACCGGGAAGTCGGTCCCGAACAGCACTTTGTCCTGGCCGTAGCTGTTGATGTAGTTCACGAAGGACTGCGGCCAGTACTTCGGGCTGTGCGCATCGGAGCCGATGTAGACGTTCTCGTGCTTCCAGGCCATGGCGATCATTTCTTCGGTCCACGGAATGCCGACGTGGATGCCGATCAGTTTCAACTCCGGAAAGTCGCAGGCGATGCCGTCGAGCAGGATCGGTCGACCGACGCTGCGCATCGGCTGCTCCTTCGCGTAGACCATCGACTGTCCCACCTGCATCTGGATGGGCACGCCGAGTTCGCAGCACTTGGCATAGAACGGATAGTACTTCGCGTGGTCCGGCGGCAGATCAAACCAGTGCGGATAGAGATGTGCGCCAATGAATCCCATGTTACGCACGGCATCCTCGAGCGCGCGCACGCCGTTCATGCCCTCGTAGGGGTCGAGTCCGGCGAGCGCATGGAACCGGCCGGGATACTTCTCGACGGCACGGGCGATGATTTCGTAGGGCAGGTGGAAGGATCCAGGCAGTCCTTTGCGGCCGGCCTTCGGCGCGAACAGGAAAGCGCGTTCGATGCCCGCTTCGTCCATTTGCGCCAGCTGCTGCTCGAGCGACACACCCTTCATGCTGGTCTTCGACTTCATTTTTCCGGCGAAGAACTGGTCCTGCCAGCCCGGGCGATGCGAGATCGCCTCTTCGGTCCAGATACCGCTGACGATGTCGATGGCCGGGACGGGGGGTAGGTTGCTCACGCTGCGGGGTCCTTGGGTCACGGGATTGGAAGAGGATCAGGAGCAGCGGATTCTGCCGCAGCGGCCGGGCAGAGGGGCCGCGGGTCTGCTCGGGTGGCCGTTTTCACCGACCCGATTTGTTGCTTGCAAGCAACGGTATTTTTCCATGAGACCCGTGTTTGCCGTTGCCGTAAAGCGGGCGGCCGCCGTAGACTCCTGCGGCTTTTTCCCAACTCCTTCACGGATCGAACCGGAGGTTCAATGTTCCACCGTAACCGCAGGCTCTCCCTCGTCGGGGCGAGCGTGATCGCCGTCATCGCCGCCGCCCAGGCTGGCGCGCAGGAGGCCCAGCTCGAAGAAATCGTGGTGACCGCCCGCCAGCGCGCCGAGCGTATCCAGGACGTGCCGGCGACGGTGCAGGCCTTCACCGCCACCGAAATCACTTCGGCGGGTATCGAGCGTCCGCAGGACTTCATCGCTCTGACGCCCGGCGTGGCGCAGGTGCAGACCGCGGAAGCGGGCGACATGCAGGTCACGATCCGCGGCATCAACACCGGTCGCGACGCCGAGACCAACTTCGCGCTGGTCGTGGACGGGGTGCTGCAGACCAATCCGAACGCGCTCAACCAGGAGCTCGCGAACGTCAAGCAGATCGAAATCCTCAAGGGCCCGCAGGGTGCGCTCTACGGACGCAACGCGGTCGCCGGCGCGATGATCATCACCACCCGCCAGCCCGGTGACGCGCTCGAGTTCGACGTCGGCGCCGGCTACGGCGACTACGGCAGCTACAAGGCGAATGCCTACGTCGGCGGCCCGCTCGGTGACAGCATGCGCGGTTCGATCTCGGCCTACACCCGCAAGACGGACGGCCAGTGGAAGAACGATCTGCTCAAGTGCGACGACTGCGTCGATTTCTTCGAAGAGACCGGCGTCAACGCGCGTCTCGTCGGCGAGTTCGGCGGTGGCGGCAAGTACGACGTCAAGGCCAAGTACTCGAAGATCGACGCCGGTGCGATCAACTTCAACGCCTCGCTGGCGCTGAAGGAGGTCGGTGGCGT
>CAZIRD010000168.1:3073-5142 GCA_964541625.1 uncultured Acidibacter sp.
ACGTTCTCGCAGCTGCAGCCGAAGCTGTCGCTGAAGTGGGATGCCTCCGAGCAGGTGTCGTTCTTCACCTCTTACGGCGTGGGCTTCCGCTCGGGCGGCTTCAACTCGACCGGCGTGCGCGCCACTATCGAGAGCACCTACGCGGGCCTCTGCACCGGCACGGCGCCGACGCTGACCTTCCAGGGCGTGGCGCAGAACCCGGCGAGCCTGCCGAAGTGCACGGGTACCAACCGCAGCATCCGCAACGTCAACGACAGCTACGAGAAGGAAGTCTCCAAGGCCTTCGAAGCCGGCGTGAAGGCAACACTGCTCGACGGCGCGTTGTCGACGAACTTTGCGGTGTACTCGACCAAGCTCGAGAACATGCAGTTCTTCAACTTCTTCGCCGGCCCCTTCGGCCTGTTGCGCGTGGTGACCAACGCCGAGGAAGCGAAGATCAAGGGCTACGAGTTCGATGCCCGCTGGCGTGCGACGGACTCGATCACGCTGTTCGCAGGCTATGCCGGTGTGGATAGCGAGATCGTGCGCTACGACGGTCGTCCGTACACGGCCGGCAACAAGGTGCCGTACTCGCCCGAATACACGGGCAACGCCGGCGTCGACTTCAAGACGCCGATCGGCACGGGCGACTGGACGTTCAACGCGCGAGTGGACGCGTCTTTCGTCGGCGAGACCTGGTTCAGCACCGTGCAGAACAACCTCGTGCCGAACATCTTCGGGTTGCTGGCCGGCTACGGCCAGGGCGACTTCTCGAAGCAGAAGCGTGATGCCTTCCGCACCGTCAATGCCCGTCTCGGCGTGAGCAACGGCACCTTCGGCGTCACCGCCTGGGGCCGCAACATCACCGACGAGAACTACCTCGCCGAGATCATCCCGGCGCCGGAGTTTGGCGGTTCGTTCATCCATGACGCACCGGGCAAGACCTGGGGCGTGGATTTCACCTACTCATTCCGCTGAGGCGGAGCGCCGCGGGTGGCAGTCCTGCCACCCCGTCGGCGGGTGTGAGACGTGGGCCGGAGGGAGTGATCCTTCCGGCCCTTTTCTTTTGGTGGCACGGTTGCCTTGCGGCCGAGGTGTAAACTTCGCGCGTGAACCGCACCGAGATCGAGTTTCCGGCCAAGCACGCAGCGTTGCGTGATGACGTCCACATGCTCGGCACGCTGGTGGGCGAGGTGCTGCGCGATCAGGGGGGCGACCAACTTTTCCAGTTGGTCGAGGCCGACCGGACGCTGGCAATCGCCCGTCGCAGCGGCGATGCCGCCGCCGCGGCCGAGCTCGAAAGCCGGGTCGCTGGCCGCGCCCCGGCGCTGGCTCGCGATCTCGAACGCGCGTTCTCCACCTGGTTCCAGGCGGTCAACCTCGCCGAGCAGGTGCACCGCATTCGCCGACGCCGCGCCTATTTTCAGGACGATGCCGAGCGGCCGCAGCCGGGCGGCGTGGGTGATGCGATCGGTAGACTGAAGGCGGCAGGGCTCGCGCTGGACGATGTCATCGGTCTGCTGCGTACCCTGCACATCGTGCCGGTATTCATGTCGCACCCGACCGAATCGACCCGCCGCACCATCCTGCGCAAGCAGTTGCGACTCGCCGAGCTGCTTTACGATCGACTCAACCCCACGCTGGCGCCGAGCGAGCAGCGGGCCTCGATTGGCCGCATTCGCATCGAACTCACCACGCTCTGGCAGACCGAGGATCATCCGCGCCAGCGACTCACCGTTGCCGACGAACGCGAGCACGTGCTGTTTTTCCTCGCCGAAGTGCTCTATCGGGTGCTGCCGAACTTCTACGAGGAGATCGCCGACGCGCTCGCGCGGCACTACGGCGTCGATGCCGATCTGCTCGAACTGCCGACCATCATCCGTTTCGGCAGCTGGGTCGGTGGCGACATGGATGGCAATCCCGACGTCCACGCCAAAAGCCTGCGCGAGACGCTGGCCCGCCAGCAGCAGACCATCGTCAATGCCTACTTCCTCGAGGTGCAGTCGCTTGCGCAGTTGCTGTCGCAGAGCGGCAGCCGCAGCGGTGTGAGCGCCGCGCTGCAACAGCGCAGCGAAGAGTATGCGACGCGC
>CAZIRD010000169.1:0-4958 GCA_964541625.1 uncultured Acidibacter sp.
GCACCCAGCCGAAGTTGTCGGAGGTGGTGCCGGTGTGCTGGTGGAAGCTGATGACGTCGCCCGGCTTGATCGACTTGTCCATCAGCAGCACGAAGCCGCTGACGAAATTGCTGGTGATGTCGCGGATGCCGAAGCCGAGCGCAAACACCACGGCGCCGGTGAGCACGGTGAGCGAGGTGAGATCGACGCCGGCGGAGTTGATGCCGAGCAGGATGCCAATGGTGATCAGCAGCGAGTACGCCGCCTTGACGATGCCGACCCGCGTGGAGGGGGCGATGTCCTCGAGCTGCATCACGCGCCGCTCGATGGCGCGGGCCGCGAGGCTGGTGACGATCACGAAGCCGCTGACGACGACAATGCCGCGCAGCAGCGCCCAGAGGCTGAACACCGACTTGCCGGGCAGCAGGTCGATGGCGTCGAGTGTCTGCTCGAGCCAGTCGAAGCCGCCGAGCAGTTCGAGGCCGAGACCGGCCCAGAGCAGCACGGTGAGGCGGATTTCCCAGCGGGCGATCCAGCTCGACTCGCCGACCAGCAGGCGCAGCAGGAACACCGCGAAACGCACCACTGCGAGTGCCACCACCAGCCGCAAGGAGAGCAGCAGAATGCCGGCCGGGGTGGCGAGCGTCTGCGCGAAGCCGGCCGCGATGGCGATCAGGCCGAGCGCCGCCGCGAACGGCGCGAGGATGATCACGCCTTCGGCGAGACTGCTGGCGCCGCGTTTCTCGCGTATGCGCTTCAGCGGACCGCGGATCAGACGGTTGACGAGCAGCGAGACGAGCACCGCCACGGCGATCGCGGCCAATTCATTGACGCCGTCGCTGCTCAGCAGTTCGCGCAGCAGGCCGTCGGTCGATGAGCCGGGTGTCATGATGGGTGGCCGTCCGTCAGGCGTTGAGGTCGGGAATGAGTTGGCTGCCGAGACGCTCGATCTGGTCTTTGAGCAGCAACTTGCGTCGCTTCAGGCGCTTCATCTGCACTTCATCGACATGGATGTCCATGGACAGCCGGGTGATGATCTCGTCGAGATCCCGGTGCTCGATGCGCAGTTGACGCAGCTTCTCCACGTTGCGGAACAGCTCGCGGTCGACTTTGTCCTGTTCGTCCTTGTCGCTCATGCGAGCCGCGCTGCCAGAGGTTCGAGGCCGGCCGGTAGCTTAGCGAAGCGTCCCGGTGGATTCCACGGCACGGCCGGGTCATGGAAGTCCGAGCCGGTGGAGCCGGCGAGCCCGTGGTTGCGTGCCAGTGTCGCGAGCCGCTCGAGATCGCCGGGGCCGATGCCGCCCACGGCGACCTCCATGGCTTCGCCCCCTGCTGCGCGGAACTCGCCGAGCAGGCGGCGCATCCCGCCTGCAGAGACTTGATAGCGATGCGGATGCGCGAGCACCGCGCGTCCGCCCGCGGCCCGCAGCGCGGCGATGACCGCGCCGAGCGCTGGCCATGAGGCGGGTGCATGACCCGCGCGGCCGCGTACCAGCCAGCGCGAGAACGCTTCGCCGATGTTGCCGGCATGGCCTGCCGCCACCAGTGCCTTGGCGAGATGCAGGCGCGTCGGCACGGCCGCTCCCGCGAGCACTGCGGCCGCCAGCGCGCGCCCCGGCAAACGACCCTTGCGCTCGAGCCGCTCGCCCATCTCCGCGATGCGCGTGCTGCGCCGCTGGCGGATGTCCGCGAGCAGCCCAGCGAGTGCGGCATCGTCCGCATTGAAGCCCAGTCCGATGACGTGCAGGGTCTGCCCACTCCATTCGCAGGAGATCTCGACCCCGGTGACCGCGCGCAGGCCGTGGACGAGGCAGGCAGCCTGCGCCGCCCTGCAGCCTTCGACAGTATCGTGGTCGGTGAGCGCGAGCAGCGAGACGCCGCGCGCGGCGCACAATTCGACCAGCGCCGCGGGGTCGAGCACGCCGTCGGAATGATGGCTGTGCAGGTGCAGATCGGCGACGGGCGAAGCGCTCATCGCCGGTATGATAGACGCATGACGCTCGCACCCGGACAGGCGCCCGATTGGGATCAGATCGACACCGTGCTGCTCGATCTCGATGGCACGCTGCTCGACCTCGCCTTCGACAACTACATCTGGCTCGCCCGCGTGCCCGAGATCTACGCCGAAAACCACGGCCTCTCGCTCGCCGAGACGCAGGCCGAACTCGCGCCGCGTTTCGCGCGGGTGCAGGGCACGCTCGCCTGGTATTCGATCGACTACTGGAGCGCCGAGCTCGGCATCGACATCGCCCGCGTGCACCGCGAGGAAGCCCACCGGGTGGCCTGGTTGCCCGGCGCGCGCGGCTTTCTCGAGCGCGTCCGCGAGCGCGGCAAGCGGCTCGTGCTGATGACCAACTCGCACCCGGTGATCCTCGCCATCAAAGAGGAACGCACCGGTGTGCTCGGCTATCTCGACGCCGCCTACACCTCGCACGGTTTCGGCGCGCCCAAAGAAGACCAGCGGTTCTGGCAGGCGGCGCGGGCGGTCGAGCCCTTCGACCCGCAACGCAGCATGTTTGTCGACGACAGCCGCGCCGTGCTGCATGCGGCGATCCTCGCCGGCGTGCGCTGGGTCTATGGCGTGAAGCGCCCGGACAGCTCGCGCGAGCCGCACGGGCACGAAGAATTCGCCGCGATCGACGGCGTGGCCGATCTCGGTTAGCCGCCGCTCCGGGGTCGACCGCCGCCGCCGCGCGAGCGGCCACCACCGCCCGGCCTGCCGCCGCCGCCGCCCGGTCGTCCACCACCCGGTCTGCCGCCGCGCCCGCCGGGGCGGTTGCCGCCGCGGTCCTCGTAGCGCCGTCGTGGCGGCCAGGTGAGTTCCGGAAGCATCTCCGCGGAGATCGGCTCGTACGGAATCTTGCGGCCAATGAATTTTTCGATGTCCGGCAGGCCGACAGCGTATTCCTCGCAGGCGAAGCTGATCGCATCGCCCTCGGCGCCGGCGCGCGCCGTGCGGCCGATGCGGTGGACGTAGTCGGCGCAGTCCTGCGGCAGGTCGAAGTTGAACACGTGGCTCACTTCGGGGATGTGCAGGCCGCGCGAGGCCACGTCGGTGGCGATCAGCACGGCGAGCTTGCCCTCGTGGAAGTCCTGCAGGAAACGCAGCCGCTTTTTCTGCGGCACATCGCCCGAGAGCGCCTGGGCGTCGATGCCGTTGGCGCGCAGCACATCTTCGAGCCGCTCGGCCATGCGCTTGGTGTTGACGAACACCATGGTGCGATGCGGGTCCATCTTGCGCAGCAGGCCGACCAGCAGCGGGATCTTCTCTTCCATCGCCGGGTAGTAGATGACCTGGCGCACGCGATCGGCGGTGATCTTCTCCGGCTCGATGCGCACGAGTTCCGGGTTGTTCATGTGCTCGTAGGCGAGCTCGAGCACGCGCTGCGAGAGCGTGGCGGAGAACAGCATCGACTGCCGGTGCTCGGGCGGCGGCAGCCGGCGCAGCATGTAGCGGATGTCGGCGATGAAACCGAGATCGAACATGCGGTCGGCCTCATCGAGCACCACGGCCTGGGCCTCGCGCAGCTCGAAGACGTGCTGCTTGTAGTAGTCGATGATGCGGCCCGGCGTGCCGATGAGCACATCGACGCCGCCTTCGAGGTCGCGACGCTGCTTTTCGTAGTCGACGCCGCCGAACACCACCGCGAGCCGCAGCCCGGTATGTCGGCCAAGCAGCACGGCATCGTGGTGGATCTGCACCGCGAGCTCGCGGGTCGGCGCGATGATCAGCGCGCGGATGGCGGTCGCGCTGCGTGTGGGGGGTGAGGGACTGGCAAGCAGGTTCTGGAACAGCGCGACGAGGAAGGCAGCGGTCTTGCCGGTGCCGGTTTGCGCCTGCCCGGCGATGTCACGGCCGGCGAGGGCGAAGGGCAGGGTTTGTGCCTGGATCGGCGTGCATCGCGTGAAGCCGGCCTCCTCGATGCCTTGCATCAGTGGAGCGGCGAGATCGAGTGCGGAGAATGTGAGGTCGGAAAGGTGGGTATCAGTCATTACGTGTATGGGTGATCGGAAACCTTGACATGGCTTGCAAACGTTTCGGGAATTGGCTAAAAAGTGCTCCCAGACGGGCGTTCTGCCCTTTGGAATTCAGGCTCCGCCCCTCCGAACCCTCAAGATTCTGGTCAAGCCAGAGGCAATACCCGAAACACAAAGACGGTCTAGTGTAACCGTTTGACGGCCCCACAGACATGGCGTTCAGCCTGGGGCCATCCAAATCCCCGCATTTTCTTCGCGCTCTCCTACCCATAACCACCACTCCAGCCGGAGGTCCCACCGCGTGAGCAGCCCTCACATCATCAACACCACCGATGCCACCTTTGCCGACGACGTGCTCAAGTCCGACAAGCCCGTCCTGCTCGACTTCTGGGCCGAGTGGTGTGGTCCCTGCAAGATGATCGCGCCGATCCTCGATGAACTCGCCGGCAGCTATGCCGACCGCGTGCGCATCGCCAAGCTCAACATCGACGAGAACCCGCAGACGCCGCCCAAGTTCGGCATCCGCGGCATCCCCACACTGATTCTTTTCAAGAACGGCACGGTCGAAGCGCAGAAGGTGGGTGCGGCATCGCGCTCACAGCTCGCGGCCTTCCTGGACAGCCACCTGTGAGAGGCGGCTACCTCGGCGGGCAGGGCGGCTCGCGACGTCAGGGCAAGGGACCCCGTCACGGCGGCGGCAACCGCGACCAGAACCGCGGCATGCGCAACGGCAATGTCGGCGGCCCGATGCACGACGACATGCCGATGGATCACGCACCCTTCATCGAATCGGGTGACGATGCGGAGATCATCAGCAAGGAGGAACTCGCTGCCTCGCGCAGTTCGATGAACCTCACCACGCTGAAGGCGATGCCGATCTCGCGGCTGGTCGACATGGCCAGCGCGCTCGGCGTCGAGAACATGGCGCGGTCGCGCAAGCAGGACATCATTTTCAGCCTGCTGAAGGCCCACGCCCGCAAGGGCGAGGACATCTACGGCGA
>CAZIRD010000170.1:0-4933 GCA_964541625.1 uncultured Acidibacter sp.
GGATACGCGCGCGGTCCATCTTCATGGCATCGCGCAGGCGATCTTCGACGGCGCGCTGATTCTTCGGCTCCTCCATGTCGATGAAGTCGATGACGATCAGACCGCCGATGTCGCGGATACGCAGCTGCCGCGCGATTTCGTCCGCAGCTTCGAGGTTGGTGTTGGTGGCGGTGGTTTCGATATCGCCACCGCGCGTGGCACGCGCCGAGTTGATGTCGATCGAGACCAGTGCTTCGGTGTAGTCGATGACGATCGAACCACCCGAGGGCAGCTGCACCTTGTGGGCGTAGGCCGATTCGATCTGGCTTTCGATCTGATAGCGGGTGAAGAGCGGGATATCGTCGGCATACATCTTCAGGCGACGACCACCCTCGGCCGGCATGAAGCGTTGCATGTACTCCGCCGCGATCGCATGGGCACCAGGCTCATCGACGAGCACTTCACCGATGTCGTCGGAGAAATAGTCGCGAAGGGCGCGCGTGACGGGATCACTCTCGCGATAGACGAGGAACGGGGAGGGGCGCTCGAGGACCGCCTTGACGATCTCGTCCCATTGGATCTTGAGGTTATCGAGATCCCACTGGAGCTCTTCGGTGGCTCGACCGACACCGGCGGTACGCACGATGGCGCCCATACCCGACGGAATGACGAGCGCATCCATGATGCTCTTCATCTGGTCGCGCTCTTCACCCTCGATACGACGGCTGACGCCACCCGCACGCGGATTGTTCGGCATCAGGACGAGGAATCGACCGGCGAGCGAGATGTAGGTGGTGAGCGCTGCACCCTTGTTGCCACGCTCTTCTTTCTCGACCTGCACCACGATGTCCTGACCTTCTTGCAGGACTTCGCGCATGTTGATGCGGCCACTCGAGGGGTTCTTGAGGAAATACTCTCGCGAGATTTCTTTCAGCGGCAGGAAGCCGTGGCGCTCGGCGCCGTAATCGATGAAGCAGGCTTCGAGCGAAGGCTCGATGCGCGCGATGCGCGCCTTATAGACGTTCGCTTTTTTTTGTTCGCGGGACGGAAGCTCGATCGAAAGGTCGTAAAGCTTTTGTCCGTCAACGAGGGCGACGCGCAGTTCTTCCTGCTGCGTCGCGTTCACCAGCATTCTTTTCATGGGCCCCTGAACTCCGAAGTGGGGCCGACAGTATTCCGGGGGTCGTCCGATGGGACACCGCGACGCGCCGGGCGGGAAGCCGCGGGCGTGCGGGCAGAACCAGTGCATCGAGCTGGTGCACGAACAGCGTTACGAGGAAATGAAGCACGTGACGTCTGTCTTGTTGGTATCTGGCAACCGAAGGCGCGTCGGGTGACGCTGCGACTGTCGGCCGGATTCGATGGCCTCGTTGCCGAGGACCAACTAACATGCGGCGCCCGCTGTCGGGATGGCTGACCGCCAAAAACCGGGTGGCCGGCACCGCGCTGATGCCTGCAGGAGCGGGTCACGCCAAGGTGCGCGCTCTTGCGACGACCGGATACTATGACAAAGCCCATGGAAAAACAAGGCGTTACGAATCAAACCGGTCAAACAGCTGTGCGTCACGCCGTAGTCGCCGAAGACGATGCCGGCTGTCGCCTGGACAAGTTCCTTGCGAGGCAGTACCCGCAGGTGCCGCGCAGCCGGCTGTTCCGCATCGTCCGCAAGGGTGAGGTGCGGGTAAATGGCAAGCGCGCGGCGGTCGACACCCGGCTCGCTCTCGGCGACGACGTCCGCCTGCCGCCGCTGCGCCTCGAGGCACCGGAGCCGGCCGAAGGCGTCCCGGGCAGCGCGCCGCGCAGCCGTGTGCCGGCCTCGCTGCTTGCCGCGGTTACCGCAGCCATCATCCACGAGGACGAGCGGCTGCTGGTCATCAACAAGCCCGCCGGCATCGCCGTGCACGGCGGCAGCGGCGTGAGCTTCGGGGTGATCGAGGCCTTGCGCGCCGCGCGGCCAGACGAGAGCGACAAGCTCGAGCTTGTGCACCGGCTCGATCGCGACACCAGCGGCGTGTTGCTGGTGGCGCGTCGTCCGGCGGTGCTGCGCATGCTGCATGCCGGACTGCGCGAGGGCGATGGCTTCGAGAAGCGCTATCTCGCGCTCGTCAAAGGCAGTTGGCAGCTCGGCAAGAAGCGCATCGAGGCACCGCTGCGCACCGACCTGCGGGTCGGCGGCGAGCGTACGGTGAAGGTTCATGCCTCCGGCAAAAGCGCGATCAGCGACTTCCGTCCGGTGCAGGCCTTCGGCCGCATCGCCTCGCTGCTCGAGGTCAGCATCCTCACCGGCCGCACCCATCAGATCCGCGTGCACGCCGCCTATGCCGGACACCCGGTGGCCGGCGATCAAAAATATGGCGATGCGGAGTTCAACGCGCAGCTGCGCGAGTTCGGGCTCGAGCGCATGTTTCTGCATGCCTCCAGCCTGTCATTCGTCTGGCCGGATCGCGGTACGGAGTTCAGCGTCAACGCACCGCTGCCCGCGGATCTTGCGCGGGTGATCGATGCGCTGGCTACGGCGTCGTCGCGACGGCGAAGGGGCGCAGGGTCTGCGCGACCCAGATGAGCGGCAGGCCGATGATGGCGGTCGGGTCATCGCTCTGCATCCGCTCGAGCAGCGAGATGCCGAGTCCCTCGCACTTGAAGCCGCCGGCGCAGTCGGTAGCCGCTTCGCGCGCGACGTAATCGGCAACCTCGTGCGCGCCCAGCCTGCGGAACTGGCAGCGGGTCTCGTCGCGGTGGCGCTGCCAGAGGCCGGCTTCGATGCCGATGATGGCGACTGCGGTATGGAATGTGACGAGCTGTCCCGAGAGCCTTGCCAGCATGGCGGCCTGTGCTTCGCGGCTGCCCGGCTTGCCGAGGCATTCGTTGCCGAGGGCGCAGACCTGGTCGGAGCCAATCACGAGCGCACGCGGTTCGAGTTCGGCGATGGCGCGCGCCTTGGCGAGTGCCAGGCGCTCGGCGAGCGCGGCCGGGGATTCACCGACGAGCCGCGACTCGTCGATCTCCGGGGCGCGATGTTCGAAGGCGAGTTGCAGCCTGCCGAGCAGGTCGCGGCGATAACGCGAGCTGGAGGCCAGCCAGAGCGGACGCGAGAGGCTCGCGGGGTGATTTTCAGCTACGGAAAACAACGGCTTACCGAAAAGTCGTTTTGACTCGAGGGGGGGTGGCCCCTATTATACGCGCCCCATGCCGGCCGACTGGTCCCGTCCCGTTGACGTCGAGCGTCTGGCCGATGCAGGGGAAACGCGCGAGTTCGATTTGCCGCTGCGCGAGTTGCCGCGGTTGCTGCCCTCGCTCGCAGTGGCCGACGGCAGCGCGCATTGCCGCATCGTCTTCGCGCGCGAGCGTGGTGCGCCGACGGCCACGGTGGCCGTGCAGGCTCGCCTGGGTTTGCGCTGCGAGCGCTGCCTGCGGCCGGTGTGGCTGGAGGTCGACGACGAGTCGAGCGTCTGGCTGGTGACCGATCCCGCGAAGGCGGACGATCTCGACCCGGGCATAGAGCCGACGCTCGCGCCGCAGGGTTGGATCGCGCTGCGCGATCTGGCCGAGGAAGAGTTGCTGCTCGCCCTGCCGCTGGTGGCGCGCCACGAGCAGCTCGACGAGTGCGCTCCGGTCGCTGCAGAGCGCAGCGCGTCGGAGCAGGTTGTGCAGAGACCGTTTGCGGGGCTGGGCGAGCTCCTGAAACGTGGTCCAGAGTGAGTCGCCCGGTTTTCGAATTCGTCTCAGGAGTCCGACATGCCAGTCCAGAAAAGTCGCAAGACCCCGTCCAAGCGCGGCATGCACCGCTCGCACGACGGTCTTGCCAAGCCCGCCCTCTCGGTCGATCCGCAGTCGGGCGAGACGCACTTCCGTCACCGCATCACGCCGGATGGTTTCTATCGCGGCAAGCGCGTGATCGAGAAGCCGGCCGACGAAGAAGCCGCGGGCTGAACCCGGCCCATGGCGGGCCTCTTGCGCCCGCCCGCTCCCGCTTTGGGAGCCGCTGATCCGTGACCGTCATCGCGCTCGATGTCATGAGCGGCGACCTCGGTGCCGAGGAGTGTGTCCCGGCGGCCGTGCGTGCGCTTGAGGCCGACCCGCTGCTGCACCTGCTGCTCGTCGGTCGGCAGTCGACGGTGGCGGCGCTGCTCGATGCGCTTGCGCCGAGCGCTGCGGTGCGCGGTCGGCTCGAGATCGTCGCCGCGAGCGACGTCATCGCCATGACCGACTCGCCGCGGGAGGCGATCCGCCGCAAGAAGGACTCCTCGATGCGCGTGGCGGTGGATCTCGTGCATGCCGGTCGTGCCGCGGCGGCGGTCAGCGCCGGCAACACCGGTGCGCTCACCGCGATCGCGCACTTCGTGCTCAAGTGCCTCGCCGAGGTCGAGCGCGCACCGATCATGTCGGCAGTGCCGAACGCCCGCGGCTACACGCACCTGCTCGACCTCGGGGCCAACGTGCGCGCCACCGCGCACCAGCTCGAGCAGTTCGCGATCATGGGCGCGATCGTCGCCCGCGATGTGCATGACACGCCGCGCCCGCGGGTCGGCCTGCTCAATATCGGCGAGGAAGAGACCAAAGGTCACGATCTCGTGCAGGAGGCTCATGCGCTGTTGCGTGCCTGGTCCGATACGCACAGCCGCCGCGACTTCGAGTACCTCGGTTTCGTCGAGGGCGGCGACATCTTCACCGGCGAGGTCGATGTCGTGGTGACCGACGGCTTTACCGGCAACGTCGCGCTGAAGACGATGGAAGGTGTCGCCCGGCTCGTCAGCAACCGACTGCGCCGCGAGTTCACCGCCGACCTGCCGAGCAAGGTGGCGGGGCTGTTGTCGCGGCCGGTGCTGCGCCGGGTGTCGGAGTCGCTCGATCCGCGCCGATACAACGGCGCGGTCATGGTCGGCCTCAAGCATGTCGTGGTAAAAAGTCACGGTAGTGCCGATCGGATTGCACTGGCGCGGGCCATCGCCATCGC
>CAZIRD010000171.1:0-4866 GCA_964541625.1 uncultured Acidibacter sp.
GACTGGTCGTGGGTGATGTAGACGAAGGTGGTGCCGAAGGCCGCCTGCAGCTGCTTGAGTTCGATCTTCATGCGCTCGCGCAGCTTGAGGTCGAGCGCACCGAGCGGCTCGTCGAGCAGCAGCAGCGTGGGTTCGAGCACCAGACTGCGGGCGATCGCCACGCGCTGTCGTTGGCCGCCGGAGAGTTCGTCGACGCGCTTGTTTGCCGCGCCGGGCAGGCCGACGCGCTCGAGCATGGCGAGGGCCTTGCGCTCGCGCTCGGCGCGCGCGACGCCGCGCCGCGCGAGGCCGTAGGCGACGTTGTCGCCGACGTTCATCATCGGGAACAGCGCCAGCTGCTGGAACACCATGTTCACCGGCCGTCGATTCGGTGGCACGCCACGCATGCTGCGACCGCCGATGGCCACGTCGCCGTCATCGGGCTCGATGAAGCCGGCGATCATGCGCAGCAGGGTGGTCTTGCCGCAGCCCGAGGGACCGAGGATCGAGAAAAAGCTGCCGCGGCGCACGCCGAACGAAAGCGAGTCGACCGCGACATGGCTGGCGAAGCGCTTGACCAGCGCCCGCGCCTCGAGATCTATGTCGTCCGCCCCGTGCATCGTCCGCGCGATTATTTGGCTGCCTTGATACGGTCGAGGACCCGACCTTCGATTTCTTCGAGCCCGGGCGGGATCGCCGGATACCAGCGAACATCCTTGAAGCCACCGGGGAAGCTCTCGGCGAATTGCGCCCGCAGCGCCGGATCGGTGAGCTTGTCGGCGTCCTTGGCAGCGGAGAAATTGCCGATGGCCTTGGCGATGCGCGCGGCGATTTCCGGCCGCAGCGTGAAGTTGATCCAGGCGTAGGCGGCGGCCTCGTTCTTGCCGCGCGCCGGCAGCACGTAGGTGTCGAGCCAGCCGAGCGCGCCGGACTTCGGCGCGATGAACTTGATGTTCGGATTCTCGCGGTTGAGCCGCCAGCCGCCCGAGTCCCACATCATCGCTGCGTGCAGTTCACCGGAACGCATGCCGTTCAGGAGTTGATCGCGGTTGTCGAAGAAGAAGCGGAAGTTGGCCTTGCAGGCGATCAGCCGCGCGCCGACCTGATCCATCAGCGCGGCATAGGCGCGGGTGTCGCCGTAGAGCGCGAACGGATCCTTGCCCATCGCGAACGCGAACGCCATCAGCGTCGGCCGGCGCAGTCGCACCGAGGTGCGGCCCTTCAGGTCCGGGCGACAGAGGTCGAGGTAGTCGGCAACGCGGGTACGCTGCGTGTTCACCACCAGCCCCTCCGCGCCCCAGACGTAGGGCAGGGCGTAGAGTTTGCCGCCCACCGTGGCGTTGCGGCGCACGGTAGCCAACAGGTCGGGCTGGATGCGCTCGACGCGTACCTTGGCGAGGTCGATCGGCTTGTAGATGCCGAACTCCTGCTGCGGACCGAGGATACGATCCTGCGAGGGCTGCGCGAGATCGAAGCCAGCGCCGCGGGTCGCGCGCAGCTTGGAGATCATCTCCTCGTTGTTGGACAGCGTCACTTCGACCTTGATGCCGGTCTCGCGCGTGAACTGCGCGGCGACGTCGGCCGGCACATAGTCCGCCCAGGTGATGATGCGCAGCGTGCCCTCAGCCGCGGCGACGGCCGGTAGCGCGAACATCAGGCAGGCGACCAGGGCGCGGGCGCCGGCGCCGGCGCGGGCGCGGGCGCTGACGCGGGCGAGTAGCGCTACGGCGAAGGCTACGCGCGTCTTCAAGGTCTTCACGACGCCTTTGCCTCCGCCAGCGGATCGATCCCGGTGGCTCGCGTCTGGTCACTGACGATCCGCCGCGCCGACCAGAAGTAGTGGAAGGTCGCCCAGATGCCGGCCGGCACCAGCCAGAGCATCGCCGTGCGTAGCGAGTGCGCGTTGTCCATGCCGCCGGCGACGTAGTGGTCGCTGAGCACGCCGACGAGTTGGGGCGCGATGATCAGGTTGCCGACATTGGCAATGAACAGTGTGGCGGCGCAGAACATCGCCCGCATGCGCGGCTCGGCGAGATTGTTGAGCAGACCGAAGCAGGGACCGATGTAGAAGTAGATCGAGGGGATGAAGATCCAGAACAGCAGTTCGATGGTAGCGAGCGACTCGCTGGTGTAGATGAACCAGGAGACCACCGACGCGACGCCGATGACCGCACCCATCAGCCAGACGATGCGCCGCGGATCCGCCATCGAGGGTCGCGCCACGAGCCAGGCGGTGAACAGCGTGGCAAGGCTGCCGCCGACGAGATGCATGGGACCGGTCAGGGCGCCGGCCTCGCCGGCAGTAAGGCCGAAGTTGCGAATGAGGAAAGTCGGTGTCCACCAGGCGAGTCCCCAGCCCCAAAGCGCGGTGAGGGCACTGCCGATCATGACGTGCACGGCCGACTTCTGCTGCCAGAGGTAGCGCATCGTGGTGACGAACCCCGGCGCGTCGGTTGCGCTGTTGAGATCGAGTTGCCCGCGGCGGGGTTCGCGCACGGTGAAGAAGATCAGCAGACCGAAGACCACGCCTGGGATGCCCAGCCAAAGAAATACCTGCCGCCAGCCGTAGAGATCGGCGAGCTGCCCGGCGACGTCGGCGCCGATCCAGGCCCCGATCGAGGCGCCGAGGGCGAACACGGTGAGCGCCATCGGCCGCTGTGCGACCGGGAAGTAGTCGGAAAGGATGGAACTGGCGCCCGGCGTGCCGCCGGCTTCGCCCACGCCGACGCCGATGCGCGCGGCCAGCAGCTGCCAGTAGTTTTGCGCGAGGCCGCAGGCGGTGGTCATCGCCGACCAGAAGATCACCGAGACGGCGATGATGTTGCGCCGGCTGTAGCGGTCGATCAGCCAGGACAGCGGGAAGCCGAAGAGAACGTAGAAGAGCGCGAGCGAGACGCCGGTCAGGAAAGCGATGCCGGAGTCGGTGAGCTGCAGGTCGAGGCGGATGGCCTCGAGCAGCGTGGAGATGACATAGCGGTCGGCGATGCTGAGCGCGTAGACCCCCACCATCACCAGCAGCACATACCAGCGCACCCAGCCCCGATCGCGCTCGCCCGCTGCGGCAGCCGGCGTGTCTTGCTTGTCGTCACCCACTGTGGATCCCCCCGGATGAAGTGCGCCTTCATCATAGCGGCTTTGCATAGGGACGGCCGAGCCCGCTGCGCCGATCAGCGCGCGAGCGGCCCCAGCGCCCCCTTGAGCGGCCCCAGCCACGGTTCGTAGGGTCGCCACTGGTCGACACCGTCACGATTGATGGGTCGACGGACCTGTTCCGCACTCGCCGTGTGTACCCGACGTTCGGTGCGATGGAACTGCACGCAGGCTTCGTCGAAGGGCAGCCCGCAGTAATCGAGTATCCGGCGCACGCTGCCCTCGAGGTCGGCGAGCACGTCCTCGTGCCGCACGCAGAGCACCCGACCCGGCAGCACGCGTTCCCAATGGTCCATCAGACCGACATAGGCGCGGTAATAGCGACCGATGTCCTCGAGGTCGTAGGCGAACGGATGGCCGTTGGCGTATAGCTGCTTGAAGTTGCTGAAGCAGCAGTCCATCGCATCACGGCGCGCGTCGATGATCCGCGCATTCGGCAGGATCAGCTGGATCAGCGCGATGTTGCGGAAGTTGTTCGGCATCTTGTCGATGAAGTACGGCTTGCCGCTGCGGTACACCCGCGTGTCGCGGATGTAGGCCTCGCCGAACTCGCGGCACTGCGCCGCAGTGAGATCCGGCAGGACTCCGGGGTAGTGCGTGTCACCGAACTTGTCGCCACTGCCGAGTGCGCCGACGAGGCGCGGGATGTTGGCGAGCTCCATCGTGCCCTCGACCTGCGGGTGCGAGGCCAGAATCTGCTCGAGCAGGGTCGAGCCGGCGCGCGGCAGCCCGAGCACGAAGATCGGTGCGGCGTCCGGGCAGCCCCAGCCACGTCGCTCGGCAAAGAATTCAGGCGTGCAGATTTCCATCTGCCGGCCGACCGCGCGCTCCTGCGCCGCGGCGCGGTAGATGCTGCCTTCCTTCTTGAGGGCATTGCCCCGCTTGTAGTACTCGAACGACTCGGCGTACTCGCCGCGGTCCTCGAGTGCCTTGCCGAGTGCAAAGCAGAGGTGATAGCGATCGGCGATCTGCAGGTAGGGCTGCGCCTCGTACTGGCGCATGCGCTGCAGTTCGAAGTCGGTGAAGCGATAGGTCTTCATGTTGGCGAGGCTCCAGTACGCCTCGCCGAAGTCCGGCCTGACCTCGATTGCCCGGTGGTACGACTCGATCGCCTTGGCCGATTCGCCGTCGGTCTTGTAGGCGTGGCCCAGTGATTGGTGCAGCTCGGAATCGCGGGGCATCTTCTCGAGCAGCTGCTGGTAACGCTCTATCGACCCCGCGACATCACCAAGTGCCATCAGAATGCCCGCGTGGGTGACCTTGACTCCGGGATTCTGCGGCTCGGCGGCCATCAGGCGTTCCGCTTCCTCGCGGGCCCGCTGGTGCTTGTGCAGGTCCACCAGCGTCAGCACCAGGTCGTAGCGCGCCGAGTTGTAGTTCGGTGCCTTGCCGAGCAGCTTGTCGAGCAGCACCTCGGCGTCGGTGTTGTACTCGAAGTGGCGCGCGATCATTGACAGCACGCGCAGTGCTTCGACGTCGTCCGGCTGTTCGGCAAGATGCGCGCGAATGGTGCGCTCGGCGTCCTGGAAGTCGCCGTCGGCCACCATGCCGCGGGCCGCGATCACGGCTGACGGCAGCGAGCCGAGCTTGGCGACATGGCTGGCGGCATTCGCCGAGTCGCGCTGTCTGCCGGTGATGCGATACAGCCGCTCGAGCGCCTGCCAGCTCGCCGGCAGTGCCGGGTTGTAGCGGATCGCCCATTCGAAGGCCTCGATGGCCTTGGCGGCGTCGCGCTGC
>CAZIRD010000172.1:0-4852 GCA_964541625.1 uncultured Acidibacter sp.
TTCTCGCGGTCGTCCTTGTAGGTCTCCTGCAGGTTCTTCATGCGCGGCGCGAGCACCTTCATCTTGGCCATCGATCGGCCGGAAGACTCGGACAGCGGATAGAACACGAGCTTGAGCAGGAAGGTGATGATGATGATCGCCCAGCCCCAGTTGCCGACGATGTTGTGCGCCTGCTCCAGCATCCAGAAGAGCGGCTCGGCGAGCAGCGTCAGCATGCCGTAGTCGGCGACGAGGTCGAGCCGCGGACCTGCGGTCTTCAGCTGCGCCTGCAGCTTGGGGCCAAAGAAAAGCGTTTCCTTGATCGTCGCGCCGCTCTGCGGGGCGACGGTGACAGCCGGTCCGGTCGCCGAGAGCAGGTACTGGTTGCCTGCGGTTTTGAGCGCAAAGGCGTAGTCCTTGCCTTCGGTCGGCACCACGGCGCTGACGAAGTGGTGCTGCATGCCGGCGATCCAGCCCGTCGTCACGCTGCGCGGCAGTTCGCTGTCGGCGATCTTCTCGCGGTTGATCTTGAAATACTTGGCGCCGTTGTAATACGCCGGGCCCTGGAAGGCGTAGCTCTCGACGCTGAACATCGAGCGCTCGACCGGCTTGTCGTTGCGGAAGATCTGCGCGTAGGACGCCGCGCGCCAGGGCGCCGTACCGCGGTTTTCGATGGTGTATTCGAGATCGACCTTGTAGGCGCCGCGACGGAACACATAGGTCTTGGTGACCGTGACGCCGCTCGCGGCATCCGTCCAGACGAGCGGCACGCGCAGCTCGTTGCCGCCATCGGCCAGCGTGTAGCGCGTCTGCGCCGACTCGAACATCGCCAGGTGGGTCGGGTGCGCGGTCGGCGCGGTGTCCGTCAGCCCGGTCTGCAGCGCGTAGAAATGTTCGGCGTCGGTGTTGAAGAGCCGCACGCGCGCTTCCGCACCCTTCACCTGCGGATACTTGAGGAGATCCGCGCGCACGAGATCGCCGCCGCGCAGGCTGATCTCGAGGTCGAAGACGTCGGTGCGTACCTGCAGTGTGCCCGCCGCCGCGCTGGCGCCCGGCGCGCCGGTCGGCGGCGTGGCCAGCGGTGTGGCCAGCGGCGCAGCAGGTATCGCAGCTGCGGGCGCGGCGGCTGCGGGCGCCGCGGGCGGCGCGATCGACTGCGGCGCCTGCGGAATGTTGGCGGCGAGGCCGCCACCGGCGGTGGGCGCCGGCACCGACGAGGCGGGCGGCACGGGCAAGGCGTAGTCGCGCTGCCAGGTCTCGTAGTTGATCCACAGCGCAAGCACGAGGCCGAGCCAGAGGAACATGCGGGCGTTGGTCGAGGTCACGGGTTGCCTTGTCTCAAAGAAATAGTCGGGGGAAATTTGCAGCGGTTTGCGTCAGCGCGCCGAACGCGGCGGCACCGGATCGTAACCACCCTCGTGCAGCGGGTGACAGCGGCCGATGCGGCGCAGCGCCAGCCAGCTGCCGCGCAGCGCACCATGGGTGTCGATCGCCTCGAGGGCGTAGTGCGAACAGGACGGATGGTAACGGCAGGTCGGCCCGCGCCACGGGCTGATGACAAGCTGGTAGGCCCTGATCAGGCCCCGGAGGATGGCGCGCATGTGCTTGCTACCTTTTGCCAGAGTCCGTCGAGACTCTGGCGGATCCGCTCAGCCGGCGCGCCACGAGCGGCCGCGCGCGGGCCGACGATGATGTCGGTGGCGGGCAGCCGGTGCTGGGCGAGCCGGAACGATTCGCGAATTATGCGACGAAGCCGGTTGCGGGCGACGGCATTTCCGATGAGTTTGGCGCCGACGGCGAGCCCGAGCCGCGGACCCTCGACGGCATTGGGACAAACGGCCAGGGAAAAGAACGCGTCGCCGAACCGGCGGCCGCGGCGGTAGGCGTTCTCGAAGTCGGTCTTGCGAAGCACCCGGCGCGCTGCCGGAAAACCCAACCGGGAAGGGCGGGTGTCGGCGTCGCGGATCAGGGGATCAGCTTCTTGCGGCCCTTGGCACGACGGCGGGCGAGCACCTTGCGGCCGTTGGCCGTAGCCATGCGGGCGCGGAAACCGTGGGTGCGGGCGCGGCGGACCTTGCTGGGCTGATAGGTGCGTTTCATCGTGCGTCACCGAAAAAAGGCCGCAGAGGGTAAGCAGGGGGTCGGGCGGTGTCAAGCCAAGAAAGATATCCACAGGCTCGCCGACCGGTATATTCTTCGCACCCCTTCGTCGAACCCCACCCACCCGCGTCGTCAACCAGGGAGGCCGGCAGCCGCGTGGACGCGTCGCTTTGGAACCGTTGCCTCGTGACTCTGGCTGCCGAGTTGCCCGACCGGGACTTCAACACCTGGGTGCGGCCGCTGCAGGCCGTCGAGACCGACGGCGAGTTGCGCCTGCTGGCGCCGAACCGGTTCGTGGTCGACTGGATCAGCAGCCACTTGCAGCCGCGCATCGAGGAATGGCTGCGTAGCCAGCTCCCCGAACGCACGCCGCGGCTGTCGATCCTGGTCGGTGAAAAACCCGAGGCGCCGCCCGCATCGGTCACCGGCGCCCTCGACGATCCGCAGACCGCCGCGCGCGATCCGCTGCGCAATCCGCGCCGCGCCGGCTTGGAGATCGTCGGCGGTCGTTTGAACCGCGACTCGACCTTCGACACCTTCGTGGTCGGCAAGAGCAACCAGCTCGCCAAGGCGGCGGCGCAGCAGGTGGCGGAAAACCCGGGCAAAGCCTACAACCCGCTCTTCATCTACGGCGGCGTCGGCCTTGGCAAGACGCACCTGATGCATGCCGTCGGCCACGCCATCCAGGCGCGCAATCCGCAGGCGCGCATCGCCTACGTGCATTCCGAGCGCTTCGTCAGCGACATGGTCAAGGCGCTGCAACACAACCAGATGAACGACTTCAAGACAGCGTATCGCTCGCTCGATGCGCTGCTGATCGACGACATCCAGTTTTTCGCCGGTAAAGAGCGTTCGCAGGAAGAGTTCTTCCACACCTTCAACGCGCTGCTCGAAGGCCAGCAGCAGGTGATCCTGACCTGCGACCGTTATCCGAAAGAAGTCGATGGACTCGAAGAACGCCTGAAATCGCGCTTCGGCTGGGGCCTGACGGTGGCGATCGAACCTCCCGAGCTCGAGACTTGCGCGGCTATTTTGATCAGCAAGGGCGAGGCGGCCGGCGTCAAGCTCGGCCAGGACGTTGCACTCTTCATCGCCAAGCGCATCCGCTCGAACATCCGCGAGCTCGAGGGCGCGCTGCACCGCGTGATCGCCAACTCGCGCTTCACCGGCCAGCCGATCACGCTCGATTTCACCAAGGAAGCGCTGCGCGACCTGCTCGCGCTGCAGGCGCGGCTGATCACCATCGAGAACATCCAGAAAACCGTCGCCGATTATTTCAAGGTGCGCGTGGCGGACTTGCTCTCCGAGCGGCGCAGTCGTTCGGTAGCGCGGCCGCGGCAGATCGCCATGGCCTTGGCCAAGGAGCTGACCAGTCACAGCCTGCCGGAGATCGGCGATGCCTTCGGCGGCCGCGATCACACCACGGTGTTGCATGCCTGTCGGCGGATCCGCGCGTTGCGCGATACCGAGCAGCGGATCGCCGAGGACTACACAAACCTGTTGAGAACCCTGACCGGATGATGTGCGCAACGTGTGGATGTTTTCGCGACCAAAAATCATTCACAATCCGCGCACAGGGAGTACCCCGGTTCTACCGTCGGTCACGCACGGGCGCCGCGGAGGCAAGATGCTGAAAACACCGGGTTTTCCAGGGTTTTGCACTTATCCAGCGCGCCTGTAGCAACAACTATCTTTTCTTAATCTTAAATACCAGGATTTATGAAACTCACAGCGACCCGAGAAGAGATCCTTGGTCCGGTGCAGCACGTCATCGGTGTGGTGGAACGCCGCCAGACGATGCCGGTGCTTTCCAATGTCCTGCTTAACGCCCGCGACGACCGGCTCAGCATCACCGGTACCGACCTTGAGGTGGAGCTGGTCAGCACCATCGGCCTGAAGGTACTCGCGCCGGGAGACATCACCGTCCCGGGTCGCAAGTTGCTCGACATTCTGCGGGCGCTGTCGGAAGGCTCCACGGTGACGCTGAGCGTCGAGAGCGATCGGCTCGTGGTGCGCTCGGGGCGAAGCCGGTTCACTCTCTCGACGCTGCCGGCGGCCGAGTTCCCGCTGGTCGATGAGATCAACGCCCAGCAGGTGCTGCGTCTGCCGCAGGCCGACTTCAAGCGGCTGATCGACAAGGTGCATTTCTCGATGGCGCAGCAGGACGTGCGCTATTACCTCAACGGCATGCTGCTCGAGTCCGAGGGCGGCAAGCTGCGGGCCGTGGCCACCGACGGCCATCGGCTGGCGCTCTGCGAGGCCAGTCTGCTCGAGCGCGTGACCGGCAAGCAGCAGGTGATCCTGCCGCGCAAGGGTGTGCTCGAGCTGCAGCGCATGCTGGGTGGCGATGGCGAAATCGCCCTGACGGTAGGAACGAACCACGTTCGTTGCGAGATCGGCGACATTCGCTTCACTTCGAAGCTGATTGACGGCCGATTCCCGGAGTACAGTCGCGTCATCCCGGCGAATGCAAACCGCATTATCGGCGCAGATCGCGAATTTTTGCGGCAAAGTCTGCAAAGAACGGCGATTTTGTCGAACGAGAAGTACCGCGGCATCCGTCTCAATGCCAAGCCGGACCTGCTCACCGTGCAGGCCCACAATCCCGACCAGGAAGAGGCCGAGGATCAGATCGAGGTCGCCTACGCGGGCGAAGAGATCGAGATCGGCTTCAATGTCACCTATCTGCTGGACGCGCTGTCGGCGATCGACACCGACCGGGTGCACATCGCCCTGACGGACGCCAACAGCAGCTGTCTGGTCACCGCTGACT